>NZ_JAWPOJ010000050.1:0-20037 GCF_033344235.1 Vibrio sp. Vb1554 | reverse complement strand
TTGCAGGCTCATTGTCATCCAGAATTACGGATAACTTTCAGATATTGAAACCTGCATCTTCAAGTTGAATGGGTATAGTTCAAACGTCACAATATCCTTATCATTTCGACCTATTTTGACGTCGTCAAACGTTCGACCAACCAAGCTAATTTCGTTTTTAAATTGGCTGACCCAATTTGGCACTGAGCTCGGTTTTTTCGCTAGCCCCTTCAGGTCTAAGGTATGGGTATTGATTCGAATTTCGGACAAAGAAATTTCTTGGTTTCCTAGCTTCGCTAATGATTGCATCACGCCAGAGTAACCCGTGCGTTGCGAGTCATCGTATTTCCCGACAGCTTTAAGCGAGTCTCGCTTCGCCTTGACTTCACGCTCTAAGCGGGCTTTAGCTGCCAGCTTATTATTGTCAGGTTGATGTTTACGTAGCTTGACTTGATAACGTTCAAGCTCTGACTTCATGATATCGCCTTTACTTTTTACAATAGCAATCTCATCTTCCAAACCGCTGCTCTGCCAAGTGACATAACCGTAAGAAAATAGAATTGCAGCCGCCGCAACGCCCCAAGATAACGCGATATTTTTTAGCGTCAGGAGCTCTTTTTTCGGCTTTAAGTAATCGGGATATAAGTTGACGCGTCGAGTATTTGAAGTAGCCGCAGTGTCAGCCAAAACATGTCCTGATAGCTCATGTTCTGGTGGTAATAACGGTGAAACCTTAGTACTTAAACGGTAGTTCAGAGCCTGAACAAGCTCGCTCTCATCCTCTTCATCACAGCACACTTTCAATTGATGTAATTGCACGTGGCGTAACTGAGATGAAAGATAATCAATCGAACGTTGCAGTTCTAACGACAGACTGTCCATCTGTAAATCGCTAGACGGAACCCCCGTTAACGGTGGCGTCACACTGCGAATAGAGCGGTGGAACGCAATAGTATTTTCGACAAAAGCGCTTATACGGAAATGACCACGCACACTGCGTTGTAATAATAGGAAGTTTCCTAGTTCACCCGCAGTCTCTCCCCAAATATCGTCTTCAGGAAGAATGGCCTCTAATGGTAACTGGGCTCGACTGGCCAGTAACACAATCTTATCCAATATTTTTCGCGATAAGACGTATGCTTGCACTTTGGTTGAATTCGGTAACTCGACCGCATCGGCAATAATGTCGATAGCACGCTCAGAGATCAGTTCTTTCAACAAAAACGGTAATGCGGCTGGCCATTCTTGACGCGGCATGACTGGTTTGTCGATTTGGTACATCTGGTAATAGTTATGAGAAAGAATAACCGTTAATGAATCATACGCACTCGCTGCAACGCTCAATGCTTGCTCAACGGCTTTTTCCCAATTGGACTCAGAAATATCAAATTGGTATGGACGACTACTTTTGATTGAAGATGATAAATAAACGGCGTCTGGCTGAATAACCAAAAAGCAGGAGTGATCACCACTAGATGATCGCTTAAGCTTGTCGAATAGTGCTTTGAAATCCATGATTATTATCTTTATTTTTTCCGCCAGCGATTTCGTCTTCCCAATTTAACTTGGGATTCTGATTGAGAATTCGGCAACGCTTGGGGACGAGGAAGAAACTGCTGCTCCGCAGAAAAGTAACGCCCTTGCCCACCATAAACCCCGAGCTCAATTAATGTGTTGAGCTCGTTCTGATTCTCAATTCCCACTGCTATAATTTTAGTTTTACTGTTTGCCGCCGCACCTAGCATACTGCGGACAAATAGCTGGTTTTCATGTCGTTGGTCGATTTTTGCTACTAAACTGCGATGAAGTTTAAGGTAACGAATGTCCACTTCTTTTAAATAGTGAGTGCTGACGATGGTACGCCCAGCCTGCCCAACCATTAAGTGGCACCCTAAACCGGCCAGCATTTTAGCGACTGGTCGCATAAAGTCTAAGTGTCTTACAAATTGTGCTTCAACAAACTCAAAACTGAGACACTTTCTCTGCTCACGTGACAACTGTAAGAGTTCATCACGAAACCATTTAAAGTACTCTCGGTTAGAAAATGGCGTTACATTCAAATTGAGCGCATACGATCTTGAGTTATCAAAATTGTCCTTAAACTCTCTTAAGAATTTATTAATAACCGACTTATCCATTTGCGCTTCATAACCAACCTGTCTGATCGCAGAAATGAACCGAGACGCTTTAACAATCCCATTCTCAGGATCGCGAATCCGACATGTTAACTCTTCATATAATGATTTTTTATGCGTCGCGTCACTTATTGGGTGCACAGATTGTGCGTAGAGTATCACACTTTCAGGTGTAAGTGCTGTGTCAAATAACGTTCTCCACCTCACACTTCCGCGAGCTTCTTCATCGTGGTTCCATTTTTTGAAGCGACTCCAATTATTGTTATTTTGTAGTTGCGCACTACGCAAAGCAGTCTCGGCTTCATCAATGATTTGGCTGTGTCGCTCACCTTCTTTATAAGTGGTGATGCCAATATGGCACCAGTTGTCTGGATCAAGTGGCTCTGGCGGCATTAACTTTTCTAACTGGCGAATGCATTGCGAGGCAAGGTTAGCCACATCTTTCGCACTTTGGTGCGGTAGAAAAAGCGCAAAATCAGCATCGTAATAACGGGAAAATACAACATCTGGGTATCGTTGAACTAAATTGGACAATAAACTCCCAACTTCAACAATAAACTCATCCGTAATTTGCTTATCTTGCTCTTCTTCAACCAGTTTCCAGTCTTGAATACGCACTAGCAACACGGCGCCGCGAGCCCCACTTTCTAGTAACGCCGATTCCAACTTGCTATCAAATAACACTCGGTTAGCGGTACCGGTTAGCTTATCAAGGAAGGTTTGAGTTCGAATAAAGGTATCAAATCGGCTTCGCTCTTGACGCGCATCTTGTAACTCTTCGATTAATACATCGAGCGCTTCACTGGCGGTGTAAGGCCATTCTTTTTTGTCACCTTTGGCATACTGCTCCACCCTACCAGCCAGGATCATTCTGCCTCGCTCTTCGAGCATTTCGGAGCCTTCTAATTGCTCCTTAAGCCATGCCACGCCGCGCATTAAGCAGAAGATGATCAATATCACGGCAAGCGTGATCGACCAAAGCGCCTGCATTGAGTAGCTGTAACCTAAGTAAGGGGGAATTGCTTTAAAGTGAATCGTGTAATCTTGATTGTGAGTCAGCTGGTACTCTGCCTCAAACAAGACTGACGCTTCCATTTGATGAGAAGTATCTTTGAAGCGATAAACAACGGCGTTGTTAGTCGACAACGTCATTTCGACAATATTGGAAGCCTGCAGCATTTTCGGCATCCAGCGCTGCATAGAATAAGCGGCGTCAGGATCTTCCATCTCCTTGTCGACCACCTCTACGATCCCTTCTAAATAATGGGTGAGATATTCCTGCCCAAGACGTTTAAAAGAGAGGGTGCCACCGACAAACAAGATAAACATGGCGCAGATAACGATCATGGTGACAAAGGCCACCAGCCGTGTGCTTAACTTAAGAGTTGGGGTATACCTCATGAATACCAAATTCCTTTTTTATTCATCATATACCTTATTGAAATATTTATACTTGATAAGAGTTCATCAAACAATCGGATTAGTCTGATAGTGAGAGGCTGGAGCATAAAGAAAATCACACTCATTGATAAGTTTTATTGTTACGCCTAACCTTGCCAAGATAAGCCTGTGAGATCATTAGATTGCGACAATAAAAAAGGCCGCGATATTCGCGGCCTTTTCGATTCAAGCATAAGCAGAATTTAGAACGGGATATCGTCGTCAAAATCCATTGGTGGCTCATTGTACTGCTGCTGTGATTGCTGCGGAGCCTGTTGTTGTGGTTGCTGTTGCTGAGGCGCATTGTACTGCTGCTGAGCTGGCTGTTGAGGCTGACCCCATCCACCTTGTTGCTGCTGTTGACCGCCCATTGGTGCGCCGCCACCTTGAGCACGACCGCCAAGCATTTGCATCACACCATTGAAGCCTTGAACAACGACTTCAGTTGAGTAGCGATCTTGGCCACTTTGATCTTGCCATTTGCGAGTTTGCAGTTGCCCTTCAATGTAAACTTGAGAGCCTTTACGCAAGTACTCACCTGCTACTTCCGCAAGTTTGCCGAACAACACAACACGGTGCCATTCCGTTTTTTCGCGCTGTTCGCCAGTCGCTTTATCACGCCATGAATCAGAAGTCGCAATAGTAATGTTTGCTACTGCACCGCCATTCGGCATGTAACGAATTTCAGGGTCGTTACCTAGATTCCCCACCAAAATAACTTTGTTAATTCCACGGCTGGCCATGATGTGCTCCGTTTCACTCTGGATATATAAAATTTTAGCGTATTAGAATAGCACGCTTTAATGTTTTGATTAAAGTCTAATACCATTGTGATCTATTGAGTCACCCTCTAGAACCCAAATCGTATTTCAACTTACGTGTGTAGCATTTTTGATTCGCGTTGCAGACATCGTTTCGTGAAGCTTTGAATTCGAACGCATTTATTCAGTAAAGCGATGGTTATGGCCTCTCTTTAATGCCAGTTTATGGCTTCTATTGAACCCAGGGAGATTGGAACACGTGAGAAAGTCGGCTTACGCAAGAAAGCTATTTCTGATCAGTATGGAAGATAATGCGCAAAAAAAAGTGGCGGCACTCGAAAAGTACGTTGATATGAGCATCCCGGTGATTTCAACCGCAGCACTCATGGAAGCCAAGCCACAACACCGTAATAAAATTCTACTGATCGACTTCAGTGAACATAAATCACTTGTTCAATCGATCAAAAACTTGCCTCTTGTATGGAAAAACTTTGAAACCGTTGTCTTCAACGTGCCTAAAAGACTAACCACGGATGAACTTCTTTCATTTGGTCAATTAAAAGGTGTGTTTTATTCTGAAGATACGCTAGAGCAAATTGGAGAAGGGTTAAAAGGCATTGTTAACGGTCAAAACTGGCTGCCGCGTAATGTAACCAGTCAACTTTTACACTATTATCGCAATGTCATTAATACTCATACTGCACCAGCTACGGTAGACCTAACCATTCGTGAGCTACAAGTACTGCGTTGCCTACAAGCTGGCGCCTCGAACAGTCAGATGGCCGAGGAGTTATTCGTCAGTGAATTCACCATCAAATCGCACTTGTATCAGATATTCAAAAAGCTATCCGTAAAGAACCGAGTACAGGCAATCGCCTGGGCAGACCAAAACTTAATGTCGTGATGCAATGTGAGCGGCTCTGATAACTGAAATGACGAGTCGCTCATCTTTTTTCCGCACCGAGTCTCACATTTTTTCCTACTTTATTCATGATTCATTGATACCTCTCGTGTTAAAGTTATGCGCAGATTCTTGATAAAAACGAGATAGGATATTCCCCCAATGATAAAAAAATGTCTGTTCCCTGCTGCAGGCTATGGCACACGCTTCCTACCGGCAACGAAATCTATGCCAAAAGAGATGATGCCAGTCGTGAACAAACCGCTTATTGAATACGGTGTCGAAGAAGCAATCCAAGCTGGTATGAACGGCATGTGTATTGTGACGGGTCGTGGCAAGCACTCGATCATGGACCACTTTGATAAGAACTACGAACTGGAACATCAGATTAGCGGTACCAACAAAGAAGAGCTGTTGGTAGATATCCGTGAAATCATTGAATCTGCAAACTTCACTTATATACGTCAACGCGAAATGAAAGGCTTGGGCCACGCGATTCTAACTGGACGAGAATTGGTAGGCGATGAGCCATTTGCTGTTGTTCTTGCTGATGACCTTTGTGTGAACGAGCAAGAGGGCGTACTGGCTCAGATGGTGGCACTATTTAAGCAGTTCCGCTGTTCTATCGTTGCAGTGCAAGAAGTACCAGCCGAAGAAACGCACAAATACGGCGTTATCTCTGGTGAAATGATCAAAGACGACATCTACCGCGTAGACGACATGGTAGAAAAACCAGAGAAAGGCACGGCGCCTAGCAACCTTGCTATCATTGGCCGCTACATCCTGACTCCCGATATTTTTGAACTGATCGAAAACACCGAACCAGGTAAAGGTGGTGAAATTCAAATCACTGACGCGCTGCTGAAGCAAGCAAAAGCGGGCTGTGTATTGGCTTACAAATTCAAGGGCAAACGCTTTGACTGTGGTAGCGTTGAAGGTTACATCGAAGCAACTAACTATTGTTTTGAAAACCTGTATCTAAAAGATGAAAAAACCTCTGAGCTAGGTAAGCACGCAACACAAAAAGCAGTATAAAGCATCGTCTTAGTACGAAATTACTGTATCGAAAGCCCAGCACAACGCTGGGCTTTTTACTTTACTGTTTTTTTATCCAGTAATTTTCTTTGCACATTTCTCACACTATGTAATACTTGCCCCACTTGGTTATACATAGAGCAAAAACGATGGATAAAATAGAAGTTCGCGGTGCCCGAACCCATAACCTTAAAGACATTAATCTTACAATCCCTCGCGATAAACTGATTGTCATTACTGGACTAAGTGGCTCCGGTAAATCCTCTCTCGCTTTCGATACATTGTATGCAGAAGGCCAACGACGCTACGTAGAGTCTCTCTCTGCCTACGCTCGTCAGTTTTTGTCTCTGATGGAAAAACCCGATGTCGACCATATTGAAGGGTTATCACCCGCGATTTCTATTGAACAGAAGTCTACTTCTCATAACCCGCGTTCAACCGTCGGTACAATTACCGAAGTCTACGACTACTTGCGTCTGTTGTATGCTCGTGTAGGCGAACCCCGATGTCCAACGCACCATGCCCCTCTTGCTGCGCAAACCATCAGTCAAATGGTGGACAAAGTTCTGGAGATGCCAGAAGGCAGCAAAATGATGCTGTTGGCACCCATTGTCAAAGAGCGTAAAGGTGAGCATGTTAAAACGCTTGAGAACTTAGCGGCTCAAGGCTTTATTCGTGCGCGTATTGATGGAGAGACTTGCGATCTGTCCGATCCTCCAACGCTAGAGCTACATAAAAAGCACACCATTGAAGTCGTGGTAGACCGCTTTAAAGTTCGTCCAGACTTACAACAGCGCTTGGCCGAATCTTTCGAGACAACACTCGAATTATCAGGCGGAATTGCGGTTGTCGCGCCAATGGATGGCGACGGTGAAGAGATTATTTTCTCCGCCAACTTCGCTTGTCCACAATGTGGTTACAGCATGCAAGAGTTAGAGCCGCGACTTTTCTCATTCAACAACCCTGCTGGTGCATGTGGCACTTGTGATGGCTTGGGTGTTCAACAATACTTCGATCCAAGCCGAGTCATTCAAGATGATTCATTAAGCTTGGCACAAGGTGCGATTCGCGGTTGGGATCAAAAGAACTACTACTACTTCCAAATGCTCACCTCATTGGCCGATCATTATGGTTTTGACCTCCATGCCCCTTTTAATTCTCTGCCAAAGAAAACGCAAGATGTCATTCTAAAGGGCTCAGGTCGTACTGAGATTGAGTTTAAATACATCAACGATCGTGGCGATATTCGCGTTAAACGCCATCCATTCGAAGGTATTCTGAATACCCTAGAACGTCGCTATCGTGATACAGAATCCAACTCTGTCCGTGAAGAGCTTGCAAAATACATCTCCACTAAATCTTGTTCAAGCTGTGGCGGTACTCGTCTACGCCTCGAAGCACGTAACGTTTTTATTGCTGATACGACACTACCTGAGATTGTTGAACTCAGCATTGCTGATGCATTGGAGTTCTTCCATTCCTTGAAACTGGAAGGTCAACGAGCCCAAATCGCTGAAAAAGTGATGAAGGAAATCAACGACCGCCTGCAATTCTTAGTTAACGTCGGTTTGAACTACCTAAACTTATCACGCAGTGCAGAAACCTTATCAGGCGGTGAAGCTCAACGTATTCGTTTAGCAAGCCAAATTGGTGCAGGTCTTGTTGGTGTCATGTACGTCTTAGATGAACCGTCGATTGGCCTCCACCAGCGTGATAACGAACGACTCCTAAAAACACTGACTCATTTGCGCGATTTAGGTAATACCGTACTTGTGGTAGAACACGATGAAGATGCGATTCGCTGTGCAGATCATGTCATAGATATTGGTCCTGGTGCTGGCGTACATGGTGGTAATGTTGTTGCGGAAGGCACCATGGAAGAGATAGTCGCGAATCCGAATTCTCTGACAGGTCAGTACTTAAGTGGTGTTAAAGAAATCGCAGTACCGAAAGATCGCACGCCGCGAGATCCGAAAAAAACGGTTGAGCTATTAGGCGCAACAGGTAATAACCTTAAAAACGTTAACCTTTCAATTCCTGTTGGGTTATTCAGCTGTATTACAGGGGTATCTGGCTCAGGTAAATCAACGCTGATTAATGATACTTTCTTTAAAATTGCGCATACCCAACTTAACGGAGCGACAACGGCTCAGCCTTCACCTTATAAATCGATTAAAGGTCTAGAGCACTTCGATAAAGTCATCGATATTGATCAAAGCCCAATTGGCCGTACACCTCGCTCTAACCCTGCAACCTATACGGGGATCTTTACCCCAATCCGTGAACTGTTTGCAGGCACACAGGAGTCGCGTTCTCGCGGTTACAAGCCGGGCCGTTTTAGTTTTAACGTACGCGGTGGTCGTTGTGAGGCCTGTCAGGGTGACGGTGTTATCAAAGTAGAAATGCATTTCCTACCAGATGTTTATGTGCCATGTGATGTGTGTAAAGGTAAACGCTACAACCGTGAAACGCTCGAAGTACGTTACAAAGGTAAAACTATTGATGAAGTGCTAGAAATGACGGTCGAAGATGCACGCACCTTCTTCGATCCAGTTCCTGCCATCGCTCGCAAACTACAAACACTGATGGATGTGGGTTTGTCGTACATACGATTGGGTCAAGCGGCAACAACACTCTCCGGTGGTGAAGCACAGCGTGTGAAACTGGCGCGAGAGCTATCCAAACGTGATACAGGAAAAACCTTGTACATTTTGGATGAACCAACAACCGGCCTTCACTTCCATGATATCCAGCAGTTGCTCACTGTACTGCACAGACTTCGCGACCACGGAAATACTGTCGTGGTGATCGAGCATAACCTGGACGTCATTAAGACTGCGGACTGGATTATCGATCTTGGTCCTGAAGGGGGTCAGGGTGGCGGCGAGATAATCGCTCAAGGCACTCCGGAAGATGTGTCGCAAATCGAGGGTTCGCACACAGCTCACTTCCTCAAGCCTATGTTGAAGTAGAAAAAACAGGTAAAGTATCGAGACCAGCAAGTGCTGGTCTTTTTTCATTCAAAACAACGCAATAACTATGGCTACTATACATGTAAGTGGAACAAAGCTTTCTCCCGAAAAAGTACAGGTTCCCCTCAATCGCAAGTTTCTCATTGCCTTGGCAACACTATTTGTGTTGGCAATGCACTTTTTCATGCCCAACCCCGGCGGTTCGGGGCTTTCGCTTTCGTTCAATGCGACAACTTGGATTGCTTTTAGCTTTGCATTAGGCATTGGGTGTTACCAACTAGCGAATAATCGAGTGCTACGTTACTCAAAACTAACCATCGGCTTGTTCATTAGTGCTCTTATCATGACAGTGCCCATTCTGTACCCAAATGCGAATAGCAGCTTGGCAGCCAATAAGCTCATTGGCCTGTGGTGTGGTGTCCTGTTCTTTATTGTTTTACAACAATTTCATTTCAGTAATAAACATCGCCAACGCCTATTATGGTTCATTGTCCTTGCGGTTGTTATCGAAGCCATTTTTGGTCTGACACAATATCTGTATCTCAAACCAGGTAATCCGTTTGGTTACGACACGGTGGCCAATCGTCCTTATGGTATTTTCCAACAGCCCAATGTAATGGCCAGCTTTCTTGCGACAGGGTTGGTGATTGCCAGCTATTTACTTGCACGTCAGCCCTACAAATACGACCGTAAGTTAAGCGATGTTTACCTTCTCTATGCCGTGCCAGTTTTAACTTTACCACTAATTGTGGCGTTGGCTTCACGCACTGGTTGGTTAGCCTCGGTCATCGCCGTGTTGTTGGTCATTCCATACATGTACCGTTTTGCAACCAAAGGGCGCTTTATCCGCTGGGTTGTGTCACTTGTAAGTGGGCTCTTATTCTCCGTCGTTGTCATGCATCTTGCCTTTCCTGATGGAGGTGGGTTAGCCGCAGAAAAAGTAAATATGGAGTCTCCTCGAGCGTATACTTTTCCGCAAACATTAGACATGGTGATTGAAAAGCCTTTTACTGGTTATGGATATGGTAAGTTTGAATCTGAGTACATGCTGTATACGGCTCGTCAACATGCCCTAAATGAGAATTACCCAGCTGGTTTGCCAGCCATGGATCATCCGCATAACGAGCTGCTTTACTGGGGAGTAGAAGGTGGCTTGCTGCCAATACTCGGCATCTTCTTAGCGATGGCACTGGTACTGTATCGAATCTATCAAGCCAAACGCGGAACTCGTCTTGCGTTGCTGGCCTTGTTTATACCTATCGTATTGCACTCACAACTGGAATACCCTTTCTACCACTCTCTCGTGCATTGGTTGATCTTCGTTATCCTACTGTACTGGGTCGATCAGCGCGTCTCTCGTTATCGACAAGTCGGCTTTAGTAATGTAACCAAAAGCTTGCTGCGTGTTTTTAGTTTGGTACTTCCCGTTGCGTTTACGTTTTACATGGTAAGCGCATTACATACGAATTATGTATTGACGAAGTTTGAGACCACTAGACCAACTAACCCTGATATTCTGAATCAAGTCAGTAACCCTGTAGTTTGGAAAGACAGGTTTGATTGGGATGTCTATAGCACGTTTTTAAACCTTGGGCTGTACCAACAAGACGCAACCTTGATTCAGCCTTATATCGATTGGTCGCTAAAAATCATCAAAGATAAGCCTCGCCCTGCATTTTATAATAATTTGATTTTGGCCTACCAAGGCTTAGATGACTCAAGTAAAGCGGAGCAAATTAGAGCTGAAGCGCAGTTTTTGTTCCCGAAGATTGATTTCAGTGACGTCAATTACCAGCCACCTTCTCAAGCAATATCTGCCTCACCAGCCCCCACTTCAGGAGCTGAGTAATAAATACCAAAAAGCGAAGGGATGACCTTCGCTTTTCTTTATCTCATTGCTGTATGATTTTATTCAGTGAGTGACTCTTCTAACGCTTTTAAGCACAGCGCAACGTTTTCAGATCGAGCGCCGTAACCCATTAAGCCAATACGCCACGCTTTACCAGCTAATGCCCCAAGGCCTGCACCAATTTCTAGGTTATAGGTTTCTAGCAAGTGAGCACGAACTTTTGCTTCATCAACTCCTTCAGGCACGTAAATCGCATTTAATTGTGGCAACCGATGGGCTTCGTCCACAACAAATTCAAAGCCTAACTTTTGTAAGCCATTTTTGAGTTTTTCATGCATCAGTTGGTGACGAGCCCAAGCGTTTTCTAATCCTTCATTTTTCAGTATCAATAAAGCTTCATGAAGCGCATACAAGCTATTAACTGGCGCCGTATGATGGTAACTACGCTTGCCTTCTCCACTCCAATACCCCAAAACTAAACTCTGATCGAGGAACCAACTCTGTACTGGTGTTGTTCTTGCTTGAATCTTTTCAATCGCGGCAGGAGAAAACGTCACTGGTGAGAGCCCAGGTACACATGACAAACATTTTTGACTACCAGAGTAAACCGCATCCAGTTGCCATTCATCCACTTTTAACGGCACACCACCAAGTGACGTCACCGCATCAACAATAGATAATGCATTATGCTGTTTCGCCAGCTTACCCAATGCTTGAGCATCACTGACTGTACCAGTTGAGGTTTCCGCATGCACAAAAGCAAGAATTTTTGTATCTGGGTGCTGTTCGAGTGCTTGCTCGACTTTATCAATGGAAACAGGCGTCCCCCATTCATCATCGACGATAACAACTTCACCACCAGCACGGACGACATTTTCGCGCATGCGTTCACCAAATACACCGTTACGGCAAACGATCACTTTATCGCCTTTCTCGATCAAGTTTACAAAGCAGGTTTCCATCCCTGCACTACCAGGGGCTGAAACCGCAATAGTGAATTCATTGTCAGTTTGAAAGGCATACTTCAATAGCTGCTTGAGCTCATCCATCATACCGATAAACAGAGGATCAAGGTGACCTACCGTAGGACGACTTAGTGCTTGTAACACTTGAGGATAAATATCAGAAGGACCAGGTCCCATTAAAATACGGTGAGGTGGAATAAAGCTTTGGATCGACATGTCAGCTCCTTGATTATCTTTTATCCTGAGCATTCTAAAAGTTCTATTCAATAACATGGCTCAGGTGTAGGGTTCTCCACCCTAATAGATTTTTCCTCTATCAGCAATTAGCCGTAAGTATGGAGGTCAAACCAGTGTCACAAAATCGTTAATAAAAAACACCATAAAGGTTGAAATATTGATTGACATTAAGGCCTCAAAACCGTTCAATGTTTGAGCTTTATGTAGAAGAGGAGCGCTACCCAGGTAGATGATTTGTGGAACCGCAATTCCAACACCAATCATTGAGGGGGAGTAGTGCCGAGGTAAGTCAAAGTTGCAGGATTTGACTTGTCGGTTGAATTGGGCTGAATCCCATCAACTGTCATCAGCGCAGTCTGATGAAGGGCTTCTGAGGGTAAATTTTTCAAATAGCATTCTAAATGCCTCTCTTTTTGCTCTGTTCCTTTTCTCACTAAACATTGGATGTACAATTTTTTAGGAAGTCGTGGGAGAACGCAGTGAGCGCATTTAACGTAGCTAAATTCGGTGGAACCAGTGTTGCCAACTATGAGGCAATGAGTCGTTGCGCCACCATTATCGAAAACAATCCAAATACTCGCCTAGTCGTGAGCAGCGCTTGCTCTGGCGTCACCAACCTATTGGTAGAACTCGCCAACGGTGTTCAGGATCAAACGCACCGTACTGAGCTACTGCAAAATCTGGCCAACATTCATGACGCCATTTTAACTCAGCTCGAAGACAGCACGAAAACTGCTGCCGAGGTGTATGGCATATTAGATACCGTAACCAGCCTGGCCGAGGCTGCATCTATCCAAGCTAGTGCGAAGTTAACCGATCATTTAGTCGCATGTGGTGAACTCATGTCGACGCACATTCTAACTCAGTTAATGTGTGAGCGAGGCATTCAAGCAGTGCGCTTTGATATCCGCGATGTGCTGCGTACTGATGACAACTTTGGTCGCGCGGAGCCAAACATTGAAGCAATTTCGACGCTTGCGCAAGATAAACTCGTACCACTTTGCCAACAATCCGTTGTTGTTACTCAAGGCTTCATAGGATCTGACGAAGCCGGTAATACAACAACATTAGGTCGAGGGGGCAGCGATTACAGCGCCGCCTTAATTGCTGAGAGCGTTAAAGCGGCAGGGCTAGAAATCTGGACTGATGTTCCGGGTATCTACACAACAGACCCGCGAATTGCACCAAAAGCCTCACCAATTCCTGAGATCAGCTTTAGTGAAGCTTCAGAAATGGCTAACTTTGGCGCTAAAATCCTTCACCCTTCTACGCTAGTACCTGCATTGCGCCACGACATTCCGGTATTTGTAGGGTCATCGAAAGAGCCTGAAAAAGGGGGAACTTGGATTCGCCACCAAGTCGAAAGCTCACCGTTATTCCGTGCGCTAGCTTTGCGTTGTAACCAAACCATGGTAACGCTACGCAGCGCCAATATGTTCCACGCATACGGTTTCTTAGCAAAGGTCTTTGAGATCCTTGCAAAGCATAAGATCTCTGTCGATTTGATCACGACATCTGAAATCAGTGTATCGTTAACACTTGATCAAACTGATACATCTGGTGGCGCGCCGCAGCTGCCGCAAGCTGCACGAGAAGAGTTAGAAGAGTTATGTAAGGTAGAAGTTGAACATGACCTATGCCTCGTTGCTCTCATTGGTAACAACATGAGTGAGAGTAAAGGCTACGCGAAACAGGTTTTTGGCACGCTAGAAGATTTTAACCTACGCATGATTTGTTATGGCGCTAGCCCTCACAACTTATGCTTCTTGCTCCATGAATCGGTATCGAAACAAGCCATACAAAAACTCCACACGGAGTTGTTTGAGAAGTAAGTTCAACTCAATAAAACAAAGGGCTGCGTATCTGCAGCCCTTTGTTGTTTCAATAGTTGTTACATTTGGACGAGGTAAACATCAATTTAACCGTTAATGTTTGGCCCTAACCATTTTTCAGCCTCGATCCTATCCCACCCCTTACGATCGGCGTAACTCTCTAGCTGATCTTCTTGGATCTGTGCGATCGCAAAGTAACGTGAGTCAGGATGAGAGAAATACCAACCAGAGACTGACGCGCCCGGATACATTGCATAGCTGGAGGTTAGAGTCATGCCAATATTCTCTTCCACATTAAGTAGCTCCCAAAGCGGTCCTTTTTCAGTATGCTCAGGGCACGCTGGATAACCTGGTGCAGGGCGAATACCTTGGTATTTTTCACGAATGAGATCATCGTTAGATAAATCTTCATCCGCAGCATAACCCCAAATTTCTTTACGGACACGCTCATGCAAATACTCAGCAAACGCTTCGGCTAGGCGATCCGCCACCGCTTGAATCATAATTGCGTTGTAATCATCTCCCTGTGCTTTGTATTCATCAGCAAGCTCTCGTTCACCAATACCACCAGTGACAGCAAATGCCCCTATCCAATCATGCTTACCCGACTCTTTAGGTGCGATGTAGTCGGATAAACAATAGTTGAATCCTTTTGGTTTCTCGGTCTGTTGTCGCAAGTTACGTAATACTTTCACAACGTCGGTACGAGTTTCATCAGCATAAACTTCAATGTCGTCCCCCACGCTCGCAGCAGGGAATAAGCCACACATTCCGCGCGCTTTTAACAGGCCTTCTCGCTCAACTCGATCAAGTATCTCGTTGGCATCTTCGAATAAACGTTTTGCTTCTTCACCAACTTCTTCATGTTGGAAAATTGTTGGATACTTACCCACAAGTGACCAAGTCATAAAGAATGGTGTCCAATCGATGTATTGACGTAATATAGCCACATCAAAATCATCGAAGATATGAATGCCAGGCTTAACAGGCACTGGAGGAGTATAAGCTTCCCAATCGATAGCAACTTTATTCGCTCGAGCAGCTTCTAATGTCACTGGTTTGGTTCTCGGTTTCTTTCGATTATGTTGAGCACGTACTCGTTCGTAATCAGCTTCAAGTTTTTCAACAAATTCAGGGCGACGTTCATCAGACAGAAGAGAAGTACATACGCCCACTGCACGTGAGGCGTTGTTCACGTAAACCACTGGATGCTTGTAATTTTTCTCAATCTTAACTGCTGTATGGGCTTTTGACGTTGTTGCGCCACCGATGAGAAGAGGTAAGTTAAAGTCGAGACGCTCCATCTCTTTTGCAACATGCACCATTTCGTCTAATGAAGGTGTGATCAACCCTGATAAACCAATAATATCGACGTTCTCTTCTTGCGCTACTTTTAAGATCTTTTCGCAAGGAACCATGACACCAAGATCGATAATTTCGTAGTTATTGCACTGCAATACAACGCCAACGATATTTTTCCCGATATCATGTACATCACCTTTGACCGTCGCTAGCAAAATCTTACCGTTTGTTTGTCCCACCTGCTTTTCTGCATTGATGTAGGGCTCCAGATGCGCGACTGCTTGCTTCATCACTCGTGCAGATTTTACGACCTGAGGAAGGAACATTTTACCTTCACCAAACAAGTCTCCGACGACGTTCATCCCATCCATTAATGGGCCTTCAATCACCTCTAATGGCTTTGAAGCGTTGACACGAGCCTCTTCGGTATCATCAACGATGAACTCAGTTATTCCTTTCACTAACGCGTGCTCTAAGCGCTTTTCAACAGGCCAAGTTCTCCACTCAAGTGCAGAGGCATCCTCCTCTTTACCTACCCCTTTGCCTGCATATTCCGCCGCGATATCTAACAATCTCTCAGTGGCGTCATCACGACGGTTAAGAACGACATCTTCCACAGCCTCACGCAATTTTTCAGGCACGTTATCGTAGATTTCTAACTGACCCGCATTCACAATCCCCATATCCATACCATTTTTAAAACAGTGGTAGAGGAACACCGCGTGAATCGCTTCACGTACATAGTTATTGCCACGGAAAGAGAATGAGACGTTAGAAACACCACCCGAGATCATCGCATGTGGTAAATCACGTTTGATATCGCCAACGGCTTCAATGAAATCCACCGCGTAGTTATTATGCTCCTCGATCCCCGTAGCAATGGCAAAAATGTTGGGGTCAAAAATGATGTCTTCTGGTGGAAAGCCCACTTCATCAACAAGAATTCGGTAAGCGTTGGTACAAATTTCTACTTTGCGCTCACGTGTATCTGCTTGCCCAATCTCATCAAACGCCATCACAATCACAGCCGCACCGTAACGGCGGATCAACTTAGCTTGTTCAACGAATTTCTCTTTGCCTTCTTTGAGAGAGATCGAGTTAACAATGCCTTTGCCTTGGATGCACTTAAGACCGGCTTCAATAACCTCCCACTTGGAAGAGTCAACCATGATTGGTACTTTTGAGATTTCAGGTTCTGACGCACAAAGGTTTAAAAAGCGAACCATACAAGCTTGTGCATCCAACATGCCTTCATCCATGTTGATATCGATAATTTGAGCGCCATTTTCAACTTGTTGACGAGCCACATCGAGCGCTTCATCGTACAGCTCTTCTTTAATTAAGCGCTTAAAACGCGCAGAACCGGTTACATTCGTACGCTCACCGACATTGATAAATAAAGAGTCTTTATCAATAGCGAGTGGCTCCAGGCCAGACAAGCGACAAGCAACGGGAAGTTCAGGTAATTGACGAGGGGCGATATTTTCAACCGCGAGTGCCATTTGGCGAATGTGCTCAGGAGTTGTACCACAACACCCACCAATCAAGTTTAAAAAGCCACTTTGAGCCCACTCTTTAACATGCTTAGCCATATCTTCTGGCGACAAATCGTATTCGCCGAATGCATTCGGAAGCCCAGCATTTGGGTGAGCGGAAACAAAAGATTCTGATATACGCGAGAGCTCTTCAACATAAGGACGCAGTTCATCCGGGCCAAGTGCACAGTTCAAACCAAACGAAATCGGTTTAACATGACGTAATGAGTTGTAAAACGCTTCTGTGGTTTGACCGGATAATGTTCTACCGGAAGCATCAGTAATAGTCCCCGAGATCATCACAGGTAACTCAATACCCATCTCTTCAAACACACTTTCAACAGCAAATGAACAAGCCTTAGCGTTAAGCGTATCGAAGATGGTCTCGATAAGAATAAGATCAGAACCACCTTTAATCAGCGCTCGAGTCGATTCAGAGTAAGCCTCAACTAACTCGTCGAAAGAAACATTTCGATATCCAGGGTCGTTTACATCAGGAGAGATAGAACAAGTGCGGTTCGTCGGCCCTAAAACCCCTGCGACATAACGCGGTTTATCGGGTGTTTTTGCGGTCCATTCGTCTGCAACTTCACGTGCAAGCTTGGCAGCAGCAAAGTTAATTTCTTCACTTAGGCTTTCCATCTCGTAGTCAGCCATCGCAATGGTTGTTGCGTTAAACGTGTTGGTTTCGAGAATATCTGCACCCGCTTCTAAATATGCAGCGTGAATGTCCTTGATAAGTTGAGGCTGACTTAGAACCAACAGGTCGTTGTTACCTTTTAGATCACAATGCCAATCCGCAAAGCGCGTTCCTCGATAGTCTTGCTCTTCAAGTTTGTACCCTTGAATCATGGTTCCCATACCACCATCAATCAAAAGAATACGTTGCTTCAATTGAGCTTCAATCTGTTGTCTTACGTTACTTCCCACAGTACAGCCTCATTCCTTTAGTTATCTTTCCATCCTATCACACAAACTTCAGGAGTCTAGACGTCTAAACGTGGAATTAATGATTATTTTATCTCCTTCTTAACTTACAAAATAATCACGAAAAAATGTTTGCTATTTAAGCAGCATCAGCCGAGAATTCCATTCATAAAATGTTACAAATAGAGAGCTCTATGTCGGTCTATCATACTTTATGTTTTCTATCCGCAGCTGCGATGCTAATTGCTTTTGTAAACAGCAAGATAGGAAAGATGCAAACCACCATTGCGATTACCGCAGGTTCAATGGTGCTTTCACTTCTAATCTTAATTGCGGGTCAAAACAACTGGTTCCATCTCACCGAAATTGCGACGGAGACGGTCACAAGGATTAACTTCGAAGATTTCTTGCTCAAAGGCATTCTTGGCTTCTTACTATTTGCTGGTGGACTAGGCATCAAACTCCCGAACCTTAAAGATCAGAAGTGGGAGATCACTGTTTTAGCCCTTGGAGCTACACTGTTTTCTACGTTCTTTATTGGATTTGCGCTGTATGGGTTTTGTCAGTTAATTGGCATCCAATTTGATTTGGTCTACTGCTTACTATTTGGTGCTCTAATATCGCCAACTGACCCAATCGCTGTATTGGCTATTGTGAAAAAACTCGATGCTCCTAAACGTATCTCCACTCAGATTGAAGGAGAATCGCTCTTCAATGATGGCTTCGGTTTGGTTATCTTCGTCACTCTATTTACGATTGCATTTGGCACTGAGGCACCAACTGTAGGTAGTGTCACCTTACTCTTCATCCAAGAAGCTATCGGTGGTATCGCATATGGTTTCGTCCTCGGTTTGCTATTCCACTACTTGATCAGTGCCACCGATGATCACTCAATGGAATTGTTACTTACCATTGGTGTCCCAACAGCAGGTTACGCATTTGCTGAATACATCCATGTATCAGGCCCACTCGCAATGGTTGTATCCGGTATTATGATTGGCAACTGGACACGCTTTATTGGCTTTTCAAAAGAGAGTGAAGATCACCTTGACCATTTTTGGGAGCTTGTTGATGAATTCTTGAATGGCGTGTTATTCCTACTGATCGGTATGTCGATGCTGCTATTTGAATTCCACAAAGAAGACTGGATCATGATGGCTATTTCAGTCCCTCTTGTACTAGCAGCTCGCTATCTAAGTGTATTTCTTTCTTACATAGGCTTTAAACGTTACAGAAAATATAATCCATGGTCAGTGCGTATTTTGACGTGGGGCGGTTTACGCGGAGGCCTAGCACTAGCGATGGCACTTTCTATTCCATCTGGTATTTGGGTGATTCAAGATAAGTTAATCGATGTAAAAGAGATTATTCTTGTAATGACCTACTCCGTCGTTGTTTTCTCTATCCTCATTCAAGGCTCAACAATCACCCCAATGATTGAAAAAGCAAAAGCAGAAGAGAAGAAGATGGAAGAGAACAACCAAGCAATAACCACTCCGGAACATACGGAGCCAGTGGACTCTTAAAGACACGTAACTTAATAAATAAAAAGCAGCTACCTAGCTGCTTTTTTCATAACTAATTTTCAGACTCCCCTTCAAGGACGAGTGCTCCTTATTCTTTGATATACCTTCAAATATACTAAGAATCGCTACGCTGCATTTTCATAGATACTAACTATTGCCGATAGATAGTATTCATAGACGAGCCTTTTAATTTACCCATTTATCACTTCTCTTCTCTTCTCTTCTCTTGGCAATATAGGCTCCTCGCAAATATCAAAGCTAAACTTCCACAATACTTAGCAATGAGCGAGTTTGTATTTTAATGAGAAAGATACATTTAGGGTGATTGCGTTCAGAACCCAAACAGGTTAGCAATCTCACCAAGATAAAACTGAGCTAGCATTCAGGTAGATCAAAGCCTTAACAGAAATTTAGTCCCCCTCTCTCTTGAACTCAGTGAGACTAAACTTGTATTCAAAGTCGTCCTGTTTTCAAAATTGGAACAAGTGACACCTCAAACAATTAAACTCTGTCACATAACTAGATTTTCTAATATCGAACAAAAGGAGCTTTGGTGAATGAAGAGGCTCAAAACTAGCGCTCGAGACTGCAGAAACCACACAAAACTGCGTTCCACTTCACTCATACAGGGCTTAGAAAGC
>NZ_JAWPOJ010000505.1:0-1003 GCF_033344235.1 Vibrio sp. Vb1554 | reverse complement strand
AATGACGCGCATAAGATCATCGAAGAATGTATGATCTTAGCTAACATTGCCTCGGCATCATTGGTAGAAAAAGCCAAAGAGCCTGCACTGTATCGTATTCACGAATCTCCGGGTGAGCTGCGCTTGCAAGGCTTCCGCGATTTCCTAAGTGAGCTAGGTTTAGAGTTGAAAGGTGGTTTAGAGCCTTCTCCGACAGACTACGCCGATCTCGCGCGTCAAATTGCAGGTCGTCAAGACCAAGAGCTGATCCAAACCATGCTGCTGCGCTCCATGAAGCAAGCGGTGTACAACGCGGACAACGCAGGCCACTTCGGTTTGGCGCTTAAGCGTTACGCGCACTTTACGTCACCAATTCGTCGTTACCCTGACTTGTTGCTGCACCGTGCTATCAAGTACTTGATCGCTAAAGAAGAAGGCCGCAACCAAGACCGTTGGACGCCAACGGGTGGTTACCATTACTCATTCGATGACATGGACTTCTACGGCGAACAATGTTCAATGACAGAGCGCCGCGCTGATGATGCAACGCGTGAAGTTGCGGATTGGTTGAAGTGTGAATACATGCAAGATCACGTCGGCGATGAGCTGGAAGGCGTGATTGCTAACGTCACCAGTTTTGGCTTCTTCGTGCGCTTGACCGATCTGCATATCGATGGTTTGGTGCACATTTCAACGCTTGCGAACGACTACTACCAGTTTGATCCTATTGGTCAAAGACTTATCGGTGAAAGCTTCGGTAACATCTATCGTCTGGGTGATGCGGTCAAAGTAAAAGTGCTGGCTGTTAACCTAGATGACAAGCAAATTGACTTTGAATTGGTCGAAACAAGTCGTAAGCTACGCGGCGAAGGTAAGACAGCTAAGAAACGAGCTGCGGAAGCGAAACGCAAAGCCAAAGAGAAAAAACGTGCGGCGACACGTTCTTCATCAAAAGAAGGTGCTACAGCGCGCGCTGTTCCTGCTATTGAGCCAACTAAGCGCCCAGAACAAACGGATTCTGGCC
>NZ_JAWPOJ010000504.1:0-1004 GCF_033344235.1 Vibrio sp. Vb1554 | reverse complement strand
ACCACCCAAGAGCATAATGATGGCTTGCTTCATCCTTTTTGATTGGATGAAAAGAATTTATTTAAAGGTGACTTTAATGAGCGTATTACGCCGACTAACTCTGCTGACTTTACCATTCTTTATTACCGCGTGTGGTGCGGAAGAAAGTCAGGCAAAAACCGAAACTCCTGCACAACAGGCTGCGCCAACTGCGCAACAACACTTTGATGAAGCGGCGCTAAAAGCGAAGTTCTCGAAACTAGGTCTGTCTATTATTGATATTCAACCTTCAGACGTGGCGGGCCTGCTAGAAATTCAAACCAACGGCGGCATATTGTTTGCGTCAAACAATGGCGATCACTTTATTGCAGGTACGCTATACGCGATTGATGACAACGGCGGTTACAAAGACGTACTTGCAGAACGCCAAGCGCCTTTGAATGCTGAGAAAATTGCTAAGTTTGCAGACAGCATGATCGAATACAAAGCGGACAACGAAAAGTACGTGGTGACTGTGTTTACTGACATCACTTGTGGCTACTGTGTTCGTCTACATAACCAAATGCAGGGCTACAATGATCTAGGTATTACTGTGCGTTACATGGCATACCCTCGCCAAGGTGCGACAGGGCCTGTTGCTGAGCAAATGGCAACGATTTGGTGTGCAGAAGATCCAAAAGCGGCGATGCATAACGCGAAAGTGAGCCGCACTTTCGACAATCCAGCGAAAGATCTTGAGCAATGTAAAGAGACTATTCAAGCGCACTACAACGTTGGTCGTCAGTTAGGTATTTCAGGTACGCCTGCAATCTTCCTTCCAAACGGTGAGATGGTTGGTGGTTACTTACCGCCAGCTGAACTACTGAAACGTTTAGAGCAACTGTAATCCTTTAAGGAGCAGAGCCGACGCAATAGTCGGCTCTTTTCAAGCATGATAGAAATTCAACGACGTCCTGAACCTGATCTTTCCCTTCTCCCAGATTCCATTCCTCCGATCTTAAAACGCATTTACATCAATCGCGGTA
>NZ_JAWPOJ010000503.1:0-1005 GCF_033344235.1 Vibrio sp. Vb1554 | reverse complement strand
AACACCATGTACGTACAACAACAGACTCAACAAAAGAAGGTTAAGGTTCAATGATGACGAAAACGAATATTTTGTTGGTTGAGCCGAACGAACACCTTGCTCAACCTGTACTGGATGTGCTGAAGAATGCCGGTTACACCGCAAAGCACACACGTACAGGGCGAAGCGCACTGTTAGAAGAGCGCGCAAGCATCACGTTAGTGAGCTCTACGCTACCGGATATGTGCGTACGTGAGTTTGTTGCGTGTCACCAGAAGCAGCGTAATGCTGGCGTTGTGATTGCGATTGTGGATCAAGAACAAGGCATTTTGGCGGCAGAGACTATGAAGTCGGGTGCGACCGATTACTTGCTGCGTCCGTTTGAAGCGAATCAGCTCATCAATGTGCTAAAGCGCGTTGAAGCTCTTGGCAAACCAATGGCAAACATTGTGGCTGAGTCGTGGCGCAGTAAGCAGGTACTTCAATTGGCGCACCGTGCAGCGTGTACGAACGCGAGTGTGTTGATCACGGGTGAGTCTGGTACAGGTAAAGAGGTGCTAGCTCGATATGTACACGAACACTCTCCTCGCATTAATGGCCCATTTGTTGCAGTGAACTGTGCCGCGATTCCTGAATCGATGCTAGAAGCGGTGCTTTTTGGTCATGTGAAAGGCGCGTTTACTGGCGCGACGAATTCGCAAAGCGGTAAGTTTGAAGAAGCAAACGGCGGCACGATTTTGTTAGATGAAATCGGTGAAATGTCTCCTGCAGTCCAAGCCAAACTTTTGCGCGTACTTCAAGAGCGAGAAGTGGAACGTGTGGGCAGTCACAAAGCCATCAAGCTTGATATTCGAGTGATTGCAGCAACCAACAAAGATTTACGAGAAGAAGTGCAAAAAGGCACCTTCCGTGAAGATCTTTACTACCGATTGGATGTGTTGCCATTGCATTGGCCACCACTTCGCGAAAGAAAAGAAGACATTTTACCGATCAGCCAATTCTTTGTTGAAAAATATCAAGATAGCA
>NZ_JAWPOJ010000502.1:0-1005 GCF_033344235.1 Vibrio sp. Vb1554 | reverse complement strand
CCAAACCACTTCGATGTTGTCTGGCACGCTCCAAGTGACACCAGCGCCATTGCTCAAGTACGTGCGATCTTGCCAGTGACGATGCACATCTTCCGCGTGAGTTGTATCTTGGTCAGCCATCACATCGGCAATCACTTCACCCGGAACACGCCCAACTACCTCGGCGTAGACATACACAACAGGCTTGAGGTTTTTATGGAAAATCGGTTTGTCCGCTGCGCGTTTCACAAAATGACCGACTTCAGACAACTGCACGATAGGCTGAGGAGCATCCACAACCGCCCCATTGGATTCTACTTTTGCAATGCCCGGACGGCCTCGCACATAAAGCTGCTCTAGTTGATTCAGGTTATCTCTGTCTTCGCGTCGGAGCTGCACTTCGATAGGTAGTGGATCCACTTCTCTTGGATCGGCTATATAACCGAGCACTTTGGCGTTCGCGGCGGTAATCAGCGTGTTATTGATATCAGCAACAGAAACACCAGACAGCGCCGCTTTTTCTTGATCAACGATGAATTGCCACGTTTCTAAATCACCTTGGATGCTGGTATCCACCTCAGAAACCAACTGTTCTTTGCGAAGCCTATCCGCGACTTTCTCTGCTTGGCTCATCAGATCTTCATAAGATGTCGCTTCATCACCGTAAACTTCTGCTGTAATGGTGGCGATAACAGGCGGGCCTGGCGGCACTTCGACTAGCTGCACGTCAGCGTCAAACTTATCTGCAATCTGCTCTAAATCCGCCCTGAGTCGTGTCACCAGTTCGTGTGATTGCATTGCGCGGCTATTCTTCTCTGCAAGAACGACTCGAAGCTCGCCTTGGTATGGTTCGCTACGCATAAAGTAGTGGCGCACCATGCCGTTGAAATCCATTGGGGAAGCGGTGCCTGCAAAGCCCGACACACTTGTCACTTCCGGCACCGACATTAAATAGTCCGTAAAGCTCGACAGCGCGTTGGAGGTATCCACAAAGCTTGAAGACTCTGGCATGTTTAATACCAATTG
>NZ_JAWPOJ010000501.1:0-1005 GCF_033344235.1 Vibrio sp. Vb1554 | reverse complement strand
GAACCAAATAGCCAAGGATAAATATCGCCAATAAATAAAGCAGCACAAAGACAAATACCGCTTGCCAGCTAAAGTGGTACGCAATCCATCCGCCAAAAAGAGGCGCGACAATCGGCATGACAGAAGCAGTGACAGAGATATACGACAAAGCTTTCGTTAACTGCATACCGTCATAACTGTCCCGTAGCACTGAGCGCCCTAAAACAGAGGCACTGCCGGCTCCTAATCCTTGCAGCAATCGCCCTGCCTCAAGTGCAGAAATGTTATCGCCAAAGACGATACAAATGACGGTACCGATTAAACAGATGCTTTGTCCGAGAATAAAGACCGGTCGTCGTCCAATGGCATCAGAAAGCGGACCGTAAAATAGCTGTGACACACCGAAACCAACCAAAAATAACGTCACCAAACTCTGAATCGAAGGTTGTGGCAAGTTAAGGTCATGGCCAATGAGCGGTAAAGAAGGAAGATAGATACTGACGCCAACCTGGCCAGTAGCAATGATCATCATCGCAAGTAACAACGGTGTTTTACGCACTAGTCCCCTCCCACTTGTATTACAGACTTATTGCAAACAGTGTATATTTGATACTCAACGATGATAATCAGCTAAATTGGAAAGGAATTATTTCCTCGGAGGACTTAATGGATTGGATTCAAAGTGTACAAAGTTACATTCGAGTTATCGAAGAAGGCAGCTTCAATGCAGCCGCACGGAAGCTCAACACGACAAGCTCTGCCATCAGCAAGCGTATCCAGTGGTTAGAGGACAAAATTGGCGTCCAGTTACTCAAGCGTACCACTCGTTCAATAAGTCAAACCGAAGCTGGTGCCCTATTCTACGAGCGAGCCAAAGTGCAACTTGACTCTTGGCAGTCCGTGTTAGATGAAACTCGCTCAGTAAACCAGTCTCCGGCCGGTCTGTTAAAGATTGGCGCAACGTTGGCGGTAGGTTCTAAGTTTTTAGTCCACTACCTTGATGATTTTCTAGAAAAATACCCCGAT
>NZ_JAWPOJ010000500.1:0-1006 GCF_033344235.1 Vibrio sp. Vb1554 | reverse complement strand
ACCAAAAAAACGTTGGTTAAATCGGTCACGCCAGCCACCTGGTTTAACTGGCTTAAAATGGGTATGCGCCAAGTGCGCTGGTAGGATCAACTTTGATTCAATCAAACTGAAGATCAAACACAGAATCACGACACCAGCAATGCCGTAAAAGAAAGCGCTATCAATACCACTCGAAAGCAAGAATGGTGCGAATACAGCAATCGTTGTCAGAACACCAAATGTCGCAGGCGTAGCAACACGTTTGACACCGCGTACCACGTTCTCGACACCGCCGCCCTTTTCTTCGATTTCACTGTACGCACTTTCTCCCATGACGATGGCGTCATCCACCACAATTCCGAGCACCATGATGAAAGCGAACAGCGAGACGATGTTCACTGTAATACCCAAAGCTGGCATCATCATCACCGCACCAAGGAAACACACTGGTAAGCCGATCATTACCCACATCGCCAAACGGAAACGTAGGAAAATCGTCAACATGATCGCGACAAGTACCGCGCCTTGCAGCAAGTTTTTCAGCATCATGTCGAGACGACCATTTAGGTAATACGTCATGTCGACCAGAATTTTTAGCTGAACATCACTCGGCAAAGTTTTGTTTTTGGCTTCGATGTAGTTACGAACTGACTGAGCAACCGGAATGATGTTTTGATCGCGCGTCGCTTCGACTGACATGTAGATAGCATTTTGACCTGAATACTCGAAGTAGCGCTCTTCTTCGGTAAAGCCATCTTTGATGGTGGCAATGTCTTGCAACAATACCTTGGCACCATTGGCACCTAGCTTAACGGGAATATTTCTAAACTCATCTCCACGGTAATATTGGTTCTCGATTCGAACCGCAATCATCCCAGAGTTTGTTTTGACTTCGCCTGCCGAGAAGTTCGCAGAGTATCGACGAATGGCATTGCTTACGTCATTCAACGTTAGGTCATACTTACGCAGCACGAGGGGATCGACTTCAATCGCAATCTCTTCCTCTGGCGCACTTAAATACACCAAC
>NZ_JAWPOJ010000499.1:0-1007 GCF_033344235.1 Vibrio sp. Vb1554 | reverse complement strand
ATGCAGTTCTCAAAGTTTGGTGAAAAATTTAATCAGTATTCAGGTATTACGCAGTTAATGGACGATTTGAATGATGGCCTACGCACGCCAGGTGCCATCATGCTCGGTGGGGGTAACCCGGCCGCCATTCCTGCCATGCTCGATTACTTTCACCAAGCCAGTGAAGAAATGCTCGCCAGTGGCGAACTCGTCGCCGCGCTCACTAATTATGATGGCCCTCAGGGTAAAGACGTGTTCGTCAAAGCGCTCGCACAGCTGTTTCGTGAAACATACGGCTGGGACATCAGTGAGAAGAATATTAGCCTGACGAATGGCAGCCAAAGCGGGTTCTTCTACCTATTTAATTTGTTTGCTGGTCAGCAGCCAGATGGTTCGCACAAAAAAGTCCTGTTGCCTATCGCACCGGAATACATTGGCTACGGTGATGCAGGTATCGATGAAGACATTTTTGTTTCGTACCATCCAGAAATAGAGCTACTCGACAACGGCCTATTCAAATATCACGTTGATTTTGAAAAGCTCACCGTCGATGACTCCGTCGCAGCAATTTGTGCATCTCGCCCAACCAACCCAACAGGTAACGTACTGACTGACGAAGAAGTGCGTAAACTGGACAAATTGGCGCGCGAGAACAACATCCCACTGATCATCGACAATGCGTACGGCTTGCCGTTCCCGAACATCATTTTTGAAGATGTCGAACCATTCTGGAATGAAAACACCATCCTGTGCATGAGCTTATCTAAACTTGGCTTGCCGGGTGTGCGATGTGGGATTGTGATTGCGAGTGAAGAAATCACCCAAGCACTCACCAATATGAATGGCATCATCAGCTTAGCGCCAGGCAGTGTTGGCCCAGCATTGGCAAACCACATCATCGCTAAAGGCGATCTACTCAAACTGAGTTCAGAGGTGATTAAGCCGTTCTACAAGCAAAAATCACAACGTGCGGTTGAACTGCTACAACAGGCGATTACCGATGAGAGATTCCGTATCCACAAACCTGA
>NZ_JAWPOJ010000498.1:0-1009 GCF_033344235.1 Vibrio sp. Vb1554 | reverse complement strand
GGCGGTGATGGTTTGTTCTGGTTTGGAGAGAGAAAGCGCCGTATTAAAGCTATGACCGCGTGCACTTACCCATGGTTTTTTCCATTTTAAAGTGCCGCGCACACCCGTATCGGTGGAGTAACCAATACCGGTTTCAATCTGGTTTTTCGCAGCAGGCGCTAACGAGACTTTAATCGGCAACTCGCGCCCATCTTCAAGCTTGCTTAAGTCAGGCTCAACAAACACGGAGGAGAACCAATCCGTGTTAGACAGGTTTTGGTTGTATTCACCCACATCAGAGACAAGATAAGGTTCACCAATTTCAAAAGGTCGCATCGACTCAACACGGTTTTCCCAGATCTGGCTTCCCGTAATTTCTACCGGACCAAAGTGATAGCGAATACCGCTGTCGTAGTGCAAACGCACATTGGCTTCATTCAATTCGGGGATCACTTCCAGCTTGTTGAGCTTAAAGTCACCATTGAAGTAACCACGTTGCAAAGCCAGGTTACGAATCCCTGATTTAAGGCTGTCATACTCACCCTGATTTAAAATCCGCCCAACTTTTAAAGGCGATTTGGCGATGAGATTCGCGAATTCTTCATCCTCTTTCGCTTCACCGCTGATCACGACATCCATTACTTTGATCTTAACTGGTAAGCCTTTGTGGATGTTAACGATCAGCTCGTCATTCCCTTCGGAAATAGAGTATGAAATTTTTGCATGATAATAGCCAAGCGCATTCAGCGCTTCAGTGATACTTTGATCCAATCGCGCCTGAAAGCGCAGCGAAGTGGAGTAATCCTTCTCTGGAATCGAAGACAGGTACGCTTTCACGTTATCTTCCAGTGCGCCATCGATGCCTTTAAGCTTTAAAGAAACATCGGCATACGCGCTCTGAGAAACAACCAACAAGCCAACAATGATGGGGAGAGCTTTTTTTATCATGCTTTTTTAGCTGAATGAGGTTAAATAAACGTAAATAATGATAACGCCAATTAAAGGCTAAGTCTGTAATATTAATAGGTTT
>NZ_JAWPOJ010000497.1:0-1011 GCF_033344235.1 Vibrio sp. Vb1554 | reverse complement strand
CGAAACTCAAAGGTTTCCACAATGGTGTCTACCGTCGTTTTATTTGGGGTTACCGATACCGAGCAACCGGTCAGTAAAACGGAAACGACCAATAATAGGTTTGCCTTCATTAGTTAAAGCCTCCCGCCTTTATCGTATTTTCCAACTCTTCGTCATCAACTTTCGAAAGATCGAGCTTCAGCAAGCGCTCAAGGTCACTCGTTCGCTCGAACTTCGGCAGCTTGATGTCGGTTTCTTTGACAGGGTCGACAAGATTAACTGTCGCGACGATGATCAACTCCGTCTTTCTTCTTTCGGTATTGGTCTTACTGAATAACGCACCAAGAATTGGGATGTCGCCTAGATAAGGGATTTTTGCCAATGACTCCTGCTCTTCCGACGTTAAAAGACCAGCTAACACGAAGCTTTGGCCGTCTTTCAGTTGAACCGTTGTCTGAGCTTTTCGAGTTCGTAGCGAAGGGACGCTAACTAGACCAGAGTTCACACCATTGGTTTTATCAATCGAGCTCACTTCTGGTAGCAGTGACAGGCGGATGTTTTCTGAATCTGTCACCTTAGCAACCATAGACAGCTTTACCCCGTATTCTTTATAAGTTACGGAAATACCATCGTTGTCTCGGACGGTAATTGGGATTTCACCGCCGACAAGAAAGCTCGCCGATTCGCCAGAAATTACCGACAAGTTTGGCTCAGCCAGCACTTGGCCGATACTGTCGTTGCCACTCGCTGAGATAACCGCGACGATATCTTCTGCCGTAAAGTCCAGAATTTTGTTGACGAACTGACCAGCACCGCCAATCGACTTACCATTCGTCTCTGCGTATGACACGCCGAGTTCTGTTAAGAATGAGCTCGAAACCTCTGCAACTGTCAACTTCACATTGATTTGATCGGTAGTGAGCACTTTTAGGTTGTTGATGATATCTTCGAAAACGTAAGTAGCTGTATAGTCAAGCGGATCAACGGATTCTCCATTTGCGCCAGAAAGCTAAAAAGTATTTCTTTGCTTAC
>NZ_JAWPOJ010000004.1:0-250233 GCF_033344235.1 Vibrio sp. Vb1554 | reverse complement strand
TGTATTTTTTTACCTATGCCCCAGATGTCACCTGCACCGAGCTTCGACAGTATGGTTCTGCGCTCTTGCTCGCTATCGAGTACACAAACTCCGCCATACCGTAGTGTTTTCTTGGCCGCATGGTTAGCCAATTTAGCCAGTGTAAGAGTAGAGCCGAAGCCGACACAAACGGGTAAGCGGCATTCACGCCACACCGCTCGTCTCAACTTCATTCCATGCGTTTTTAAGCATGGAATGGCAGGGTAACAACGCTCAAATGATAGGAAAGATTCATCGATACTGTAGATGTGTTGTTCTGGAGCGAATCGACCAATTACTTGCATCATTTTGGATGAGAGGTCGGCGTACAACTCGTAATTGGATGATAAGGCAATGACTCCTTTCTGTTCACAAAGCGCTTTAACTTGAAAGAATGGTTTGAACTTCTCTATACCTACCTCTTTTGCTTGCCGATTTGCTGCTACCACACACCCGTCGTTGTTGGAAAGAACGACGACAGGCTTACCGCGCCAGTCGGGACGGAAAACTTGTTCAGCGCTACAATAAAATGAGTTCGCATCGACTAAGGCATACATTACTTTGTTCTCAGCAGGTGACTTGGTCTATGACAACGTATGGATCTGATGACCACACCTTCTAACGAGAAGGAATCACAGTCGGTGATCAGGGTTGGTTGATACTTATCGTTTGCTGAGAGAAGTAGCTTGCGATGGATGTCAATCTGCTTACATATAAACTCACCATTAAGGTTCGCGACGATAACGTCGTTCTGTTTGACATCCACATGTCGATCAACGATGAGCAAATCTTGATCAAATATGCCAAGCCCTTGCATGGAGTCACCACATGCCTGACCAATGAAGGTTGCACTGGGGTGCTCAACTAGAAGCTCATCAAGATCGAGAGATAGTTGAGTGTACTCGGTCGCAGGCGATTCAAATCCTGTGATGCCAGCATGTGCGCTAATAGGGATAACTTTCATAAACAATACTGTATAAATAAACAGTATTATTGTGATGTGGAAAAGTCATTTTGGCAAGTAAGTGTGAACTATCTGCACAAGGTTTAAGCAAATTTAATTTGGCGATTTGAAGGTTTGTTTCTATGTTTCTGAAAGTAGAAACTTTATGAGGACGAACGTTGTGGTGAACTTAGATCAAAGGCGACTTATGGTGATTAAGAACCTGCTCAATGAGCTTGAGTTTTATACTGATGAGGTGGTTGAGGAGGGGAGTCGAAGTGGGCTACGTGTAGAAATAAACGGTTGGCACCTTTATCCCGTGTTTCAGTTCGATGAAAACATGCAATTACACGAGCAGCTCAAGAGACGCCTTGATGATTTGAGAACAGGCCGAGATGATGTTGATGTACTTTACTGGTTGTTTGCTGAGAAAACCGTTCTGATGACCAAGGCGGTTGCGCCTTACTATTTGGTAGAGAAAGCTTTGGGCAGTGGTGATCTAAAAGCTTATGATGCACTAGTTTCGGCAGAAGTTAGTCAGAGTGAGCACCTGGCAGCTCGTCCAGTTGATCTGCTTGGTAGAGACGAATTCGACGTATTTGTTGACGATTGGAAGCTTGGAGACTATCGAATGATTCCTAGGAAAGAGGTTAAGGGCGTTTAGGGTTGGTGAAGTTAAAACGGAAACGTTAAAGAACGCCTTTACAAATGACGAATGTGATGATGCCCGCATGCAGGCGCTTTCCGCTCTGACAGAATTGGAGATTAACAATTAACGAGAGGGCCGCTGGCTCTCTCGTTTGTTTTAAATTTAAATTGATGCCGCCGTTGGCGAAGGAGGCTGTAACAGATTCTGTGTATCTGCCATTTAGTTAACGTGTTTTTCTAGACGTTCCTCGAACTCGATAATAAACCGACTCATAGCTTGACGCCAGTTTTGAATGGGCATTGTCCATTTCTTGCTGGCGTCTTTGAGCGCGAGATACACCATCTTGGTTGCAGCCTCGTCGTTTGGGAAGATCTTACGCTTTTTGAGTGCCTTACGTATTACGCTGTTTAGAGACTCAATCGCATTAGTGGTGTAAATGGCCCGACGAATATCTTCAGGATAGTTAAATAGCGTGTTGAGGTTCTGCCAGTGATTGCGCCAGGACTTAGAGATTTGCGGATACTGGCTATCCCAGACTTCACCAAAGCGCTCCAATTCAAGTAGAGCCTCATCTTCGGTAGCTGAGCGATACACTCGCTTCAGGTCGGCTGTGACCGCCTTGTAGTCCTTCCAGGACACATACTTTAATGAGTTCCGCACCATATGGACGATGCAAAGCTGAATATGTGTTTGGGGGAAGACGGTGTTGATCGCATCGGGAAAGCCCTTCAAGCCATCGACACACGCAATAAGGATATCTTCAACGCCACGTTGATTGAGTTCAGTTAAAACGCTCAGCCAAAACTTGGCACCCTCGTTTTCGGCGATCCACATTCCCATTAGTTCTTTCTGGCCGTCAGTGTTAATACCCAAAGCAAGGAAGATAGACTTATTGATAATGCGTTTGTCTTGGCGGGTTTTAACCACGATGCAGTCAAGGTAAACGATAGGATAGATGGCATCAAGCGGCCTAGATTGCCATTCCACGATTTCCTCCATCACCGCATTTGTAACACGCGAAACTAGGCTGGGTGAAACCTCTGCTCCGTACCACTCGTCGAAAGCGTTCACGATGTCACGTGTGCTCATACCCTGTGCATAGAGCCACAAGATTTTGTCATCCATGGAGGTAAATCGTGTTTGATGTTTTTTAACGAGCTTGGGGTCAAACGAACCAAGGCGATCCCGTGGAGTATCAAGTTCAAACTCTCCATCTTCGGTTTTTACACGCTTGGTACTCTTTCCATTACGGCTATTATTAGATTTCGAAGGTTTATGTTTTTCATAGCCAAGATGCTCTTCCATTTCAGCGTTGAGTGCTGCCTCAACAGTGATTTTTTTGAGCATCTGGCTGAATTCAGTTAAATCATCGGGAGTTTTTATTCCCTTTGCAGCTTCTTTAGCAAAAGCTTCAAGTGCTTTCTTATCCATGTGCCTATCCTTAGCCATTACGGCTTTAAGTTTAGACAGTTACACAGAATTTAAGACAGTCTCTGGCGAAGGGGCGAGTTTATTTCTTTCTGCCTTCTTTGACTGTTCTTCCACATGCAATCTCATATGCAATGCGGGAGTTTGAAACAGTGTTTGTAGTTGCCGATGTTGGCAGTGCGTCCAGATTGGCTTCATCGCAGTTTGTGAATCGTGCCGCTCTGTCCTGATCAAGTTCTGCTTGCTTTTCTTCTTTTGTCTTACTTGCGTCTTTCCTGATCCTGCGATTGTTGATGTTGTACTTGCTATCAACAGACTCAGCGATTTCATCATCCTGATATTTTTCAACATTGAAGCTCTTCGATGCATAGCCCATATTTGCAAGAATTGATTCAAGACGAGCAACAGCTTGTTGGATATCTTGTGCTTCATCTGCTCGTAGTTCCGCGATGCCTAGCTCCTCAACTTCACCTATCCACTCGCAGAGTTCATGGATCGGCTGGGCGCTGTTGTAAATCATGCAACCGTCCTTGTGCTCGAACTTCTCTCTGCGTTTATCTAGAGTCTTTGCTGAGATTTGATTTTGAAGGATGGCATACTGAAGGATTGGCTTCATCTCTTCGAAGTAACGAGGTTTCAGGTGCATGTTCATCCCATACAGCTCAGGATCGTAATATTCTGTTGCGTATAGCTGCACAACCTCCTTTCTGCTCACTGGCATTTTTGTTAGCTGATGCAGTGGAATGGTGATGATAGGCTTGCTGAGAATAACCTCATCGCCCCTTTTAATTAGTGCGCGGATGTGAAGACTAACCGCCTTGTCTTTTACTGTTGCCAGCTCATCAAGATCTTCGATATCTGGAAAGACCTTGCTGTATGAAATGGAGTGTTCGCTATTTTCAGATTCAATTTCAGATGGGGTTTTTAGTTTATTTCGCAGTGCGATTGCTTGTTCTTCGATAGTCATTTTAAATGCCTTTATTATTATTTTTATTGGCTTGAATATATGATTACATTAACTCATATCAAGGTCAATAATATTTGTGAGTAATTGAAAAATTAATTTTATGTATTACGTAATTCGTCTCGAAATTCTTTTGTTAGGTTTGTCGGTTTCAATAAATACTGAATCAGTAACCGATTGATTTACTAAGATAATTAATTTGTTATGTTATTTAAGCTTTATATTTTAAGATGTTTTAATGTGTATTTCTCATATTAATTGTCAGCTAGGTGTAGGAAGGATATATATACCACTAAATATAATTGACGCAAGTTACAAATGTCATGCTGGTCAATATTACTTCACTTTAAATCAATGAGTTATGATGGATTGATTGCAAAAGCAAAGCCACCCGCAGGTGGCTGGAGTTAGAGGGAGAGGCTTGAATTCATGTCATAGTTTTTGGTGAGGGCCTCGATGTCACCGCCATCAATACGGCTCAGTATCTTTTCCAAATCGTCCTCATGGAGTATCTGAGGCTGCGCATTGTGCTTAAGCTTGAAATCATCCTGCTTCTGATAGTCGCCCGCATGCGTTTCAATTTCCACTCCAACAATGCCGAACATTTGAAGAATCCTTTCTATGAATTTGATGAGCATTTCGGCCATGCGCTGATTAACCAGAGCATTGAATTCGCCCTTAGTCATCTTTTTGTTGCTCGACCATTGCTGGTTGTACTCGAACTTATGCCAGCGGCGCTTGGTTGCTTTTACGCGAATGACGAATGCGCGAAGCTTGGGATTGAACCTCATGAAGTCTTTCTCGCCAGACTGATTAAATAGCCTCTTATAGACAGGCAGGCTGACCGCATTAATAGCTGCTTTGACCTTGGCTTCATCTTTGAGCTTGTAGCGGCACACCACGTTGCAGTAGGCGTTATCCTCGATGGGCTGATTGAAGCCTAGCTGAACGTCTGGGTCAGGACTTATGCCAAACTTCCTCGCACCTTCTTTAATGTTCATCTGGCGAACCATGGACGCCTCTTTATCGTTAAGAGCAAAACATCCTGTTTCTAGCAGTGAACTAAACTTGTAGACGCCGCCGTGGCCGATCTTGCTACCTGGAATGTATTTGGCAGTGTTAGTGCCATTCTTGGCAGTGTTAGTGCCATCCTTGCCACTGTTGTCGCCATTATTGGCAGTTAGGCTCTTTTTCACGTTCCTAGAAAGTCGGAAGCTAATGCCTGCGGGGTGTTTGTCGCCAAGCTTCTTGTAGCTGAGGCTTGATGCGACTCCAGCGAGCTCTAGCTGCTCTAAAAACTCAAGCAGGGTGGGCTGATAGTCAAGAACTTCATTTTGCTTAATGACGCTGCTAATAGCCCTTGCAATCCTTGCTTTTTGACTGGTTTGCCTAGCGGCTTTGGATTTGCTAATTTTGCATTTATCGGTGTAGTTTTCTGTAACATCTTGGTCAAGGCGCTCGCCTGGATTTGGTACTGCTTCGAGTCCGAACCATCTTTCGTACTTTCTCATTAGCTCTGTGGCTTTCTTCTGATCTTGCCAATGGTTTAGTATTTTTTTGGTTACGGCATCCGTGCCGCTAAATACTAAGTGTATGTGCTCCTTGGTTGTATCGCGGTGTATGAAGATTATGTACTTAGCGCCTTGAAGTCCCAGTTCTTTAACGTAGTCCCTTGCCAGCCTTAGCCATTGCTTTCGAGTCATTGTCTCGCCTTCTCGGAGGCTAATCATCTCGTGAATCGGATCTTTTATTAAGCCTTTCATACTTTTTACTGAGCCAATCTCCTTACCGATATGCGACCAGTCCATTTGATGGTGCGGCAAAAAGGGGGTCATTAAAGTTGGGAGGGGGGAAGCGATGTTGCCGCAAGTTAGGAATTCGGTTTTAGAGCAAAGCGGGTCATGGTCGTTGTGGTCTTTTGTTTTGCCAGCGACGTAGTTTGCTCTGTTTAGCCCGTCGAGCTGATCAAAGTCTTTAGTGGTGCCAGCGATGTAGTTAGCGCGGTCTTCGCCTTTCTGGGTTGCGCCATTTTCCTTGGGCACATTTTTGAATCTTACTCTAATCATTGTGAGTTACCTTTATTATTATTTTTGGTGGTAAATGGAGTAGGAAAGGCAAACTCGACTTGCTTTTGATTTGCTTGCAAATCAAGTTTGCTTTAGTTGTAGTAGCTTACGGTTTTTTATTGAATTGATAGCTCGTCATTTAGTGCTTTGTTGTCAGCGAGCTCCTGGAGCTGCTCTGCGCTAAGGAACTGATTTGCGATAACGATAGCTGTCTGTTCATCGAACTCTCCAATTCGCTGCTGACGGTGTGCTGTGACTACATTTTGAATGTCTTGCAGAAAGTTGAAGATGTTCATCACTTCTTCGTTATTTAGCTTCTCTTGCATTAACGAGTACTGAAGAAGACTGACGACCTCACCCATGGTGTCTGAAATGAACTGTTCAGAAGCGGTATTGGGCAGACTTGTCTCTTCTACTCTAAGTTGCGGAGTTAAATTGAAGCAGATCTGCCTTAAGTAGTCGCTTATATGCTTGTAGCCGAGGCGCTTTGCTTTTTCTCTCAAGAGCTTCTGCTCAGCTTGGGTCACATTCGCAGTAATCTTTTTTGTCTGCTTCTGTTCTTCGCTTTTTGCAGGTCGACCACGCTTGGAGCGTTTTTTAATGGCGATTTCTATTAGTTGTATGCGTTCGATCTTTTCTGTATTACTCATTTCTTCACTTTGAAAAGTGTCAGTTCGCATTTGTTCAAGTTCTTTTTTGCTGAGTCGAGCTATAAGCTCTTCGAAAGTTAGTTTAATCATTTTTGTAACCTTTATTATTATTATTTTTGGTAGGGCTTTTAGCGCAGAACCGTAAGGTTCGAGCACCACAGGCGTAGCCGAGGACGCCTCGCAGAGCAAGCAACTGGGATTTTCGAGGAACGAGAAAATATCAGTACTGGCTTGTTGCATGATATTTATTGAGTGCGATGATCTTATTGTTAAGTATCGTCCCGCACTCAATGAGTATGATGTGTATTTTAGATTTTAAAGAGCGTTTGGGATGTATATTTATGACTATGTATATATGTTAAGGTTATTATTGTCACTAATCAACTGACATATATATTATTATCTGGTAGAGATTATAAATTTCCTATTTGATGTTGGTTACACACAAATATCTTCCATTAAATGTGGGCAATTAACAAAATGGAATATGCTTATGTTAGAAATCTCATTCATAAAAATGGTTGTTTGCGGGGTTTAACTTAATACAAAGTAAATTAATTTAGTCAAGTCACAAAGATGCGCTAACAAATGTTAGCTCAAGGGTTGAGGAGCAATATGTAGAGTTAGAGTGGGGTATTTTAATGGCAGAAAGAAACGCAAGAGTTCATTTTTTCCGTCGTTGGCGAATGCTTCGAGTTTGCATTGTGGTGTTGCTTAGCTCACAGAACAACGATGTCAGATATGGCTAGCTTTTAGCCTATAACTAGTATGCCTAGCCTAGTGACTATGCAGATAGCTTTGAAACTCACCAACATTTCGCCCATTATGCCGTTTAAAATCTAGGCTCAAATATCCATTTGCTACACCATTTTCTTGGAGATTTGTGCATTAAGAGACTGACTGATTCTTACAACCAAAAAAAGGAGCACATAGAGTGCTCCAAAGGAAAAGGGCAGTGTTTGGATTACCTTACGCGGTGGCGAACTTGTAAGTGCGATAGCCGCCAATTAGGTTACGGGCCTTGAAGCCGTTATTAACGAGCTGACGGTATGCTACGTTACCGCGTAACCCAACTTGACAATAGATAACAATCTCCTTGTCTTTTGGTAATTCGTCCATACGGTGACGCAATTGGTCTACAGGGATGTTGATCGCATCTTTGATAAAGCCAACATTTTCAAGCTCGCCAGGGTTACGCACATCAAGCAGGACTTGCTCGTCTGTCAGTGAATCCATTTCATCAAAGTGAATCGAAGTGGCGTCACCCTTAATGATGTTATTGGCCACAAAGGCTGCTTGGTTGATCACATCTTTAGCACTGCCATACGGCGGCGCGTAAGTGAGCTCAAGGTGTTGAAGCTGCTCGACAGTCATGCCTGCACGCTGTGCAACCGCCATTACATCAATTCGTTTATCGACACCATCTTTACCCACTGCTTGCGCACCAAAGATTTTGCCTGTTTTTGGATCGAACAACATCTTGAATGAGACAATCTCAGCACCTGGGTAGTAACTCGCATGGCTTGCGGTATGAACGTAGACCTTTTCATACTCAACACCATCACGTTTAAGTTGTTTCTCGTTTTTGCCCGTTGAAGCAACCGCGAGGTCAAATATCTTACAGATAGCAGTGCCTTGTGTACCTTGATAGGTTTCACTGCGTCCGAGCATGTTGTCGGCTGCCATACGACCTTGACGGTTTGCTGGGCCAGCAAGTGGAACGAGAGTTTGTGCACCTGTAACAAAGTCTTTTTCTTCGACTGCATCACCCACAGCGTAGATGCTAGGATCGCTGGTCTGCATCATTTCATTGGTGTAGATACCACCCAGCTCACCAATTTGAAGTCCTGCTTCTTTTGCTAACCTAGTCTCAGGGCGCACACCGATAGCCATGATTAAGATATCAGTGGTTAACGACTCACCATTGTTGAGAGTCAGGTTGAGCTCACCTTCAATATGCTGGTGTTCTTCGTCTTCACCTGAGCCAAAGCTGGCGATATGTTCATTGGGAATGTACTCGACAGCTTGAAGCGCTACGCCCAGTTTCAAATCAATGCCTTTTTGACGAATTTCAGCGTGAGCAAAGCCCGCCATTTCACGGTCGACAGGTGTCATCACCTGATCTGCCATCTCAATCAGCGTAGTTTTAATTCCCAACTGATGGAAAGCTTCCATCATTTCAAGGCCGATAAATCCACCACCAACTACCGTTGCGTGTTCAGGCTTATTCATCTGGATCGTTTGAATGATTCGATCCATATCTGGAATGTTGCGCAGCGAATGCGTCAGCGGGTTATCAATGCCAGGGATTGGCGGTACGATAGGGCCTGCACCTGGGCTAAGGAGTAAGAAGTCGTAGCTTTCAGTATACTCGCTATTATCCAATAGGTTCTTAACAGTAACCTGCTTGTTGTGTCGATCAATTGATGTGACTTCGTTCATAACACGAACATCAACGTTAAATCGAGCTAAGAAGCTTTCTGGAGTTTGCAAGAGGAGCTTACTTCTATCCTTAATGTCGCCACCTATGTGGTATGGCAAGCCGCAATTGGCGAACGAGACGAAACTTCCTCTTTCGAACATGATGATTTCTGCATCTTCACTCAAACGACGAGCACGTGCTGCGGCTGATGCTCCACCAGCAACGCCACCAACAATAAGAATCTTTGTCATTACCTAACTCCAAATTTAATCGAAAGTACTTAATAAACCACTCTCTGTAAAAAGAGTGGTTTATTATTTACTTTTCTAATGACACAAATGGGCCGCGTTCAAACATAATGATTTCTGCGTCTTCACTAAGACGACGAGCGCGAGCTGCTGCAGATGCACCGCCAGCAACCCCACCAATAATCACGATTTTGCTCATGGATTTCTCCTGCTGAATGATCGAAAACGCCTACACCTTACTTAAATAAATTAGCTGAGTCTAATGTTATTTAATCTACATTAGCATTGACTTAATAATATTAATTAGTAATATCTAATAAAATGTAATGTAGTAATGAAGAGGCATAAGAATGGGCGACAGTATGCTACAAAGTGCGACCGAAGCGAGTGAGCTGCTTAAAATTATGGCTCATCCAGAGCGCCTAATCGTGATGTGTAAGCTGATTGAAGGTGAGAAAGGGGTCGGTGAACTGTTTGAAGGTTCATCATTAAGCCAATCTGCTTTTTCACAACATCTCACCGTATTGAGAAAGCACGACATCATTAAAGCTAGGAAGGTTTCTCAGCAGGTATTTTATTCAATTTCTGATGAAAGAGTTGGTCCGCTGGTTGAAGCGTTTAAGCAAGTTTTCTGTAAGTAATTAGTTTGGCGGATGCTATGTTTGAAGTTCCTTGGATGTCGCTTTTGGGCGGCATAATAGTTGGCGTATCAGCGATAACACTGATGCTATTTACTGGCAAGACTGCTGGGATCAGTGGGATCTTAAACGGTGCCGTTGAGAGCGCAGACCGCGTTTGGCGAATTGTTTTTTTAATTGCGATGGTATTAGGTGGCTTGTTTGCTGTTTATGTTCTTGGCGGGCATGTACCAGATCAGTACAGCGGTTCTCTTATTTTAGTTATCGTTGCTGGCTTGTTAGTCGGTGTTGGTACGCGTATCGGCAATGGTTGTACTAGTGGCCATGGCATTTGTGGAATAGGGCGTTTCTCAATCCGTTCTGTGGTCGCGACGTGTACTTTTATGGCCACAGCCATGTTAACCGTCTTGCTAGTATCGTGAGGAATAGTGTCGTTATGAAAACTCACGTAATGAAAAGTATTAAGCAAATGTCCGTTGTTGCATTTTCTGGTGTGCTCTTTGGTATTGGTATGGTGGTCTCTGGTATGGCTGAACCGGCAAAAGTGATTGGCTTTCTCGATATTACTGGGGCATGGGATCCAAGCTTAGCCTTCGTAATGGGCGGAGCACTTGCGGTGTTCGTTCCAGCTTATCTTTTATTAATAAAGCCAAGAAGCGAATCTGTGTTTGGTGATGAGATTTTATGCCCAACTTCTAAAGCGATAGACAAAAAGTTAGTCGGTGGTGCTGTACTGTTTGGTATTGGTTGGGGCTTACTGGGTGTGTGTCCTGGTCCTGCGGTTGCCAGCCTTATTACTGGCAACACACAAGTTCTGCTCTTTATAGCGGCAATGTTGGTTGGGTCATTCACCGCTAAAAGAATGGTTCGTGGCTAAAGAGTTCTTCAACGCAAAAAAGAGTATCTCAACGTTAACAGAGAACTTAAACGCTAAAAAGTGAGTGTCGTAGAAACCGGGCAATGGTCACTCAGTTTATAGTCGAGTACATCTTGTGTTTTGAAAACGGTTTGAACACCAGACGACGCCTTTAAATCACCACTCGCAATGATGTGGTCTATCACCGAGCGGAATTGGTGGGTTTTATTCGGATTACGATTAGAGCGCACTTTACATTCTGCTTTAGTGTCTTTAGTCACTAGCTTTGCACTAGTATTGTCCGATATCACGTCCCACAACCAATCTCCTTGATAACCCAAGTTGTGGTTAAAGTCGCCAAGCACGACATAATGTTGTTTGTTGTCCTCGCGCGCCTTTATCCACTTAGCTAGTGCCTGTCCTTGTTGTTTCACTATCTTACAATCGCGGTTATTACGATACGCGCCACTGCAACCCGCTTTCAGATGTACAGAGAGTAGGTGAGTCTCGTTTTCTTGGTTTGGATTTAAAACAAGGTAGCTCGCGAAGCGCAGCTTGATGTTGCCTCGTGTGATAGAGAAGTCTGGCTTGTCTAATACGCTTACGCCATTGCGCACGGCAAAGCCTGTGTATTGGTTGGTGTCGTTAAACTGAAGGTGTCGGTTGGAGGCGTTTGAACGATCGGAAAGATAAATAGTGAAGTCATTGCCAACGGCTTTTTGGATGGCAGCAGCACTTTCGACTTCTTGAAAAGCAAGAATGTCGGCTTGTGTTTTATCCACATAGTGGGTCAGTTTTTCAAAATCTTGTGGTGTTCTCGACACTTTTCCACCATCTATAGATAACCATTCTATGTTCCAACTGGTTAGATTGATGGAGTTTTGAGCAAATGAAAGAGAACTAAAAAGTAATATTAACGTAACAAAAAGTGATCGCATTTTGGCCTGTTGAACTCCTATCTTTTAGCGTATTCCTTTCCATCCTTTATCCTACAAGACCTCCAAAAATAGCAAGTAGATTTAGTACCAATTTTGCAATTTTCATGGTTTTCTTCGCAACTGAGATCAACGCCAATAAGATCGATTTCTTCTTGTTCGCTAGCCAATCTTTATTGATCAAAATCAATGTTTTCGAGTGGTGCTTCTCGTTAAATACGCCACAATATATTGTGTTGCTAGAATAAAAAATAACCCCATATAGTGTGTTTGTGGATAACTCTGTGAGTATGCTCGGGTAAGGAGAACAAGGTGAAACCAATCGTAATCAAACGCGACGGATCAAGAGCTCCGTTCAACAGGGATCGTATCCAAGCAGCAGTTGAAGCAGCAGCGGAAAACAAAGATAAAGATGTCGCTATTTATGCTCTTAATGTGGCTCTTGCTGTCGAGTTACAGTTAAGAGAACACGATGAAGTTCACATCCATGAGATTCAAGACTTAGTCGAAAATGAACTCATGCAAGGTCCTTACAAAGCCCTAGCGCGTTCTTACATTGAATATCGCCACGATCGCGACATCGCTCGTGAGAAGCAAAGTGCACTAACTCGCGAAATCGAAGGTTTGATTGAAGAAAGTAATCTGGATCTAATCAACGAGAACGCGAACAAAGACGGCAAAGTAATTCCGACTCAACGTGACTTGTTGGCTGGTATCGTAGCGAAACACTACGCGAAGACGCACATTCTTCCTCGCGATGTGGTTCAAGCGCACGAAGTGGGTGACATTCACTACCACGATTTAGACTACGCACCGTTCTTCCCAATGTTTAACTGTATGCTTATCGATCTTAAAGGCATGCTGACGCATGGTTTTAAAATGGGTAACGCTGAGATTGATACGCCAAAATCAATTTCGACTGCAACAGCGGTAACAGCACAAATCATTGCTCAAGTCGCGAGCCACATTTACGGCGGTACAACCATCAACCGTATTGATGAGGTTCTAGAACCGTACGTAATCACAAGCTACGAGAAACACCTAGAGATTGCAAAAGAGTGGAACATTGCTGAGCCAGAAGAGTTCGCAAAAGCGCGCACTGAGAAAGAGTGTTACGACGCATTTCAATCTCTAGAATACGAAGTAAACACGCTGCATACAGCGAACGGTCAAACCCCATTCGTTACGTTCGGTTTTGGTCTTGGTACAAGCTGGGCATCCCGCCTGATCCAGAAATCGATTCTGAAGAACCGTATTGCAGGTCTAGGCAAGAACCGTAAAACAGCGGTATTCCCTAAACTTGTATTCGGCATCAAAGATGGTTTGAACCACAAATCAGAAGATCCAAACTACGACATCAAGCAACTTGCGCTTGAGTGTGCGTCTAAGCGTATGTACCCAGACATTCTTAACTACGACAAAGTAGTGGAAGTAACCGGTTCATTCAAAACGCCAATGGGTTGCCGTAGCTTCCTTGGTACTTACGAAGAAAACGGTGAGCTGATTCACGAAGGTCGTAACAACCTTGGCGTCGTGAGCTTGAACCTTCCTCGTATCGCTATCCGTGCAAACGGAAGCGAAGAGAAATTCTACGAGCTTCTAAATGACCGCCTACGTCTTGCTCGTAAAGCACTAGAGACACGTATCTCTCGCCTTGAAAACGTGAAAGCACGCGTGGCCCCAATCCTATACATGGAAGGCGCATGTGGTGTTCGCTTGAAAGCAGACGACTCAATCGCAGATATCTTCAAGAACGGTCGTGCGTCTATTTCTCTTGGTTACATCGGTGTACATGAGACAATTAACGCGCTATTCGGTACAGAAGCGCACGTTTATGATGACGCTGTTTTGCGTGAAAAAGCGGTCGCGATCATCAAGCATCTAAAAGATGCTGCGAATCAATGGGCTGACGAAACAGGTTATGGCTTCAGCTTATATGCAACGCCAAGTGAAAACCTATGTAGCCGTTTCTGCCGCATCGATGCGAAAGAGTTCGGCGTAATTGAAGGCGTAACAGACAAAGGTTACTACACCAACAGCTTCCACCTAGATGTTGAGAAGAAGGTGAACCCATACGACAAGATCGACTTTGAGATGCCTTACCCAGAAATCTCAAGCGGCGGCTTTATCTGTTACGGCGAGTTCCCGAACATGCAACGTAACGTTGAAGCACTAGAAAACGTATGGGATTACAGTTACACCCGAGTGCCTTACTACGGAACTAACACGCCAATTGATGAGTGTTACGAGTGTGGTTACAACGGTGAGTTTGACTGTACAAGTAAAGGCTTCACTTGCCCAAGCTGTGGCAACCATGATTCAACCAAAGTGTCAGTAACACGTCGAGTTTGTGGCTATCTAGGCAGCCCAGATGCACGCCCGTTTAACTTCGGTAAGCAAGAAGAAGTGAAGCGTCGAGTTAAGCACCTGTAAGGTTTACTTAAGCTCAAACCCAATAATGAAAATCAACTTTAAACAGGTTGATTTTCTCTTTCTCGATAACACAGAGACGCATTATGAATTACCACCAATACTATCCAATTGACGTTGTTAACGGACCGGGTACACGCTGCACGCTGTTTGTGTCGGGTTGTGTGCATCAGTGCCGTGGCTGTTATAACCAGTCGACGCAACGTTTGGATTCTGGTGTACTTTTCACGCAAGAAGCGGAAGACAAAATCATCGCTGACTTAAACGACACGCGTATCAAACGCCGTGGCTTGTCGTTGTCGGGTGGAGATCCGCTTCACCCTGCTAATGTGCCTCATATTTTGAAGATAGTGAAAAGGGTGAGAGAGGAGTGCCCAGGTAAAGACATTTGGGTTTGGACTGGCTACACGCTGACGGAACTGAATGACGCGCAAAGGGAAGTGGTGCAATACATCGATGTTTTGATTGATGGTAAGTTTGAACAAGACAAGAAAGACCTCAATCTCGAATGGCGTGGCAGTTCAAACCAAATCATTCATCGCTTTACGGACATCTAATCAAGCATTCTCCGCACATAAAAAGGGCTCACGCGTGCATAACGGGTGAGCCCTTTTGGTGTGAGTTCGTTAATGTCTTTTTGGTTACGCTGTCACCGATTGGTCATCTTCAACCATATTATTTATCCAACGTTTAGATTGAATACGGTAAGTCGTCAGTACGCCTTTCACTAACTCTTCCACGAGCAGAGACATCAAGACAAAATGCAAAGGCAGCCCTAACACCATGCCTGTGTAATAAGTAAGGGGGACACCAATAGCCCACTGACCGAACGTGTCGATGAAAATGCTATAGCGAATATCAGCGCCACTCTTTAGTACGCCGCCAATCCCAACCATGTTAAACACCCTCAAAATCATACCTAGCGCCATGACTAAACATACGTTAAGTGCCATGTCTGCATCGGTTAACGGGCTCAGTACCAATAGGTGATGAATCATGGGCGAGCTCAACCACACTAGGAAAAACAGCAAGGTGGCTAAGATTGCGCTGGTTAACACATACCACCACGCCGTTTTCTCGACTCGGTCATAATGTTTTGCACCAATATCATTCCCAAGAAGAACGGATGCAGCGACCGCAAATCCCATAAAGGTTGAAATCAGTACCCCTTCAATCGGTGATAAGAATGAGATGATCGCCAGTTCTGAAACGCCCAATTGACCATAGATGATGCTGTAAACGATCAATCCACCAGTCCAAAGCGCATCGTGGACCAACATGGGTAAAGAAACCTTAAAGTACTTTTTTCGATACTGTTTTAAGCGGCCTTGTACCCAATCGAACTTAGTCGGAATTAGGTAAGCATATCGTTTGTAGAAAAAATAAATCAAGACGGCGGTTTGGAAAAATCGAGAAACAAAACTACCTACGGCTGCACCAAATACGCCCCATTGAGGGAAACCAAATAAACCAAAAATCAAAACATAATTAAGCGCGACGTTAACGACAATGGCGGAGATACTAACGTTGGTTGCCAGTTTGGTTTGGCCCACGGAGCGCAATACCGCTTCAATCGGTACTACTATCGCCGTAGCAATGAGGCTAAAGCCCGTAACCACAAGATAATCACTTGCATAAGTGACGTATTCAGGATCGTCTGACATAAAAGAGACGATCTCTTCATCAAAAATCGCATAAAGAACGATAAACGGCAGCGTCACCAAAATGGAAATAAACCAAGATTGCGCCAAAGTTCTGCGAATTCCGGCTAGGTTTCCTGAGCCGTAGTATTGAGAAGCAAGTACGGTAACTGCACCGCACAGGCCAAAGACAACCGCTAGGTTGAAGAAAAAGATACGATTTCCAACTCCAACTGCTGCCGTTGCAGATTCTCCGAGTAGGCTTACCATGAAAATATCCACGACACCGAGCAAAGCAAAAAGCATGGACTGAAGTGAAACAGGTAGGCCAATCGTAATCAGCTTTTGCCAAAATGCTTTATCGATGTATTCGCGTGTTAAGAGCATCGCATTTCTCCTTAAAGATTAATGCGAGTAGTTTATCCTCATGATTTGGCGGTGTATTTTTCAAAGGAATCCAAAACCTTTGTAAAACTCTCTACTAACGCACATGTGAGCCAATAAATCATGGAAGATAAACAAGAACGCTACGCGATTTCAGAAAAAACTTATCAAGAGTTTATTGATCACAGTCGAGTATTAGCACTTGAGGAGAGAGGCATTGTGCAGTGCGGCATTGCCACTTGTCGTGACTTCTTCTCTGTTTATCGTAAAAACCAAAAGAAACACATGCTGCTCTATACGGTGCGTGGTAAAGGGTGGCTAGAGAGTGGGACTTATCGATACGATTTGGAACCGGGCTCGTTGATTACAGTACCCGCAGGTGTTGAAAACGGTTTTGGTATAGAAGAAGAACCTTGGCAGATCGCGTGGCTTTTTCTTGCTCCTGATAGAGAGTGGCCGATATTAGAATGCGATGTTCGCTACCAGCTTTCATCTACACCTGAAGTGATGTATGCATGTATCCAAACGTTACTACGCAGCATTAACCTTCCAATCGATTATGGTGGTGCGGTAGGTGAGCATAGTGTGGCTCAGTTAGAGCTGATGTTAAACATGCCGCCCTCAGAGTCGATATCACGCAGCCAATTGAGGCTTCGGCGTGTATTTGACCTTGTCCAACGTCAGCTCCATAAGGATTGGAGCGTTGAGCAGGTGGCGGCTCTATATCCATGTTCGGAGCCTCATTTGCATCGACTGACTCAAAAGCAGTTTGGTCGAAGCCCAATGGCACATTTAACGCGTATGCGCATGGAATATGCTGCTAGGTTACTTCGTTCAACAGAATGGCCAATTCAGCATATTGGAGAAATAGTCGGATATCCGACCAGCGCTAACTTTAGTACACGTTTTAAAGCGTGGTCGACCATGACACCAAGAGAGTTTAGAAAAAACGGTAGAGTGGATTGGTACAACGAGGAGTGAATCGTTCTTTTTCTGAACGATAGAGCGCACAAAACTCACCGCAATCCAGAATTTTGTTCTCTAATTGATGAAATAAGTGAAAAATCATTTCGTCATTTTTTGCGATGGTGTTAACGTGAGGTTCGGTACTTGAATTTCAAAGGGTTATGACTTTCATGTTTTCTAATCTCCCAACTCCCGTATTAGATCCTATTTTATCTCTATCCGTTGCATACCGTAACGATGAACGTCCAAACAAGGTTGACCTTGGCATTGGCGTATACAAAAACAGCGCAGGCGAAACGCCGATTATGAAAGCCATTCAAATGGCGCAGGATGTCGTTGTTGAAACTCAAAAAACCAAGTCTTATGTTGGTCTTGCAGGTTGCGAAGAATTTAATAAAAGCATGATCGATTTGCTACTGACGGGAACGTCTGCAATGGATCGTGTTGCAGCAATTCAAACGCCAGGTGCAAGTGGTGCGCTGCGTATGCTCGGTGATCTAATGAAGATCGCACAGCCAGATACGACGGTTTGGATTTCCAACCCAAGCTACGTAAACCACAAGCCAGTGATGGAAGCAGCAGGCCTTAAAGTTAAGTTCTACCACTATTTCTCTTCGGAAACGAAACAAGTAGACACCGAAAAAATGATGGATGATCTTGCGAAAGCTGGGCCTTCAGATGTGGTACTTCTTCATGGTTGTTGCCACAACCCAACTGGTGCGGATATTGACTTCTCTGCTTGGCAAGCCATTACAGAATTGTCGCAGAAGAACGGTTTCATCCCATTTGTGGACATTGCTTACCAAGGCTTCGGTGATGGCCTAGAAGAAGACGCAAAAGGCCTTCGTTTTATGGCAGATAACGTTGAAGAGATGTTGATTACTACTTCATGTTCGAAGAACTTTGGTCTGTACCGTGAACGAACTGGTGCAGCGATTGTGGTTGGTAAGAACATGCATGATGTAACCAATGCAAAAGGTAAACTCCTCACTCTAGCTCGCTCGACTTACACGATGCCACCCGACCATGGTGCAGCTTTAGTTAAGACCATTCTGCAAGATGACAATCTCACTTCCGTTTGGAAGCAAGAATTGAGTGAAATGCAACATCGTTTGGTTAGCCTTCGTCAAAGTTTGTGTAACGAGTTGAGAAACAACCATAATACAGATCAATTTGATTTCATTGAGGGTCACAAAGGCATGTTTACTGTGCTAGGCTTTAGTGGAAACCAAATGGCGCAACTGCGTGAAGATTATGGCATTTATGGTGTTGGCGATGGTCGAATTAACATTGCCGGACTTACCGAAACTCATATTCCATACGTAGCGGACGCAATTAAGAAAGTATCTCAAGCTTAATTGGAGTGTGGATGAAAAACTGGAAACTGATTCTGCCGCTTATGATGAGCGGCAGTTTAATTGCTTGTACGTCAACTCAAACGACGCAGGAACCTGTTGAGCCAGAGTCGCCAAAGGTCGAAGCGCCCGTTAAAGTCGAGCCAGAAGTGAAACCTGATGTAGATCCAAAGCCAGAGGTGGAGCCCAAACCAGAAGCGAAACCTGAGAAAAAGCCGGAACCAAAGCCTAAGAAGCCAGTCAAGGTCACAAAAACACCCGATGGCATGTTAATTCTTGGTTCTGAAGAATGGGTTTATGTTCCTGAAATTGACCAGACTTTCAAGGCTAGAGTCGATACAGGTGCGACAACATCATCAATTAGTGCGACTGACATTGTTCCGTTTGAGCGTGATGGTAAAGACTGGGTTAAATTTAAGATAGATTTAGGTGACAAAGACACCAAAGAATTTAAAGTACCCGTTGAGCGCTGGGCTAAAGTTAAGCAGTCTTCGTCAGAAGAGGTGGATAAACGAGCGGTGGTAAAAGCCTACATTACCGTTGGGGATCACAAAGAAAAGACAGAGTTTACGTTAGCGGATCGCGGACATATGACGTTTCCAATTTTGCTTGGTCGAAGCTTTTTTAGAGATATCGCCGTTGTAGATGTATCGAAAAAATATGTGCAAGATAAACCTAAAAAAACCGCTAAAAACTGATGTATTACAGCTAGTTTCTGCTACAAGCTAATAATTCGTGATTAACAAAAAATGGCCTCCAAAATTGGAGGCCATTTTTATTGAATCATATGCTTGCTTGTGATGCCCTGGTAGTCATAGTCATGTCCACTAAAATGCAAAACGAGCAGACATTACAATTTGCTGGCCATAGACACCATTATTTTTGAAATCTGCACCAAGCGATAGTTGCTGAGTTGAGTGGAATCGTGCGCCCAGATTGTAAATGGTGTTCGAATCGTCATTATCTATGATTTGGCCGATACGGCCATGTAGCTCAACATTTTGCATAAACCAAATACGAGTACCAATATTCACTTCCGTGCGCCACTCGTCGCCCACTTTATCACTGCCGTTCTCTTTAATGTTGTGTACCAACATTTGGCCATAAATATCTGCAAATTGGCCTGCTGGCCCATTAAAGCCTATACCACCAGCAATGTCCCAGTCTCCGCTGAATTCACTGTCTGCGCGAGCAATGAAATGGGTATTCTCTGTAAAGTAGGTATTGAACTCGCCACCAAATGTACCAGGGCTAGTGCCCATGCGAAATTCCATCGTGTTGTAGTTGAAATTATTTGCATGTGCGGAAAGTGGCAAAATAGCACACAAACCAAAGGCTGCAACCTTTAGAGCTTTACCTAGCATGGTGTCTCCGGGCAAGATGATTAAAATGAACAAAAAAATGGTCTGCAAAAAGCAGACCAAGATTGATAAAGCTATCATTTTAAGTGCTTGCCGTCACTATTTAGCTGTAATCGTCACTACATCATGTTGATATGCACAGCAATCGGGGTTTGTTTTACATGACCACGAGTTGTTCGACTTCAATCTCTGGTTTGTTCCCGCCTTCAAATTCGCCAAACAGACGGACTTTAGTCGTGTGATCAATCGGAGTATTTAGCTGAATATCGTCATCGAGTTCGACCATCACTTCACCGGAACCATCGCTAAAGACAAACTTATCCGCGCGAACTTGACGCAATAAGTTACCTTCAACGACCACATCTTTTTCAGTAAACATATTGGAGTCGTTTAGCAAGGCATCCAATTTTTCCACAGTGACAGGACCGTTAAACTGCAAGTTTGATTGGTTTTGAGCGTTATCTTTCGCGAATGCGATAGAAGGAGCAATAGCTAAGGCGGCGATTGTTGCGATAATTGTATTCTTTTTCATGTTACATCCTCATCGGTTTGTTTTGATGGGGTCATTAAAGCAGGGCTTGTTTGAACCAATGATGATTTCAACATTCATATTCTATTCATTTGCTTGAGTAAGTGGGGACGATGACGTTATGATTATTCATCTTCCTCTATTCCTTACAAATGTTCATGAAATCAGCGATCCCATCTTTAATGGTTCAAGGCACCACTTCGGATGCCGGAAAAAGTGTCCTTGTGGCAGGTTTATGCCGTGTATTAGCACGAAAAGGGATAAATGTTGCCCCATTTAAGCCACAAAACATGGCACTAAATAGTGCGGTAACCAAAGATGGCGGTGAAATAGGTCGAGCACAGGCCGTTCAGGCACAGGCGTGTAATATTGAGCCAACTGTACATATGAATCCGGTTTTAATTAAACCTAACAGTGATACAGGTGCTCAGATCATTTTGCAGGGTAAGGCGATTTCCAATATGGATGCGGCTGGCTTTCATGATTACAAGAAAGTGGCGATGGACACGGTGTTAGATTCCTTCTCTCGTCTGACTCAAGAATTTGATTCGATCATTATCGAGGGCGCGGGGAGTCCTGCTGAAATCAATTTACGAGAAGGCGATATTGCAAACATGGGTTTTGCTGAGGCCGCTGATGTACCAGTGATCATTGTCGCTGATATTGATCGTGGTGGAGTGTTTGCACATTTGTACGGAACACTTGCGTTACTTTCTGAATCTGAACAAGCGCGAGTAAAAGGATTTGTTATCAACCGTTTTCGAGGTGATATTCGTTTATTGCAATCGGGCCTCGATTGGCTCGAAGAAAAAACAGGTAAACCTGTACTTGGTGTACTTCCTTTTCTTCATGGTTTGAATTTAGAAGCAGAAGACGCGATCACTGCACAGCAAGAGTTGCACTCTGAGGTAAAACTGAATGTTGTTGTGCCTGTTTTAACCCGGATTAGTAATCATACTGATTTTGATGTGCTGCGATTGAATCCAGACATCAATCTACGTTATGTAGGTAAAGGCGAAAAAATAGATAAAGCCGACCTGGTTATTTTGCCTGGGACCAAATCAGTGAGAGACGATCTGGAGTATCTAAGAAGCCAAGGGTGGGATAACGATATATTACGTCATATTCGTCTTGGTGGAAAAGTGATTGGTATCTGTGGCGGCTACCAGATGCTTGGAAACTTGATTGATGATCCAAACGGCGTCGAAGGCCAACCAGGTCAAAGCGAAGGACTTGGCTTGCTTGATATCACTACGACGCTAACTAACAGCAAACAGCTTACAAACACACAAGCACAGCTTTCTCTTAACGGCAAAACAGCCAATGTAAAGGGTTATGAAATCCACGTAGGGCGAAGTGAAGTACGGGGCCTGCAACCTCTTACATTCAGTTCCGGTGAAGCGGAAGGGGCGATCAGCGAGTGTGGCCAAATCATGGGAACCTACCTTCACGGGTTCTTTGACGAGGCAGATGTCTTAAGCCTGGTATCAGAATGGGTAAACGGCACCCAAATCAAACAACAAGACTTTGAAGAGTTAAAGGAGCAAGGCATTAATCGCATCGCAGATGCGATAGAACAACATATGCGCCTTGATTTTTTGTTTAAATAGCACATTAACTGATTGAACTTTATATTCAAATAACCTGTTCTTTCGCTTGCCTTGTATTGGAGTATCTCTATGAAAGCATGGAAACAGCATGCTTGCCTTGCGGCAGTATTAAGCATTTCATTTTCAGCAAACGCAGCAACGAACCTAAAAGTGTATGCAGCCTCTTCTATGACGAATGCGATTAACGAGATCGCGCAAAACTTTGAAGAAAAGTATGACGTTTCTATCACTCCCGTTTATGGTGGTTCTTCTTCTATCGCTCGACAAATTATCAATGGCGCACCAGCGGATGTATTCATTTCTGCGAACACGAAATGGATGGATTATTTGGTCGATAAAGACGTCATTTATCGTGACAATGTCACAAATCTAGTGCGCAATAGCTTAGTGTTGATTGCTCCCCAGTCTTCAGAATTAACCTCATTTAACTTTTCTGATACAAAGGCATGGGAGAAGGCATTGCATGGAAATCGTCTTGCTTTAGGCAATCCGACGTCAGTACCTGCTGGTATGTACGCGAAAGAGTCATTGACTACACTGGGTGTATGGAAAGCGGTTCAAACTCACGTCGCACCAGCAAAGAATGTGCGCTTAGCTTTGGCGTTGGTTGAACGTGGAGAAGCGCCTTTAGGTGTGGTCTACAAAACCGATGCTCAGTTAACTGATAAAGTCAAAATTCTCGGCGAATTTGCGAGTGATACGCATGCGGCTATTGTTTACCCGGCTGCAATTGTGAATGATTCTACTGAGTCGGAGCAGTTCTTCCAGTACCTAAAATCGGACGAAGCCGCACGCGTTTTTGCTCAATATGGCTTTCAGCAATAAACCGGCCTTCAATTATAGGAACTAAGCGTGACAGAACTGGAATACCAAGCCTTAATGTTAAGCCTCAAAGTAGGCGCGTACGCAGTACTTTGGCTGATTCCTCTCGGCGTTTTTCTTGCTTGGCTACTTTCTCGAAAAACGTTCTTTGGTAAATCGATTCTCGATAGCTTAATTCATTTACCACTGGTATTGCCGCCAGTGGTAATCGGCTATTTATTGTTGATTTCTTTAGGACGACAAGGGGTCCTTGGAAAGTGGCTCTATGAAAACTTAGGGGTAGTATTTAGCTTTAATTGGAAAGGGGCAGTAGTCGCTTGTATTGTCGTGGCTTTGCCTTTGATGGTTCGTTCAGTACGCTTAAGCTTAGATAGCGTCGACCCTAAATTGGAGCACGCAGCCTCTACGTTAGGCGCTTCTCCTTTAAAAGTGTTTCTCACCATCACGTTACCACTGACCATTCCCGGAATTATTACGGGCACGATGCTGTCATTTGCTCGTAGTCTTGGCGAATTCGGGGCGACGATCAGTTTCGTCTCTAACATTCCGGGTGAGACCCAAACGATTCCGCTGGCAATGTACAACTTTATTGAAACGCCAGGTGCAGAAATGCAGGCGGCTCGTCTGTGTATCATTTCTATCGCGTTAGCCTTGTCTACATTAATGATCTCTGAATGGCTAAATCGTAAAGCGGCAAGCAGATTGGGTGCGAAGCAATGACGATTAAAGTCCAATTTAAACAAATGCTTGGTGAGACTGACTTCGACATCAAACTTAAGTTACCCTGTAATGGAATTAGTGCCTTGTTTGGACGATCTGGTGCAGGTAAAACGACGTTGATTAACATCATCAGCGGATTAGTCACTCCAAGACAAGGGTATGTTGCGGTTGGTGAGCATGTTTTGTTTGACAGTGAACAGGGAATCAACCTACCAACGCACAAGCGTGGTATTGGTTATGTGTTTCAGGATTCACGTTTGTTTCCTCACTATTCGGTTCAAGGCAATTTGTTATATGGCGTTAAAGAAAAAGATGACGAGTATTTTGATGCAGTCACCGAACTCTTGTCTATCAAACCGTTACTAAAGCGCTTTCCGGTATCACTTTCTGGTGGTGAAAAGCAACGTGTTGCGATTGCGCGCGCATTGCTATCTAAACCCAATTTGCTTTTGATGGATGAGCCACTTGCCTCACTCGATATGCCAAGAAAGCGTGAGGTAATGCCTTTTCTCGAGGAGTTGTCGGAGAAGGTAAATATCCCTATTATCTATGTCACACACAGTCTCCAGGAAATTTTAAGGCTTGCTCAGCACCTTGCAATTATTGACCAAGGTAAAATTTCGAGTTCAGGTAAGCTTGAGGAAGTGTGGGCTTCTCATGTTATGCGTCCATGGCAATCTTTCTCAGATCAAAGCAGCTTATTTGAAGGCCGGATTGCTGAACATCATGAACGTTATGCACTGACTTGTATCAGCCTTGCACCTAATGTATTCCTGTGGGTGCAAAAGATCGACGGAACACCAGACACGCCAATACGCTTGCAAGTGCGTGCCAACGACGTTTCTATCACGCTCGAGCAACCCAAGGCGACGTCGATTCGAAATATTTTGCCTGCTATTGTCGATTCCATCGAGGCGTTTAACGCAGCCGATGACAAGCAGAGTATTAATGTATCACTCAAGCTAGACGAGAAATGTTATTTGTGGGCAACGATCACACCGTGGGCCCTTGATGATCTCAACCTAAAAGTTGGTAGCCGTGTTTTTGCACAAATTAAAGGTGTCAGTGTGACACAAAAAGATATGGCACTAGCGCCTCATTAACCGTTTAGACTGATTTACGCTTCATGATCAAAAAAGGCCGCAAAGTGCGGCCTTTGTTACTAGAAGAATGTCGGAATTACTTCGCGAATACTTCTTTGAATTCACGCTTAAGAAGTGGGTCACGACGTGCTTTCTTAAGTTGCTTAACCATGTCTTTCACACAGTTGTGAAGCACATTATCAAGTAGTTGAGCACGGTATTCTTCTTTATCTTCATCTGTCATGTTTTCTGGCAGATTAAGAGTAGGAAACTCTTCCATCACATTAATACCAGCGAATGCTTGGCCTACAGAAACTAGAGCATGAAACTGTTCAAAGTTGTCTAGAATGTTCTGTGCACTTGCTGGCATTTCGTCCCATGATTCACGTACCGCTTCTTCAGACACTTCATGGATAGAGGTAACCATTTCGAACATTTGCTCTGGAACTTCGTCAAATTCGATAACTTTACGTAGCTCTGGAGAAATGCTGGCTAGATCGATTTTTTTGCTTTCGCTGTTAGTTGCTTCTGACATGGTGTGTCTCTCATTACAAAAAGGCGGGAATATTAATACCAAATGCATCAAATAGCTATACCCATTAATCCACAAGATGACCAAAGTGAATGAGTTTGTTGAACTTCTGCTCACAGGCCATGATTAGATAGGGTAACGTCCAGTCTAACTGCTTTATGCAATGGATTCCGTGATATTCAAACAAAAATATAGCACTTAATTATGAGTCGAATGCAACAACTCTATGAGTATGGTATATGTTTAATAAAGACATAATTAAAAATGGAACGCGTTATGCAACCGACAGGGACATCGATGCGAATCCTTCTGGTTGACGATGTTCAGCTAGACAGGATGCAGTTGGCTATTCGTCTAAAGCAACTTGGACATATTGTAAAAGCCGTAGGTAGTGGACTAGAGGCGTTAAATACCTACGAGAGTTTTGATCCGGAACTGGTGTTGCTCGATATATCAATGCCAGATATGAACGGTTTTGAAGTCTCTCTTCATATAAGAGAAACGTTTCCGGATTGGATCCCAATTATTTTCTTGAGTAGTCACGAAGAGCCAGAAATGATTGCTAAAGCCATAGATGCGGGCGGTGATGACTATTTAATTAAGCCGGTAGATAAACTGGTACTAAACTCTAAACTTATCGCAATGCAGCGTATTGCTCATATGAGACGAGAGCTTAAGCAAGCGACAGCTCAATTAGAGCAAGTTAATCAACTTTTGACTCAGCAAGCGAATGAAGATGGCCTAACCAAACTCTATAACCGCCGTTATATCGACCATAAGTTGGAATCGATGGTTGCATGGCATGGCCGTCACAATATGCCAATGGCTTTGATTCTATTGGACGTCGATTTCTTTAAACCGTTTAATGATAATTACGGTCATATTGAAGGCGACCGTTGCTTGCAAGCGATTGCGAATCAACTAAAGGCGACGTTTTGTCGCTCTGGGGAATATGTAGGTCGATATGGTGGGGAAGAGTTTGTCGTGTTGCTAGGGTGTACCGACACTCAAACAGCAGAAAGAGAAGCCGAGCGTATACAAGAGGCTATGTATTTTCTCGATTACCCACATGAGTATTCTAGTGTGTCAAATAGAGTGACAGTGTCACAGGGTGTTTTTGTTTTTCAACCGACAGGGAAAGAAGTGCAATCAGACTTGTATGCAACCGTTGATAAAGCACTATATACATCGAAGTCTTTGGGAAGAAACACACATACTGTAGTTAATTCTTTTTAAAAACAAAATCTTATGAATGCCATTCTTTTTGTTGCGTTGTCACTTTTGGTGGTTATTTTAAAGCTAACTCAAAGTAAGATAGGCAAACAGTGCGAACGGAATGTCGCAATCGGGCGTATACCTTATACCTTTGATTAGATAGATAACATCGGGATAGTGGCAACGATGAGTGCAGTTATTATGCTGATGGGGAAGTTCGGTTTTGTTGTAAACCCAGACAAGCTTGTTAACTTTCACGATTGGTGAGGGTCTAACGAAGCTTTATGCAGTTACGTCCGGCCTTTTTCGCTTTGTAAAGAGCTTCGTCCGCTGATTTAATGACGTCCAGAGGAGCTTGCCCATTCCGGCTATCAGCAACTCCGAAACTTGCGGTAACAAAAACCGACTTTCTTTTCGAACTGTTGCTACCACGACGTTTTTGTCCTTGTTTATGGTTCTCAGGGCGAGATTCTTCATCGCGTAATATCATCTCGTATTCTGCAATCGATTTGCGAGCTTCTTCCAAAAAGTTCTTACATTCGTCAGCGTATTTGCCTTTAAAAACGATGGTAAATTCTTCTCCGCCAAATCGATAAACTTTTGCGCCGCCTGGGGTTTTAGTGAGGCGCGAAGCGACCATTTTTAGAACGTCATCACCAGTATCGTGACCGTAGGTGTCGTTAAACTTTTTAAAATGGTCAACATCAAGCATTGCGATCGTGAACTTCTTACCCATGTGTTTTAGATCGAGATCAAGTGCACGTCTGCTCGGAATCAGCGTTAGGCTATCGGTGAAAGCCAGTTGATGGCTAGCGGAAGCGGCATAAATAATGATAAGCAGCCCTGTTAGCGTAAACATGGTGCTTGATATGTACTGCACATCAAAGAAAATGAACGTCGCAGACGCCAATACCATGGCAGAGTAGGTCATCGCATGGATAATTTCATTCTTCTTTAAAACAAGGATTCCAAGAAAACAGACAATACCCACGCAATATAAAACAAGAATTAAAGGCAGTTTAGAGACCGTAGGTACAATAAATAAAATACCGCTTGTCCATTGTTCAAACCCTCCTTCAACGTAATATGCTAGCGTTAGATAAGACCAAAGAACGAACATTGCTAACATCAAGATGTAAGTCAACATGGCTCTAGAGTCAAAACCTTCTTTACTAAACAAAAATACCGTAAGAAACGAGACAGGAAGTAACGTGGCTAAAATGGTTAGCTCAAGTAAAGCGGTACCACTTTGAAGCGGGACTTGTAGGCGGTGCTGTATCACGAAGTAGGCTAGCAACATTGCCAAGCACACCATGGACTCTCTGCCTTGCTTAAATGAATAACAAAGGAGTAGCGCACAACCTAATAGTATGTACGGCAAGTTTGCGGCAATGCCCCAGTTTGCCTGAGTCATCTGAATAATGCTGTCCATGCCCGAACTCACTATGCCCAGTAGCAAAAAAGGGAATGAGAATCTGAAGCCTGATGAAGTCATTGACGATGAGGACATCTATTACAAACTGCCTGAAAATAGTTGACTATATAATTGGTTAGGTAAATCGTTTTATCAATATGGATATTTATCCGTTATTGAATTTCGAACTTTGAGAACTAGCAAGAATACGTCTATTTGTTCCTTTTCCCAAGTATTTTGGAAGACATTACGGCAAAAAGAGAGAGATTGATTAAATTAAGAGCAATCAATAAGTTGTTATAAACAAGTCGTTGCTATACTCATTTCATAGGAAAAAGGAGATTTATAGATGAAGATAAGCTCAGATGTGCACAACTACATGGAAACATTAGTAGGCCAGGTTCTCAGTTTGCCCGAATTTTTAGAACAGTATGACAACGAACAGTTAGCCGATATTGCTTGCCTTGCGCTTATCCAGCTCAAGCCTGTCTATATCCGTCATGATATTGATTTTTTGTCTTCACTTCCTGAACAAAAATTAAGCCAGTTTAAGCAAAGCGCGGATATAGCGGTGAAAAACGCCGCAGAAATGGTGAAAGAAGACAGGCGTAAGAACCGAGAGTATGATGTGCCTGTAATTTTTTCCCATACTAGTTATGATGATGACAAAGAGTTGGATTGGTATGAAAAACCGATCCTTAACGTTAATATTAAGTAAGAGTCGCTCAGTTGACTAGTGAGCTGACCCAAGGAGGAATCGTGGGATTTTTTTCGCGTTTGTTTGGTGGTAGTGAGAAAACGGTTGAAGCCAAAAATATCGAACCAGTTGAATATAAAGGTTTCCTTATTTACCCAGAGAGCCTTTCAGAGGGCGGACAATATCGCATCGCTGGTCGAATAGAAAAGCATGACAATGATGAAGTGAAAACACATCGGTTTATTCGCTCCGATTTACTTGGCTCAGAGCAAGATGCCAATGACCTTATGTTGAAGAAATCTCAAATGTTTATTGATCAAATGGGCGATAAAATCTTCGACTAGCAATTTACTGCAATTTGATTCCAGTCATCTTAAAAAGAGCCATTAGTGTATATGCTAGTGGCTCTTTCTTTTTAACGCTTAAATCTCTGTTAAGTCAGTATTTAATCGTTACCTGGTTAGACCTCAGTCTAGTACGGTGTTGCGTTGTTATTTTTCGAGCACAGAGCGACAATCATTCATTACTTAGCGTTATATGTAATGAAATTTAGTATTTAAATTACAAAACACTTGAAGTAATGAGACGCGTTCGATACAAACAGAATAATAACAGGGCTGTTAGTCAAGGTGTTATTGTGCAAATGGGTGTCCCCAAACATCATCTTTCGTTTGCAATTGTCTTGCGTGGTAAACAGATAGAAATAAAAAAGAATTAGAGTAGAGCGACGCTCTGTTTTGGGACTAATTTATTGATATGTATACAAGGAGTATGCGTTTTGCAAATCGGTGTACCTAAAGAGATACTCGCGGGTGAATCGCGAGTGGCTGCATCGCCGAAGTCGGTTGAGCAGTTAATAAAATTGGGATTCGATGTCGCGATCGAATCCCAAGCGGGGGTGCTAGCGAGTTTCGATGATGCCGCTTATGAAGCAGCTGGTGCGAAAATCGTTTCTAGTGAAGAAGTTTGGGTATCTGGCCTTATTTTAAAAGTTAATGCGCCAATTGTGGATGATGAGCAAAGCATTGACGAAATTGCGTTACTGCAAGATGGAGCAACACTGGTTAGCTTTATTTGGCCGGCTCAAAATGCTGAGTTGATGGAACAACTTTCAAGTAAGAACATTAACGTTCTTGCCATGGATTCCGTTCCTCGTATCTCACGTGCACAAGCCTTAGACGCGCTATCTTCGATGGCTAATATCGCTGGTTATCGTGCAGTGGTTGAGGCAGCTCATGAGTTTGGTCGTTTCTTTACAGGTCAAATTACGGCTGCCGGTAAAGTACCTCCAGCGAAAGTATTGGTTGCGGGTGCTGGCGTCGCTGGCTTGGCGGCTATCGGTGCTGCAGGTAGCTTAGGTGCCATTGTCCGTGCGTTTGACGTCCGCCCAGAAGTAAAAGAGCAAGTTGAATCGATGGGCGCTGAGTTCCTGACCGTTGACTTTCAAGAAGAGTCAGGCTCTGGGGATGGCTACGCAAAAGAAATGTCTGATGACTTCAACAAAAAAGCGGCAGAGTTATACGCAGAGCAAGCTAAAGATGTTGACATCATTATTACGACCGCGCTCATCCCTGGTAAACCTGCGCCGAAGTTGATCACCAAAGAAATGGTCGACAGCATGAAAGCGGGCAGTGTAATTGTCGACTTGGCAGCTGCTAATGGCGGTAACTGTGAATATACAGTGAAAGACCAAGTTATCATGACGGATAACGGCGTAAAAATTGTTGGTTACACTGACATGGTTGGTCGTTTGCCAACACAATCTTCTCAGCTTTACGCGACAAACCTTGTCAACCTTCTAAAACTGCTTTGTAAAGAGAAAGATGGCAACATCAATATTGATTTTGAAGATGTTGTTATCCGTGGCGTTACCGTGGTGAAAGCAGGTGAAGTTACTTGGCCAGCGCCACCAATTCAGGTTTCAGCTCAGCCGCAAGTGAAACAAGAACAGCCTGTAAAGCCAGAGCCTAAAGTAGAAGAACCTACGTCTCCAACGAAGAAAATTATTGGTGTGGCAGCGGCTGTTGGAGCCTTTGCATGGGTAGCATCGGTTGCTCCGGCAGCGTTTCTTTCTCACTTTACTGTATTTGTTCTAGCGTGTGTTGTCGGATACTACGTAGTATGGAATGTTACCCATGCACTTCATACTCCACTAATGTCAGTAACGAATGCTATCTCTGGCATTATTGTCGTTGGTGCATTACTGCAAATTGGACAAGGTAATGGCGTCGTTTCATTCCTATCTTTTATTGCCGTATTGATCGCGAGTATCAATATCTTCGGTGGTTTCACCGTCACCAAGCGTATGCTTGAAATGTTCCGCAAAGATAAATAGGAGTCACAATGTCTGCAGGATTAGTACAAGCAGCTTACATTGTTGCTGCATTATTTTTCATCATGAGTTTGGCGGGGCTTTCAAAGCAAGAGTCTGCTCGTAATGGTAACTACTACGGTATCGCTGGTATGACGATCGCGCTAATAGCGACGATCTTTAGCCCAGATGCGCAAGGTTTTGGTTGGATCATTATCGCGATGGCGATAGGTGGTGCGATCGGTATTTTCTATGCGAAGAAAGTAGAAATGACCGAGATGCCAGAACTGGTTGCGATTCTACACAGTTTTGTAGGTTTAGCTGCGGTTTTAGTTGGCTACAACAGCTACCTAGATGCGCCAGAAGCAGCAACACATGCTGAGCATGTTATCCACCTTGTAGAAGTATTCTTGGGTGTGTTCATCGGTGCCGTAACTTTCACCGGTTCAATTGTCGCATTTGGTAAGCTGCGTGGTGTGATTTCTTCGTCGCCACTTAATCTGCCTCATAAGCACAAAATGAACCTCGCAGCGGTTGTTATTTCTACGCTTCTTATGATCTACTTCGTAAAAGCAGATGGCAGCATGTTCGCTCTTATTGTGATGACTTTGATCGCGTTCGCATTCGGCTACCATTTAGTCGCTTCAATCGGTGGTGCAGATATGCCAGTTGTTGTCTCTATGTTGAACTCATACTCAGGTTGGGCAGCAGCGGCAGCAGGTTTCATGCTAGCAAATGATCTATTGATTGTAACAGGTGCTTTGGTAGGTTCATCAGGTGCGATTCTTTCTTACATCATGTGTAAAGCAATGAACCGTTCGTTTATCAGTGTTATTGCCGGTGGTTTTGGTCAAGAGATAGTGATTTCAGGTGACGAAGAGCAGGGCGAATATCGTGAAACAACGGCTGAAGAAGTTGCAGAGATGTTGAAGAACTCAAAATCAGTAATCATCACTCCAGGATATGGCATGGCAGTAGCTCAGGCACAATACCCTGTTCATGAAATTACTGATGTACTTCGTTCACAAGGTATTGAAGTTCGCTTTGGGATTCACCCAGTAGCGGGTCGTCTACCGGGGCATATGAATGTGTTACTCGCTGAAGCAAAAGTACCGTATGATATCGTTCTTGAAATGGATGAAATCAATGATGACTTTGCAGAAACCGATACCGTATTGGTTATCGGTGCTAACGATACGGTCAACCCAGCCGCACTGGAAGATCCGAACAGCCCAATCGCTGGTATGCCCGTATTGGAGGTATGGAACGCGAAAAACGTAGTGGTATTCAAGCGCTCAATGAATACTGGTTACGCAGGAGTACAGAACCCACTGTTCTTCAAAGAAAATACATCAATGCTATTTGGTGATGCGAAAGAAAGTGTTGAGTCTATTTTTAAAGCACTTTAACCATTCTTGATTTAAAACTATACAGGGTCAGCAATCGCTGGCCCTTTTTTGTTCCGTTTCAATGTTATAGTAATGCAAATCCTTCTGTTAGCAGATGTCAATTGCTTGTAGATTGATGTATAGTTTTGGCTAATGTAACAAGTGACGGTAACAGTTTGATTAAAAAGTTTTTGCTCGGTTTTGCAACTGTATTGCCGCTTTTTTCGGCACCTGCATTTTCCGATTCACTACCAGAAAGAATAGATACGTTTACAGAGCTATTTAACTATGAAGTAGCTCTTAAGTCGTACGATATTCGTATTCTGCAATCAAATTATCCTACCAAGTTACTTGCGCCAGATTCGCTTCTGCCGCAAACGTCTGACTATCCGTTAAAAGATATCCAACAGCTTTACAGCTTGGCGAATACTTGTCGTGGCAAATTACCATTAAGTCCTTTAATTACTGAGCCTTTAGTATTTACAAGGGCGATTTGTAAAGGGACGCAGCTGACACCTCGTTGGTTCTCGCGTAGTGGTCTCATTCACCCTGGTGGTGGGACGTATGCGGCACGTTATGTGGATAAGTATCCAGAACTCAAACCCAAACTATCTCAGTACATGCATATAAAAGAGCGTGATAACGAGGAAGGGGATGAGTTGCTAGAAAGCTTGAAAAACATGGATGACGACGCCATTAATGCTTTGATTGCAGGCGCGAGCATGTTTATTGAAGGTAACGAACTTTGGTTAAGACGTGGTGACCGTTACTTTGTTTTCGAGAAAGATATCTGGCAAGAGAACGTAGCGAATGCGGGTCTGTCATACGCTCTAGCGTCTCAAAGCAAAAGTTGCTTTGTTAAACGAGGTAATATTTGTTGGGATGTAGAAGATCACTCGCAAGTTTTGCGGATCAGTATGATCATACTGGTAATCGCCAATATTCTTTTGGTGATTGGTTGGGCGGTGTACCGTTGGAATAGCAAGCGAGAAGAACTACGTAGTAGAATGCTCGTGTTGCAAATTTTAACGCATGAGCTCAGAACACCGATTGCATCTCTGTCACTAACGGTTGAGGGCTTTCGTCGAGAGTTCGAGCATTTGCCTGAAAGTGTGTATGACGAATTCCGCAGATTGTGTGAAGATACGCGCCGCCTGCGTCAATTGGCAGAAGCGAGTAAAGATTATTTGCAATCTGATAACCAAATGCTTGCAACAGACTGGGTACCATCCGTTGCAGATTGGTTAGAATTTAAGATCGAAGAAGAATTTGATAGTGCCGTGCTTTTTAACATCAATGAAGATGTGGCTGCTAAAGTTAATGTGTACTGGTTAGGAACTTGTATCGATAACTTGCTTCGTAATGCGCTTAAGTACGGTGTCGCACCGGTTGAATTGGATGTCTCAACTAGTGAAGAAAAAATAGTATTCCAAGTCCGAGATGCAGGAGGCCTAACGGCTAAAGATTGGGCAAATTTGAAGAAACCGTTCGTAAGTAAGAGCGGGTTAGGACTTGGATTAACAATCGTTGAATCTATGGTAGGCCGCATGGGCGGAAAAATGTCCTTAATGGGACCACCTACAACTTTTATATTGGAGATACCTTGTGAAACAGACACTGCTTCTCGTTGAGGACGATAAAAACTTGGCTGACGGCCTGTTAGTAAGCCTGGAACAAGCAGGATATGAGTGTTTACATGTGGAGCGTATTGCAGACGTAGAGCCACAATGGAAAAAAGCTGACTTGGTAATTCTCGATCGCCAACTCCCAGATGGTGACTCTGTACAATGTCTCCCAGAATGGAAACAGATTAAAGACGTACCAGTTATCTTGTTAACGGCACTTGTTACCGTAAAAGATAAAGTTGCAGGCCTTGATTCCGGCGCGAACGACTACTTAACAAAGCCTTTTGCTGAGGCGGAGCTTTTTGCGAGAATCCGTGCACAGCTACGAGCACCGGATTCAGCAGAACAAAGCAACGCTGATAAAGTGATTACAAAAGACTTAGAGATTGACCGCTCGACTCGTGAAGTGACTTATAAAGACGAGCTAATTACGCTTACTCGAACAGAGTTTGATTTGCTGCTATTTTTGGCGTCAAACTTAGGTCGCGTGTTTACTCGTGATGAGCTACTTGACCACGTTTGGGGTTACAATCATTTCCCGACAACACGTACGGTTGATACACATGTACTACAGCTTCGTCAAAAACTGCCAGGACTGGAAATTGAAACACTTCGTGGTGTTGGCTACAAGATGAAAGCATAAGTCGTAATGAAAATACTACTCCCTGTAGTTGTCTCATTAGCGTTAGTGAAACCAGTCCATGCGATGGACTGGTTTCAAACTAACACGCCTTTAACACAGGCACATCAACACTTACTTGAAGATGATCTTGCGGGTATGTTCAACTCTCTTGTTGAACTCTGGCAAACAGAACCAAGTAAAGATTTGACTCCTCACCTTAATGATCTTCTTGGTCAGTCACTATCTAAAAACTGTGGCAAGGCTCTCACTGGTGTAACGCTGCCTGATTGGATAAGTGGTGTGAACGTTATTCGTCAGACTATTCAAAGCCCTGGGCGAGATACATTTAGATTGGTGATCAAGCTAAGAGCTACAACTGACATCGAAAATATTTCATTTAATCGATGGGTGGATGATTCTATATCCGCGGACAGTTCATTCAGCTATGAACAACAGCCGAACGGGACAGAACTTGCCAACGAGCGTAGTTACTCGAAACGCTATAACTTAACAGGTAAGCTTGAAGCTGGTTTATATCACTTAACCGTTGTTTCTACTGATAAACAAGAGTATCGAACTTGGGTAATACTTGGAGATTCAAACTCTTCTCAATATGTTCGTTGGACATCTAAAGAGAATTGGAAAGTAGAAAAGAGCGCACTTCGTAATCCCCATTGTCCATTACCGCAACTTGAAGTCGGTTTGTATGACTACATTGATGGCCAGTACGAGCAAATGTGGAAAAAGACTTACGAGTCTAATTATCCAAATTCATTGGAGCTAGCGGGTGTCCCAAACGATAGATACGTATTGGCGGTAAGTATCAATAGTCGCCGTTGGCAGGGCGATATAATTGTTGAGCAGGCTCAAACTATTAGCCGAACCTATGATCTTTCCCAGGAAGAATAGTTAAAGAAATACTACTTGTGCCGATAAAGGTTCAGGACGAACTAAAATCACAAGTGTAGTATGAAAAACAAATATAAAATTCTTGCCACTTCTGTTGCTACTATTCTTTTCGCTAATGCTGCCTCTGCTGCTACTTATGCGATAGAGGCTCGTAGTGATGCAATGGGTGGCGTTGGTACCGTATCAGCAACTTATCTAACTGCGCCTTTTTTCAACCCCGCTCTTACTGCGATTTATCGCCGAAATGACGATGCAGGCATGATCGTGCCAAGTTTTGGTGGCAGCTACGATGATCAATATGATCTAGTTGATGAGATCGAACGCATCAGCAAATTGACAGACGTCGATGAAATCAAAAAATCGATGGATGCTATCGATGGGAAAAAGACAGACTTTGATCTTGGTGGTGTCGTTGCCATTGGTATTCCCAACAAATTCTTATCTGCAACTGCATACGGTAAGCTATACACTGAATCATTCGTACAACCAAATGTTGATACCTCAGGTACTAATCCATTAGATGATAGCTATGTACAAGGTGTTTCTATTGGCGTGGCTGAAGCTGGTATTTCACTTGCTAAATACACTAATTTCATGAACCAACACCTTTCTTTTGGTGTTACTCCTAAACTTCAGCGTATATACACATACTCATACGCCACGAGTTTTCAGAATTTTGATACTAAAGACTTACGTGAAAATGAGACCGCGGAAACGATGTTTAACTTAGACGCCGGCGCACTTTGGTTCTTTGGCCCATATCGTCTCGGTATTTCAGCGAAAAATTTGATCGGAAGAGACGTTAAAACAAAGTCATTCCAATATGGCAGCGATACGATAAAATCATACGAATATAGCATGCGTCCTGTATACACCGTTGGGGCAGGGATTGTTGCCGATTACTTTACGATGAGTGTTGACTACGATCTTAACGAAGAAAAACGTTTTTCATCCTTTGATGATAATACGCAAATGATTCGAGCTGGTATTGAATTTGATATTTTGCGTCAAATGGCATTACGAGCAGGGTATATGAAGAACTTAGCTCGAAGTAATGACGAAGGAACCATTACTGCTGGTATCGGGTTGTCTCCACTTAAGTTGTTCGAATTGGATATCGCAGCTCAGTACACAAACGAGAACTCTATGGGTGCATCCATTAATTTCCTTGCTACCTATTAATTGAATCGTTATAGTCAGCTCCTCAAAATGAGGAGCTTTTTATGTTTGACGATTTACCCCCTCTATCTCACCAAGAGCAACAACAAGCTGTAGAGAGAATTCAAGAATTGATGGCGAAGGGCACAAGTACTGCAGAAGCTATCAAAATTGTTGCCGAACGGATTCGATCTGAGTACGCAGAAAAACAACAGCAACAAAACTAATCAATTCATGGACAGGGCATACGCCCTGTTTTTTTTGCGTTTCTATTTTCTATTCCTTTACATTCCCAAATACCACCCTAGTTACGCTGTAACTAAAATTTACTATACCTCTATGATTGTAATCTTGTTCAATTACCTTTAAAACTAAATAGCGGGTTAGTAAAACTTTACCTCATCATATTAACCTTGGCTTACACAGTGCAGGTAATTAGGCATTTTTTAAAGAACTTATAAATTAAACTCAATTATATCAATTATTTACCTCGGTCTTTTAATCTGCCAACCATATTGGTCGCGATTGATCTTGTAATTTAATTACAAAACCCAAGAGAGCCTCGTTCTCAGGCGGAAGATTATGCTAAAAAAAGAAAAAAGAGACACCGTAACTTATAACGATAATTCAACTGGAGTTATTAAATAAGCGATATAAAAACAGTAAGCACTCGCAGACATATGTAATAGATGAAGCGAAATTCATCTTATTGAGCTGCTTTTTTTAGCCGAAATACGTCTCCTGGATTTGAGCGGAGCGTTACATATTGAGCATGCTTAATCTAAAGTAGTTTTACTAAACTAGGCGACGTTGAAGTGGGTAATATAAAACCTCAAGAGTAGTAGAAATCAAGAGTAGTAACGCGTGTTACAACGTAATGTTTTCTGGCATCCTTCCTGTTAAATAGTCCGATAATTAGAGAAGAAATTGGAAAAACATCGTTGATCTTTGGATGAGAGGAAGCAACAAGGTTGCAATGAAAACTATTTGCCTGTTTTACACTAAACTCCTTTAACTATCATGTAGCAGTAGTTTTGATGTTGTGTTCGCTCTATGTGGACTAGACTTAATATGAGAACAAAAACTAACCTAGGGAGGAATGATGGGTTATAAGCACGTTTTGGTTGCTGTCGACTTATCTCAATCTAGCCAAGCCGTTATCGAAAAAGCAATAATGCAAGCAGATAACTCAAGCAGCAAACTCTCATTTGTTTACGTAGATGTTGATCGCATAGTCATGGAAGCGAAGGAAGAGCAAGAATTGGAAAGAAGGCTGCAAGAGCTCGCTGATAAATGCTTATACCCAGTAAACGAGACCATGGTAGTAATAGGCGATCTTCATATAAAACTATCGGGAATCGTCAAAAAAGAGGGGATAGATTTAGTTGTCTGTGGTCATCATCACAACTTATTGAGTCGCTTTTTTTCATCGATACCAAAGGTTGTGAACGAAGTTGAAGCTGATTTATTAATCGTCTATTTAGACGAGTGATCGACAACTCTTGTTCGCACTCATCATTTTTTGTCACTAAAAAGCCGAACGTTTATGTTCGGCTTGGTGTATCGGTGATAATAAAAGTTTTTAGCCAGGAATGATTGATGCCTCATGAGATAAAACAGATGCAGACTCCGCGTTTGACTGCAGATCAAAATGTACGTTAACTTGCACGCCTTCTCGCTCAAAAGTGACATCATCAAAATCGGTCATAGTGATTTTGAATCCATTTCTAGCAAAAAAGCCAGTCACCATAGTTCGCTGCTTAATTTCTAATGCAGACGCGAGTAGCTTATCCATGGCATTCTCCTTGGTTATTGTGGGGATATGGGTAGAAGATACACATAGATTGGTATGAAATCAATTTTATACAAAGTTGCTTTTGATGAAAATTTTAATGTAAGTCAATCTATCGTTTACCCCACGTGATTTATTCCACGCAAAACCTTGATAACAAGACGGCAGAGCATCTCACATTGTGATAGCAAGCATAAAGATGGGGGTGTTAATAAATACCGCTGAAACAATATGTTACAAAGATTAGCGTTAGGCCTAGTTGCGTAGACAACGCAAAATTCTAAATCTGAACAACCGCCCTAAAATGACTCACTCTTCAATACTTGTGATAACTCAGACCTAATAAAAGTAGATATCTCAGCTAGCTTTCTTGGCAAAGGGTTTTGATAAGGGTAGGCAATATACATGGAACGTTCTATATCAAAAGTTTGCGATATTCGGATATTTTTGTCTATATAGTTACTTTTAATAAGATAGTTTGGAATGACACCAACCCCAACTCCCTCAGAAACAAAGTTTATTAAAATAGAGGTGTTATCAACTTCGATAACATCAGTATATTGATTTTTAATTGATTCCTTATTCGAATGATGTTTGTAGATTAATAGTGTTTTGTTGTTGGCATTACTTATCCTAGATATCAAAACATCACTATAATCACCAATTTTATGTGCAATAAGAGTGTCATCAATAACATTATTAAGCCTAATCGCTAAATCTACATTGCTTTCTAATAAATTTTCTACATTGTTACTTGACGATATTTCAAAATCAACTTTTGGATATCGTTCTTTTAAGTCTTTAAGAACAGAACCAAAAATAGAAGAGGCTATAGAGTTGGGCATTGTGATTTTAAACTTTCCATCAATGCATTCACTCAACGAGCTAGCTCTGTAATTTAACTCGTGCAAACTCTCTAACGTCTTGATAGCAAGCTCTCTAATGCTTTCGCCATGATCAGTTAAAACGAGTTTCCTTGTTGTTCTGTGGACGAGTGTTACGCCAAGTTGTTTTTCTAATGCTGCTAGCTGCCTGCTGACTTGAGCCTTCGACTTTCCAAGTTCTTTTGATGCCTCTGTAAGAGAGAGGTGTTTACAAATGGCTGCAAAGCAGATCAGCTCATTGTTCATCAATTCCATGATTGTTACCTTTTTGCAACTCTGAGTCACGTTGTCTTTTAACTGGTGGGAAAGTATAACTTGCATCATCGGAGGGGGACAATGATATTTAAAAGCCGCCATGAAATAATGGCAGACTACTATCTTAATAAAACTATATTGGATATTAAGTTAAACCGATATCCTGAAGAAATTAACTCAATCGGATTAAATATAGAAAATAAAGATTTAAAAATAAAGAATTTGTCTCGTGAAATTACTAAGTTGGATTCGGGTGATTTAATTGTTGATTGTGCATCATTGATAATGACTCATTACATATCGAAAAAAGTAATAATAAAAGTTGAAATTGATTTTTTAAATTATAAAGTTAAACGTGTAAGGATATTGAAATATGAAGACTGCAATACAAAATTCGAAAAGATGTGTTTATCAGAAAGATACATTGTATAGAATAATAAATAATATTAGTACTTTGTATACCAAATCACTAGTAAAATTATTTGGTGAAGAGTTGAGAATCCATCATTGCAAACATAAGATTAATGTAAGAACCACTAACGAGTTGAGTGAACATATGAAGAAAGATCTAGGTATAGATTGAAAAGTAGAGAGTTTACATCTGTTAGATTCCTTGTTCCTATAAAACTAATGTAGTACTTACACGTTTGGGTTAAGCAAATGCGTGTCCATGTTGACTCATGTTGAATGAGCAAGATGCAGAACCAACGTGTACTGTGTTGAACGTAACCCAAGATACAATGAAGGAACTTAATTAGCCACACGGTTTTAAAGTTGATGACTGGTTATTATCAAGTTGTCGCTGTGGTGAAATCGAAGTTCACGGTCCATACAAGACAGCTGATGAGGCTTGCAAAGCAGCAACAGCCAAATACGGTGTAACTAAACTGACTTCACCAATGATAATCTTCTAACCCTTAAGTTCGCATTATGTATATTATGTTAAATTGTATATCGCCGTACGCCAAATGTTGTCTGAGTATGCTCCTATTCCCCTGCAGATTTTAAATTTAAGGGCCTTACTGTGAGCATTAAACATAATGGTTATTTACCATAAAATAGCTAATATCGATCTATCAATCTACGATTGCTTGCTCTTCAATTAGCAACTTATAAAAAATGGCGTCTATTTCTTTAGACGCCATTTTTGTTTACTGGAAATATTAAATTAGCCACCGGCTAATTTGACTGTCATGCCTTTCTTTTCAAGATGTGCCTTGATCTTGTCTCTAGCATCACCTTGAATCTCGATATTGCCATCTTTTACAGAGCCACCACAGCCACAGACTTTTTTGAGTTCTGCCGCTAATAACTTTAAAGGTGCATCATCCAAGTCTAAACCTGTAACAATGCATACGCCTTTACCTTTACGGCCTTTCGTTTGGCGCTGAATCCGAACAACACCATCGCCTTTAGGGCGAGATACTTTTTCTTCTTCCGGTTTAATTCGACCGGTTTCTGTTGAATATACCAGAGTCATTCTATTGTTTCTTTTGTTGTTGAGCTTGCATCGCTTTTTGCTTTGCAACCAAATAAGCTTCGATATGGCGTTGAATAGCGGCTTTACTGCCCTTAATCAGTTTACCATTAAACATACAGTACCAAGAGTTAGGTTGGCCTGTATCGTTTTGAATAGTATAGCCGTTAAAGACCTCTGATTTTGCAACACCAGTTTGCTGCACTCTTTGCCCGAGTGAAGCAAACTCTTTGGGATCAATAATCGATGCGGTGTCACACCACCAATCAATGCTCTTCTTTACCGCCGTCAAACTGCCCTGTAAAACGTGGTTCTTGATTTTAACCTTCCAAACACTGCCATCTGATCCGACTGACTGCAGGTTAAAACCTCTATAATTTGAAATCGCCATACCACTGAGTCATCTGTTTAATGCGTTGATATAATCATAATTGCTACTGAGCAATATTCAAATACGGCTTGAATAATCCTTGCTCTAGAAAACAACTTGTATCATAAAACGCGTCTCGATAACGTTAATCACTTTGCACTGTTTATACAATCTTCCAAGAACTCATGAAATTTGTGCCCGTTGTTTTGAAGCATTTTAGGGAACATTGAGATCGGAGTCATTCCTGGAAATGTGTTTACTTCGTTTAAGTAAATCTCATCATCTTCCGTTAGGAAAAAGTCGATACGAGATAAATGACGAAGATTCATTTGTCTAAATACCGTCTCTGACGCGTGTTGGATGGAATCTAATTGTATTTGAGTTAGATTCTTCGCCTCAACTTCTGTGAGCGAGTGACTTGAACTGCTGTACTTTTCATCGTACGAGTAAAAAGCACCATCAGGCGCGATGACCTCGCCTGGCTTAGTGATATGTAGTTGGCCATTCATCTCATATGCAGCAACTTCAAGTTCTCGAGGTTTTACTGCTTTCTCAACCAACACTTGGTCAGAAAACCCAAAAGCATCATTTACTGCATTAGAAAGCTTGTCTTTTTCTGTGACACTGTAACAGCCAACGGAAGAACCTTGGCGAGCGGCTTTAACAAAAACTTTTCCCCACTTTTCAAAGGCTTTATGAGCTTGAACGTGAGCTTCTTCATCGTTTCGCGTTAAGAATAAGTATGGCGTATTGGGTATGCCAATAGCGTCGTACCAAAGCTTAGATGTGATTTTATTGAAACTATTGCTACTCGCTTCTGGCCCGCAGCCAAGATAAGGAATACCTGCGATTTCAAACAGAGATTGAATGTCGCCTGTTTCGCCAGGAAAACCATGTATACAAGGCACGATGAAATCAATGGTTTGATTAGATTCACTTGAGCACAACTGCTTGGTATTGAGATCCAAGTAAACCAACTCACCTTGGTTGGTCATCCAACCTTCGTTTTTTATTTCTACGCGTGTAACGTGAACGTCTTCAATAAGATTTAGTTGTTGTTCGACAAAGTTTGCAGACAATAATGAAATCTCGTGCTCAGAAGAGCCACCGCCGCATAGTAAAAGAATATTTTTAATCATGAATCCATCTTTCCGTGACCTACAAAAGATACTATTTATTATGATAAACCTTTGAAGTGTGACGTACAGTAATTTTAATGTGAGGAATGTTGTTCGAATAGGATTTGAGCAAATAAATAAGGGAGCTATTCGCTCCCTTATTTGATGTGTTAATTTAATTTGTTAAGCGTTGGGTAAGCTGAGTTTTTGATTGCATCAATGCTTTTAACAAATGGTCTTAACTGCTGAAATTGAGCTGGCAAAGTCGAAATCGCTTGCTTGGCTTCTGCGCTTGTTGCGTAGTCTCCGTATAAAACTGAGAACCACTTAGTACCGTTTACAACTTTGTAGTTTTCCCAAATTGGCTGACCGTTCTGTGGCAGCTTATTTGCAAACTGATCGACTTTAGCTTGGCTACCCACAGCTGCGACTTGAATGGTATAGCCGAATCGTTGAATGCCAGCTTGCTTTTTACTTGGTGGTACGATCTTAACTGGCTTCGCCTGCTCTTTTGGCGTTAGCTTGACTACTTTCTTTTCTTCAGACTTTGCCGTCATTTTCACAACAGTTGGTTGTACGTCTTTTTCTACTACAGCGTTTTCAGACGCCATAATTGGTTTAGAGATACGATCTGATTTGTAGTCCTCTCGGTAACTTTCTGAGGTCACATCCGTGATGTAAGTTTCAGATGCACAAGCAGAAAGCAGAACTGACAAGCCGATGATTGCGATTTTTTTCATGAAGTAACAAATGCTCTGGATAAATATTACGATAAATCATGCCGATAGCAGGGCCGTTTATCAAGCATCAAATACAATAATCTGTGATTTTGATGTGATGAATAACACAAACTCCATAAGCATCGTACACATTTTCTGCAATGTCTGGTCTGAAGATGTTTTATCAGTAAATTATTCGTTTATGATTGATATGAAACCGAGAAGCCAACGTGACTTACAAACGGCCAGGAGTCAGCATGAATAAACTACATAAACTCTTTAAACCCAACTCTGTGGCCGTTATTGGGGCATCTCAAAAAGCATTGCGAGCAGGACATGTTGTGATGCGCAACCTTCTACAAAGTGGATTTGGTGGCGCGATTATGCCAGTAACGCCGCGATATAAAGCCGTATCTGGCGTGATCGCTTACCCTGATGTAGCTTCCCTGCCCTATACGCCAGATATTGCAATTTTGTGTACGAACGTTTCACGTAACGAGCAATTGCTTAAAGAGCTAGATGAGAGAGGCACACCGTTTGCGATTGTTATCTCTGATGACCCTAATCCTTTAGATATCTCATCATTGAACATTCGAGTCTTAGGCCCAAACAGCTTAGGTATCATCCTTCCTTGGCACAATTTTAACTGCACGTTTTCCCCTGTTGCAGCTAAACCCGGAAAAATTGCTTTCATCTCACAATCCGCGGCGGTTTGTACCACGGTTTTAGACTGGGCAAATGATAAGAACATTGGTTTTTCTTCGTTCATTTCGATTGGGCGCGGACAAGATATCGATTTTGCAGATTTGCTCGACTATTTGAGTATGGATGGAAACACTGAAGCTATTCTGCTTTATGTTGATAATATCCAAGACGCTCGCCGATTTATGTCTGCTGCGCGCGCCGCTTCACGTAACCGACGTATATTGGTGCTAAAAGCGGGCCGCTCTAAAGAGATGAATACTTTTGAGCAGCAAGACGGAGATACACTTGACGTAATTTACGATTCTGCTATTCGCAGAACTGGTATGTTACGAGTCAGCAATACGCATGAGCTTTTTGCCGCGGTAGAAACACTCACGCATTCTGTGCCACTTCGTGGAGAGCGTTTAGCGATCATCACCAATGGCGGCGGCCCTGCTGTTATGTCCGTTGATACTTTGATTGAACGTGGTGGCCAACTCGCAACGCTTGATGACGCTTCCATTGAGCAATTACAAGCAGTACTTCCATCCAACTGGCGTGCTCGAAATCCAATTGATCTGTCTGGTGACGCAACCCAAAAACGCTATATTGATACCATTAACGCACTGATGAATAACGACTGTGCAGATGCGATATTGATTATGCATAGTCCTTCTGCTGTTTCTGATCCTCTTGAAACTGCTCAAGTCGTTATTAATGCCATCAAATCTCACCCTCGGCATAAGCATTTTAATATCTTGACCAACTGGTCAGGAGAACAAACGTCGAGAGAAGCGCGACTGGCCTTTACTCAAGCAGGCATTCCAACCTATAGAACACCTGAAAGTGCGGTTGTAGCATACATGCACTTGGTCGAATACAGACGAAACCAGAAACAACTAATGGAAACGCCAACGACGGCAGAGCCATTACATTCTGGAAGTGTGAGTTCAGCAAAAGAATGGGTAAACGAACGACTACTGGATAAAAACACAGTCACCTTGGATACGCATCAAACCAGCCCATTATTTAAGCTGTTCGGGTTTAACGTTTTGCCTACGTGGATTGCATCTGACGACATTGAAGCCGTTCATATGGCAGAAAATATTGGATATCCTGTTGCGGTTAAATTGCGTTCTCCAGACATTCCTCATAAATCGGATGTTCACGGTGTCGCTCTAAATTTAAGAAACAGTCGAGAAGTTTCCAACGCAGCGCTATCCATTTTAGATACCGTAAAGCTCAGCTACCCTTCCGCCAATGTACATGGGCTGTTGGTACAAGGGATGGCAAAGCTCGGCAGCGCTGAAGAGCTACGGATTAGTATTGCAGTAGATAAAGTCTTTGGACCAGTGATCTTGCTTGGTCAAGGCGGCTCTGAGTGGAATATCGCCCAAGATGCCGTCGCTGCACTTCCTCCTTTGAACATGACGCTTGCGCGCTACCTTGTCGTTGTTGCCCTAAAGTCTGGAAAGATTCGCCTGCAGAAACACAAAGATGCGCTCGATATTACTGAGTTGTCGAAGTTCTTGGTTCGTATCTCCCAAATGGCAGTTGAGTTACCAGAAATACAAAGGCTGGATATCCATCCAGTGCTGGTATCCGGAAGCGATTTAACTATCCTTGATGCAGATGTCACACTGTGTAAATACGAAGGAGACGCCCAAAAACGGCTAGCGATTCGCCCTTTCCCGGCAGAGTTTGTCGAAACTGTAACGCTTCGAGATGGCCAACCTATCCTGCTTCGCCCTATCTTGCCTGAGGATGAACCGCTGCATGCTCAATTCATTAATAGCGTATCGAAAGAAGATCTCTATAAACGTTTCTTTTCTGAAGTTGGAGAGTTCAACCATGAGGCTTTGGCAAACTTTACTCAAATCGACTACGACCGCGAAATGGCGTTTGTTGCGGTAGCGTTTAATACTGACGGACCGTCTATCATAGGGGTAGCCCGCGCATTGATTACACCAGACAATAGTGACGCTGAGTTTGCTATTTTGGTTCGTTCAGATTTGAAAGGAAAAGGTTTAGGCAAAGTGCTGATGCAGAAAATAATCAGCTATTGCAAAGTTAAAGGCACAAAGCAAATGTCTGGAATGACCATGCCAACAAATAGAGGAATGTTGATGTTGGCTCAGAACTTGGGGTTTGAGATCGATGTCCAGTTTGCAGACGGTACGGCAGATATGGTGCTCCCTTTAAATTGAAAAGCTCAGCATTAGCGATGACTTTTACTTCTTACATTCGATAATCAATGGGAATTTAAGAAGTAAAAGTTACGTTGTTACTTTAGTTTCCAATTCTTTTTTAGGTACTGAATACACCAGGATTTTGCTTCACCCATAGTGTTCCGGCGCCATGCCAAAATAATATCCATCGGCTGTTCTTCAGTGCCTTCGATTCGTTTCAATACACCACTATCAATAAGAGGTTGCGCAATTTGGCTTGGTAATGTACCAATGCCTAAACCTGCAGTGAGCGCTTCTACTTTTGCCGTAAAGTTGGTGACGGTCAAGCGAGGCTGTTTTTGAATGATATTAATTGAGAGCGCGGGTTGCTCACGTGCGGTATCTGCAATAGCAATAATCCGATACTTTTCTCGCGCTGCTTCATCAAACTTACCACTACGCTTGTGAACATAGTGATCAGCGGAAGCTACCCAATACATACTCATTTTACCAATTTTTTCTGACTTAACTTCTTGAGGAAGCGTATCCAGTGATGGGCAAATCAGTAAATCAGCTCTCCCCGTATTCAACGACTCCCAGCTACCAGCCAGAATCTCCTCTTGCAGCCTGACTCGAGTTGAGCTGACCTCGGCCAGCGCATCAACCATCGGGAAAAAGTTGGATATAGGAATAATGCCATCGAAGGCAATGGTAATATCCAGTTCCCAGCCATTCGCCAATAACGTTGCATCGTTCACTAACTTTTCACTGGCTTGTAAAATGGCTCTTCCTCTTTCAAGAATAAGCTTACCTGCTTCAGTAAAATGGGCTTTGTGACCAGAGCGATCGAAGATAATAATGTCTAAGTCTTGCTCGAGTTTCTGGATTTGATAGCTCAGCGATGACGGGGCTCTGTCTAACTCATTCGCAGCAGCAGCAAAACTCCCTCTTCGATCAATAGCATCTAGAATATGGAGTGCTTCTAACGTAATTGGACTCTGCACACGGCCTCTCTTAATGTGACATTCATCACATTCGTTGTATTTGGATGAACTTATCAAGAACTAACGACAAATAATATAACATATTGATAACTAAAGACTAGGAATGCTCATAGCCTAAGAAGAAGATTCAATACAAATCAATAAATGACAATGGTAATGATAGTAATTACCATTTAGATCCATTAATATCCGCGTGTTGTTACCTATTATGGATCTAAGGTATTGAAGCCAATGTATAAAAAATCAATTTTGTCAGCCTCCATTTTAGTTGCCCTTTCCCATACTGCTTATGCGGAAGAAGCTTCTAAGTTTGAAGAAGTCGTTGTGTCGGCCACCCGTACCAACCAAACCATAAACACTGTTGCTGCTTCTGTTGCTGTTGTATCAGAGAAAGACATCGAAGAAAACATGGTAAAGGACTTGAATGATCTATTCGAGTATACGCCAGGTGTTACTGTTAATGGCACTCAACGCCAAGGCGTCCAAAGTATTAACATTCGCGGGATGGAAGGTAAACGAGTTAAAATCTTAGTAGACGGTGCATCTCAACCAGGTGTATTCAGCGGTGGACCATATTCGTTTATCAATTCTAGTGCCGTTACTGTCGACCCCGATATGCTAAAGAGTGTCGAAATTGTTAAAGGAGCAGCTTCTAGCCTACATGGTAGTGATGCAATTGGCGGTGTTGTCGCATTCGAAACAAAAGATCCGAAGGATTTCCTCAAAGATGGTAAAGACTTTGGTGGTCAAGCTAAACTCTCTTATTCATCGGAAGATAACTCTTTTAGTGAGCATGTAGCTTTAGCAAAGCGTTTCGGTAATACAGAAGCACTTATAGCCTTTACACGCCGTGATGGTGCAGAGCTACAAAATTTCTCTAAGGCGCCTTACGATAACTATTCTGTGGACAACCAAGATTATTACAAAAACGATCTATTGGTAAAACTTCAATCTCAATTGAATGACGCTCATCGCTTGGAGTTTTTGGGAGAAGTTATTTACAACGAGACTGACTCAGAGATCGCACATAAAAGTTACAAAAACTTCAACGCTGAAGACACAACCAAGCAAAATCGCATTGGGCTCAAGCACATTTGGTTTGCAGATGCAGCTATCTCGGATACGATCACGTCCAAGCTTACATGGATTGGTAAAGAAGAAAACGGCGTCTCTAATCGCTTTATCGAAGCTAGCCCTGGTTACCCACCTTACGTACCGCCTAGTGGTGACAACCAACAGAAAAAAGATTACGAATATACTGAAGACAAATTTGAATTCGAAACTCAGTTAGATAAAGAGATTCAAAATCACTATATTGTTTACGGAATATCGTACAAACATAGTGACATCAGTAATACCAATCGCGAGTTTAATTCCGATCCTGGCACGCCAGATACTGTTTACGTTTACACACCGGATGCAAAAGAAGAAAGCTTTGGTTTATTCTTGCAAGATGAAATTTCGCTTCTTAATGACAAGCTAATTCTGACTCCAGGTGTGCGTTACGATTACTTCTCTACTAATCCTTCAAATACTTCTGAAGAGTCATTCGAGAAGTTTAGCGACTCTGCATTAACTGGTCGTTTAGGAGCAACTTACTCTATATCGCAACCAGGCACGATATTCGCGCAAGTGAGCCAAGGGTTCCGAGCGCCATCGTTCGACGAGCTTTACTACACCTACGATAATCCGGCTCATGGCTATACCAACCGCCCTAACCCAAATTTGGGATCTGAAAAGAGTTTGTCTTATGAGCTTGGTTACCGTCATAACACTGCAGCGTCGGCAACTGAAGTAGCGTTCTACTACAGTGATTACAGTGACTTTATTGAGCAAACGTCATCAAACAATGGTGGCTTAACTGAATTCACAAATATCAATATTAGTGAAGCAAACATTAAAGGGGTTGAGCTCTCTAACCGTCTTGATTGGCATGCCATTGCTGGTCTTCCATCAGGCATGACAACTCGCTTTGTTGCAGCATACACAGAAGGTGAAGATGGTGATGGTAATCCTTTGAACAGTGTAAACCCATGGAATGCCGTAGCTGCTGTAAATTACGATTCACCAAATGCACTTTGGGGGACAAGCCTAAAAGTAAACTACACGGCTAAGAAATCGAACAGTGATATCAACTCTGATGGTGATAAAGGCGGAATCAAAGACCAAGTTGCTTTGCCGTCTGCGACAGTCGTTGACTTAACGGCGTACTACAAACCAATGAAAGATATAACCATTCGTGCTGGTGTTATGAATCTAACGAATGAAGAATACCATCTTTGGAACGATGTTCGCGGTAAGACTGAGTTAAGTCGAGACAAAACGCAAGCTGAGCGTAATTATAACATTAGTGTTAAATACGAGTTCTAAACCTTAAAAACACAAAAGCCAGCGTAATGCTGGCTTTTTTTATGGCTTTCATTTCAAAAATGTAAAGAAAAGTATGAAAAATGAAAGTTTACTGTTTTGCCATCTCTTTTTTCACCATTACTGCTGCTGCAATGATGAAAGTGATGATCAGACCGAGTTCCATGAACTACCCCAATAGCTATGAGAAAATTTATAACCCAAATTAAGAGTCGGGCATAGTTTAACAGCTCTATATATACTTGCTACCTTTTAACCAGTAATTTACGATTTTTTCCGATTTGGATCAAAAAAGACGCAATCACGCGCCTTTTTGTTACTATTATGTAAATTAAAGATTAGGCATCTGGATAACCTTGAGGGTTAGTAGACTGCCAGCGCCATGTATCGCCAGTCATTTCTTCTAGAGTGCGAGTTGCTTTCCAACCTAACTCATTCATCGCTTTTGATGGATCCGCCCAACACTCTGCAATATCACCTGGACGACGCTCAACAAGTTGGTATGGGACATCTTTACCACTTGCGGCTTCAAATGCTTTCACCATGTCCAGTACACTGTAGCCGTTACCAGTACCGAGGTTATAGATATGAAGGCCAGCTTTGCTACCTACTTTTTCTAATGCAGCAACGTGACCATCAGATAAGTCCATTACATGAATATAATCACGTACGCCTGTGCCATCTTTGGTCGGATAATCACTACCAAACACAGAAAGGAACTCTCTGCGCCCTACCGCAACTTGAGAAACAAACGGCATTAAGTTGTTTGGAATACCTTGAGGATCTTCACCTAGCTCGCCTGTTGGATGTGAACCTACCGGGTTAAAGTAACGAAGAAGTGTAATGCTCCAGTCAGGGTTCGCATTTTGGAAGTCGGTTAAACACTCTTCTACCATTAATTTGCTGCGCCCATATGGGTTAGTTGCGCTAGTTGGAAAGTCCTCTGTGATGGGTACAGATGCAGGATCACCATATACAGTCGCTGATGAACTAAATACCAACGATTTAACTCCGGCTTCACGCATTGCATCAACCAATACTAAAGTGCCATTAACGTTGTTGTCGTAATACTCTAAAGGTTTTGCTACAGACTCACCGACGGCCTTTAAACCTGCAAAATGGATAACAGCTTCAATATTGTGCGACTTTAGTGCTTCTACCATCGCCAATTTATCTCTGATATCGGCTTTAATGAAGGTTGGCTTTACACCACATACCTTTTCAATTCGATCTAATACCGTAGATTTACTGTTGTACAGGTTGTCTAGAATCACTGGCGTCATGCCAGCTTCGATCATTTGAATACACGTATGACTACCGATATAGCCCATACCACCCGTAACGAGTACTTTCATTTTATTATTCCTTCTGACGCGAATTGAGTTAGTTTAAAGCTTTGACGTTACGATTTAAACTGTCTCTTGTAATTCGCATCCCATTAATATTGCTTGGCCTTTTCCGGCTTTCTTTGCTTGATACATTGCCGTATCCGCACTTTTTAAAACTCGAGTAGCATCGCGCTCATTTACGCCGACTAATTTTACGCCGATACTAACGCCAACTTTGAGTAAGTGACCTTTGTACTCAATTGGAGCACATATGCTCTCGAGCAACTGTTCTGCTATTCGGGTGACCACTTTTTGATTGGCGGGATTTACCAACATGACAAATTCATCACCAGAAAGTCTTGCGATTAAATCACTATGTCTCGTCGCAGATGTTAGACGCTCGGAAACTTTTTTCAAAACTTCATCACCTGCATCATGACCGTAGGTATCGTTAACTTCTTTAAATCCATCCAGATCGAGGTACAAAACTGCAAATTCGTCACGCAAGTATCCAGAGCGTTGTACTAGTTGTTCCAACTCTAAATGGAACTTAGATCGATTGGCTAACCCCGTTAAAGCATCGTGATGAGCTAAATGCTCCAATCGTTCCATCTCTTTTGCGCCGGAAAGGTCGGTAAGAACAATAACCAGATCATAGAAACCATAGTCTTCACACTTAACGATACGATTGACTCGAGCAAACATCGGTACAAACTGACCAATATGGTTCTTCTCGATAACTTCACCTTGCCAAACGCCATAATTTTCTATCGACTCGATGATACTAGGCATCATTTCCTGTAACTTGCGCCACTTTAGCGTTTGGATGAATGATTTCCCAATAAGCTGATCCACCTCTAAGCCGACTAACTTAGTGACGGCAGGGTTTGCCATCGTAATGACACCGCGATGATTAAGAACAATGAGACCATCTTGGCTGCTTTCAAAAACACGCCCCGCAACACGTTGCCGGTTTATGGCTTCTTCAATTTCGGTGATATCTTGAATCGAAAACAGTAAGTATTCATGTGTCGAGAGGCGACGACTGGTTAGGCTCAACTGCTGTTCGTTATCTGCATTTTTGAGGTGAATATCATCGCACTCTAGGCCTCGACTCAGGATCTGACTCAGCTCATTCGGTGTTTTGGTTTTAATTAGATCACGAATATTGGCATATTTAAGTTCATCTAATTTTTTTTGAAATATTTGCTGGGTCGCCGTATTACAATGAATAACACGTCCGGAATTGTCGGTAATAACTAATGCATGCTGAACAGATTCGATAACCTCTTCTGAAAATGCGCGCTTTTGTTCTAGTGTGTCTAGCGAATGTTGCCGCTGCTTCTCACGTACTGTTAACCTATTCATCATTTGATTGAAAGAGCGCGCGAGGTCTCCAATTTCATCCTTGGCGTAATAGCGAGCTTGATTTTCCGTGTTTCGTCCGTGTGTCACATTCTCTATTACGCGGTTGAGTTCCATCACGGGCTTGAGAACAAGCCTCTCGATACTTATGTAAAAAACAGTGCCACCAGCGATCAGAAACAGAAGAAGTAAAGCGCTATCTTGAAGTAAAGATTGCATGGCTTCTACGATTGGACGATGAGAAAGCGTGACTCTAATGCTACCAATGACATAGCCATCATGGATAATCGGCTCTAGAACATAAAGAAATTTGGTTGATAAGGCATAGCCTAGAGCGTGCAACCTACTTCTTTCGGTTTGACTGGGAACGGGTGCTAGTGCCCCACTTATCTCCATAACAGCGAATGGTTGGTCATCTTGGTCATAAAGTTTGACCCGCGTTACATTTGGCTGGTTTAAAAAGTTGGCGAGAATAGTTTGAGCTTTTTGCTTGTCCTTTGTCGTCAGCGCATCTTTAATTGAGAAAGAAACGTTGTTAATCAACTTTCTTGTCTGCTCGACCAGTTCATGCTTAGACGATTGGTATACAGTATACGAGGTGTAACCTTTTGAGATAACAAAGATAGCCGTTAAAAAGACCAGAAGAGGCCAAATAAGCTTCGCTCGTAATGACATATATATTCCTGTCGCAGACAACCACAAAAATGACAGAAGAACCATTATGCAATCTATCACCCATGAAGGGCGACAAGATTAACACGATGCTAATGCAAAATAACCTTAAATTCTCAAAAATTGGATGGAAAAGAAACGAAATACCTTAAAATTCGGATCAACTCAAATAACGGCAACATCTTTATGGACTAACGTGATCTTTTTCGTCAGCTATCTGCTCAAAAAGCTTCGTTTTCATGATAGAAGAATGAAGTGAGTCACTGAACCTAGATGCATTTTCCTGCATCGTAAACCCATTGCTTGTGTAGAAATAAAACGTATGACATTGAATAAACAGCAACTTACATTGAACTGTGATATGGGCGAGAGCTTTGGCTCTTGGAGTATGGGCGCAGATGAAGACGTGATGCCCCATGTTGATATGGCGAACATCGCGTGTGGTTTTCATGCCTCCGACCCTAATGTCATGCACGACACCATCACCCTAGCGAATGACAACGATGTTGATATTGGCGCACACCCAGGTTACGCCGACCTACAAGGCTTTGGCAGACGAAGCATAAGCATGACGGGTGATGAAATTACGAACATGGTTATATATCAGGTTGGTGCTTTACAAGCATTATGCCGGGCGCAATACACAGACATCAGTTACATAAAGCCTCATGGTGCTCTATACAACGACATGATGAAAAGTGATGCGATATTTAGAGCGGTAGTAAAGGCGGCAGCACTGTTCAAAGTACCGTTAATGATCCTAGCTTCACAGGAAAACGAAAAATACTTAGAAATCGCAGACGATTATGATGTTCCCTTGCTATTTGAAGCATTTGCAGATCGTTTATACCAAGATGACGGCTTACTGACTCCTAGAACACAGCCCAATGCCGTGTTAAAAAGCGAGCACGCGATACTTGAGCAAGTCCGGACCTTAGCTGACTCTGGGCGTGTCAAAACCGCTTCAGGCGGTTACATATTATTGGAAGCCGATACAATTTGTGTTCATGGTGACAATGAAGAGTCGATCGCGCTGCTCCAAAAGATCCGCCAAAGCCTATACGCTGGAGGAAATTAATGCATAAAGAGAAATTTAATATCTCTTTGATCTCCGAGTGCAGTATTTTCATTAAGTTTGATGAGAGTATTTCTGAAAATGCAGTCGGAGAGCTTGCTCGCAGCATAAGAGAAACTTTCGCTTCAATTGTTATGAACGTTGTCCCCTCCTATCAAACTATTCTCATTGATTACTTACCTTTTCGAATCAACGAAAAGAACTTAGTCAATGAGCTGCAACAAATCGTGAGCCAGTTTGATACTCAATCACTTAAGCTTTCCCAGCCGAATCACATTACTATCCCTGTATATTACTCTGAAGAAACCGCGTTAGATCTATCTCGTTTTAAAAAGCGAGGTCTGTCATTAGACGATCTTATTACCCTGCATACGAAAACCGAGTACGCGGTTTCTGCAATTGGCTTTGCTCCAGGCTTTGCATTTCTCTCTGACGTTGATACTCAATTGCACATGGCAAGGCTTGCCACACCAAGAACTCACGTGCCGGCCGGAAGTGTCGGAATCGCAGACTCTAAAACGGCCGTCTATCCATCAGATAGTCCTGGCGGATGGAACATTATTGGTAAAAGCCCGCTTGCGCTCTTCTCCGACTCTCCTCCTTTTATACCGTTTGAAGTGGGTGACAAGGTCACCTTTAATGCTATTTCAAAACAAGAGTTTATCGATTTAGGAGGCGTACTATGAGTTACGGTGGATTACTGGTGGAAAAGCCAGGACCGCTCTCTTTAGTTCAAGACTTTGGTCGTTTTGGCTTGGCGCATGTCGGTGTGACTCAAGGTGGCCCGGTCGACGACTATGCTTACAGTTGGGCCAACCATTTGCTTGGTAACGTAGTCAATTGCGTTGCGATTGAAATTACTTTGGGTAACGCTTGTTTTATTGCCTTGCATAACTGCCACCTTGCTATATGTGGCGGTGATTTAAATGCAAAAATAGATGGTGAACCTATTTCAAATTGGTCTGACTTTACGTTGAAAAAAGGACAGAAGCTTCAGTTCGGAGTCGCAAGGAATGGGCTTCGCTCCTACCTAGCGGTTAAAGGTGGATTCAATGTTGCTCAGCACTTAGGAAGCGCATCGACCGTCTTGCGAGAATCTCTAGGTGGTTATGATTCAAATGGTGGCGCTTTGAAAGCTGGCGATATTCTTCCCTTTGTCCCTCATAACTTACCGAAACGTAAACCAAGGCAAATGACGTTTCGCTTTAAGCCAGATTACAACTTACCCATTAAGCTGAGAGTGATTGAAGGCTATCAGAACGAGGACTTTGATGAAGACGCTCGCCAAGTATTTTACAACAAAGCATTCATCATCTCCCCCAATTCGAATCGCATGGGCTACCGTCTTGAGGGCAATAACATTCGTCCACCTTACGAAGGCGTCCTATCAGAGGGAATTGCATTAGGTTCAATTCAAGTACCTAGCGATGGTAACCCTATTGTGCTGCTCAACGATCACCAGACTATTGGCGGGTATCCTAAATTTGGCTGCGTAGCCCGTATTGACTTACCTAGACTGGCACAGGCGAAGCCCGGACAAAAAGTCAATTTTGTGAAAGGAGATAGGCTAGGCTTGCAAGAAGTATGGTGCCAATGGGCTCAGTTTTTTGGGTACTAATACAACCACTGAGCCCAAACACAGCCGATTATGTAGGCATACCATAACGCACTGCTAAAGCTTGTGGATAGCCTCGCTCTTGAGTGAGTTTAATCGCGTACTGCTCGACCTCTTGTTCAGACCACTTTACAGCGACCGGATGCTGTGTTTCCACATTTTGGTTAGGATCGATGTCAAACCAGAATTGAAGCATTTTTTGCGCTGCGAGTAGTGTCGATGACGCTTTTACCACCTCTATTCTCGCGTAGTGGTTATCTTCAAAAGTCACATCTGCCGCTCTGAGTACTGGATCTGTTCCGGGAATTTGCTGAGCGCCAAATAATGCTTTTCCTCCTTTTACAGCAGAGTGATAGTCGGGAATGAACTGTGCCATGTGTTTGATGGCGTTGTTCGTTCGCTCTTCTAACACTTCTTCTCTCCAGCCGTTACGGATCTTCGAGAGTAAAGGCATAGGCAGTTCAGGTTGAGCAGATGAGTTCGTGCTCTCTACTAAACCATCTTCAAACAGCGTGATTCCTTTTGTCATACCATGAAGTTGAAAGTAACCATCGCCATAAGGCGTCAATTGAGCCATTCCTTTATCGGTTCCACGCGGGCCATGAAAAATAACTTCTGGCCATTGTTGTTCACAGTCTGCCCACCTCGTAACGTAAGCGGCTTTAAACTCCACCAACCTGTCACGCTTGGCACCAACTGTGTTGTCAATTGAGCCTGTTTCAAAGCCACACGCGTTAACCAAGTAGTCGCATGTCATCAGGTAATCGATACCTTCACGTTCATAGCCAAGTTGCCAGTGTTCCCCCATCCAATCGGCTTGCTTAAACCTTGCTTGTGTGAAGACCGAAGCATTAGGAAGCGTATCTAGTGTTAAGTTGGCAATTGCGGCGAGGCGAAAAACACTCCAACCATATTCTTGAACTGCGACAACAGGATACTTTAGCGCTTCAAGATCAGCATGTTGAGCAAAAGGAATGCACCACTCATCGAAGTTTGTAGGATGACTTGGTTGAGTACGTTGCGCGAGAGCTTCTAGCTCCGCTTTTGAATACAGTTTGTAGTATTCACTTGGCTCGCCGAGCACTTTATTACTCTCATCTTTATCAACGAGCGTTTGATAAGCACTTTTCACAACCTCTAATCGCGGAATTAGTGTGGATGGGTCTCCACCATCGGAATGAGGAACCGCGATGATTGTCGGACGAATATTCAGTGAAAGCGGATACAGGCGAACAGTATCAATAGATTGTGCTAACAAGTCTAAGCATTGTTGCTCGGAAATCTCTCGATATAAATTACCACCAGCATGCAAATGACAAATGGGTGGACCATTTACTAGTGATACGCCCTTCTCTATTACGGAAACTTTAAAACCCAGCTCCGCAAAATGAATTGCTGCTGTTGCACCTGCTACACCGCCACCAACAACAGCGATATGCTTATCTTTATAACTTGGAAACTCAGACTTCATTGCTTCACTAAAAATTTTATAAGGAAAATTCTTTACTAACGGTGGATTCTACTCGTGTTTGGACTTGATTAAAATCACAAAAAGTTCATGGGTTTGCGAAATATCCAACAGCGCCTGTAAAGTGCATTAAAGTAGAAAAAATTTGCGAAAAAGTACTTGACGACATGGTTAAGAAGACACTTTTTTGTGTCTATGTGAATAAGAATTTCACTGTAAGACCCATGGCGCAAAGCCTGCAGAAACACCCCACTTTTTACCCCATTTAGTTATCCCAAAAGTTATCCACTGTTTTTGTGGATAACTAAAATAAAAGTGTCATGGAGTGTTCCAAACTTGATAACACTCGCTGCGCTTAAGTGTTTACTGGCGTTAACAATCTTTTCAACAAACTCATCACTACAAGTGCCAACGTAACAAATGTTACAAGCGGTAAAGCTATCCACAATTCGGGGTGAATTTGTGCATTGAGATCGAATCCATATGTCATGACTGCGGCCACACAAACTTCCGCAGCGAATACCGCAACACCACTAGCAATCAACGCCATAATTCCGTACTCGGCCCACAGGGTTGTGTTGATCCGTTTCTTACTTGAACCTAATGTGCGATACAAACGAATCTCTTGTTGACGTTGGGACAAGCTTAACCTCAGTAGAGTAAAGATGAGCAGCAGACCAGCAACAACGCCTAAAAGAGCAAGGATAGTGATTGCTGATACGATTTGCTGAATCAAAGCCTGAATTTTCTCGCCCATAGTTCGGATATCTAAAACAGAGACCGTTGGGTGAGCACGTGACATTGACGTCAACAACGCTTCATTTCCTTCTTCAATCCTATAACTGATGAGGTAAGAACCAGGTAAATTAGCCATCACGTCAGATGAGAAAATAAAATAAAAGTTAGGCTTCATGTCACGCCATTCGACATAACGGATGGTATCTACTACTGCATCGTAATTCTGACTGTTTATTACAAAGCGCAGCGTATCACCGAGTTTGATGCCTAAGTCATTTGCTACATCCGCTTCTACAGATACACTCCCTTTGTTTGTCCATTCACCCGAAAGCACATCATTATATTCTGGTAGGCTATCTCCCCATGTCAGGTTTAGCTCTCGACGTATCGCGTCAGAACCTTCTCCTTCGTAATCAATCTCCTTGACGTTTTGACCGTTGATCTCTGTTAGTCGTCCACGAATTATTGGATAAGCTTGTGACCGCGTAACTCCATTTTTATCTAGGGTTTCTAGGTAGTTATCGAGTTCATAATCACCAATGTTCAATGCGAACACATTTGGCGCATCTGCAGGTAAGGTTCTCTCCCAATCAGCGAGAATATCGCTGCGCACAAGCCAAATGATAGACAGCAACATTAAAGATAATGCCAAAGCACCAAACTGTAGACCGCTGGTTACTGGCGTCCGGTTGATACGACTCAACGCAAGCTTCATTGCAGGATGGGTTGAAACACGTGCAAACAGCTTTGTGAGTATGACGCTAACTGCTGCGAGTACCACAAACAGTACCGCTATACCAGTGAGCACGATCCAAACTAAGGTGTTATCTGCATACAGTAAAAGCAGTGGAACAACGGGAACTAGAACAAGTAACATTCGCTTCCAAGAACGTTGCGCTTTACCCTGCTGTAGCACTTCTAACGCGGGAGTTTTAATCAAGCCTAACAATGGTATACCGAGAGCGGGCACCGTAATCAAGACTGCTGAGATAAATGCCACCAAAAATGGTGTGACGCCGTAACTAGGGAGTGGTTCGGGTAATAAGTCTTTGAGTGGAATGCGTAATAAATACTCCAGCCCGCTCCCTAGCAGTAGGCCGACGACACTGGCACTAATGAGAAGGATTGTGACTTGAATAAATAACCACTTTTCAATCCATCGGCGGCTCGCACCAAGACTTTTCAACATCGCAATAGTTTGTGTCCGGCTGTTCACGTAATTTTGACAAGTAAGAACCAATGTTGTCGCCGCCATAATGATGACAATTGCTACGGTCAAAGACAGATACTGCGTCGTACGTTCAAAAACCTCATTACTACGACTGGCAGTATCTTGCGTGCGCCAGCGATCGCTCGGAGAAAGCCGCGTATCATCTTGTAAGCTCTTTAGTGTTTTATCATCGGCTTGTAAAAACAGACGGTATTGAACTCGGCTCCCAACTTGAATTGCTCCTGTTTTATCTACGTCACTTTGATGAATGTATGCAGAAGGCATTTGCTGAAATGGATTAAAGCTCAAGCCAGGTTCCATCAATACTGCGCCTGATACAGTAAACTCGGCATCGCCTATCGTGACACTGTCACCTGACTTTACGCTTAGTTGAGTCATAATCCGTTCATCAAGCCAGAGTTGGTTCTCTTTAACGCGACCGGCCGGATTATTTTCAAGAACGAGCTCTCCCATTAAAGGGTAATTATCATCCACCGCCCTTACAGAAATAAGCTGCATACCATTATCGCTAAATGCCATAGTGGCAAATCGCGTCATCATCGAACGTTCAAGGTTTTCAGTCGAGGTTAACAACGTGTCCGGAATGGGATTAGCAGACACAAACACCGCATCTGCCGTTAATGCATCCTTCCCCTGCTTGACGATCACCTGCTCCATTCGTTCTGCTAATGCAGAAAGCGCAAAGATACTCGCAATCACGAGAATAAGAGCAACGCTAATAGGCCAAAGGTTCCCCTGCCTTATTTCGCCGAAACTCCAACGTATCAAACTTTTATTCGGCGAGTGCTGTGTTGTACTGTTTTGCTCTGTGGATGTTGCTTCACTTGATGATACTGCAGACATTACATCTCCTCCTTAAGCTCACCCGCCTCCATACGATAAATACGGTCACATCGGCTTGCTAGATGACCATCGTGTGTTACTAAAATCAGAGTTGTCCCGTGCTGTTCATTAAGATCGAATAGCAGCTCAATCACTTTGTCTGCGGTTTGATGGTCAAGATTGCCGGTAGGCTCGTCTGCGAACAACAGCTCAGGCTGTGTCATAAATGCACGCGCTAGCGCAACTCGCTGTTGTTCACCACCAGATAACTGGTTTGGTAGATGATCGACACGTTTTTCCAATCCAACAGCAGCTAATAATTCCGCTGCTCTTGCTTCATCTTCGGCTTCACCACGTAAAAGACAAGGAAGCGTGACATTACGTAATGCACTCAAACTCGGGATTAACAAGAAACTTTGGAAAACGAAACCTAAAGAGTCAGCCCGAATTTTCGCACGTGCTTCATCGTCCAGTTTTGATAATTCATGACCTAATAAAGTAATTTCGCCTGATGTCGGCGTATCAAGACCAGCTAGCAACGTCATCAATGTTGACTTACCTGCACCGGAAGTTCCGACGATGGCGATTTTTTCTCCTTTTCGGATGTCAACATTTACGTCTTTGAGGATTGTTAATTGTTCTTGATTAGTAGAGACTTGTTTAGAAACCAAATTGGCTTGAACAATAGGTGCATTAAGTACAGGTGTTTGCATGATTCGTATACTTTCCTTAGTTCTATTTTTTTGCTTTTCCGCTACTGCACATGCGAGCGAAAAGCTACTTGTCTTGGGTGATAGCTTGAGTGCAGGCTATCAGATGCCGATCGAAGAGAGTTGGCCTAGCTTACTCCCTGATGCGTTGTCAGAACATGGTCAAGATGTAACAGTTATTAATGCCAGCATTTCTGGCGATACCACTGGCAATGGCTTAGCACGGTTACCTCAGTTGCTAACTCAGCATAGCCCTGACATGGTACTTATTGAGTTAGGTGCCAACGATGGCCTAAGAGGTTTCCCTCCTAAACTTATTACGTCGAATCTTTCAAAAATGATTACCATGATAAAAGATTCTGGTGCGGACGTTGTCATGATGCAAATTCGGGTTCCGCCTAATTATGGTAAGCGCTATAGCGATATGTTTTACGATATCTACCCTAAGCTTGCACAGCATCAACAAGTTGCCTTGATGCCATTCTTCTTAGAGCATGTTGTCACCAAACCAGAATGGATGATGGATGATGGCCTTCACCCAAAACCAGATGCACAACCTTGGATCGCTGATTTCGTTGCTCAAGAATTAATTAAACATCTCTAATTTTAATGGTCTAGCTCAATAAGTTTTACGTAACTTTACGTTAATCTATTTTCAATTCCACTCATCGAGGATAGATAACAACATGCGAATAGAACCGTTAATTCAAGGTGTTGTTGCTCGCTCTGCGCACCCCAAAGGGTGTCATGCATCTATTAAAGAGCAAATTGAATACGTAAAACGCGCCCCACAGATCAAAAAAGGCCCAAAACGGGTTTTGATTATTGGTGCCTCCTCTGGTTTCGGCCTAGCGGCCCGAATAGCCCTAACGTTCGGTGGCGCTAACGCCGATACCATTGGCGTCTCATTTGAGCGTGGCCCTTCAGAGAAAGGGGTTGGGAGTGCGGGTTGGTATAACAACGTCTTTTTTAAGAAGGAAGCAAATCAAGCCGGGCGTACCGCAATAAATATTGTTGGCGATGCATTCTCTGGTTCGGTGCGCAATCAAGTGATTGAAGCCATTGAAACGTACTTTGAGGGTGAAGTTGACTTAGTCATCTATAGCTTGGCAACCGGTGTTCGACCTAAACCTGAATCTGATGAGTTTTGGCGCAGTGTCATTAAACCGATTGGTGAACCTGTCACTGGCGCTTCTATCATGCTGGAGAACGATAAGTGGATAGAAACCACCTTAACGCCTGCAACAGAAGAGGAAGCCAATGCCACCATTAAAGTAATGGGCGGCGAAGACTGGGAAAGCTGGATTGACACCCTCATCAATAACGACTCTATTGCAAACGGCTGCAAAACCATCGCCTTTTCTTACATGGGCCCTGACATTACGCACCCAATTTATCTCGATGGTACGTTAGGTCGAGCGAAAATCGATTTACACCAAACCAGTCATTCATTAAACCTCAAACTCGCCAACTTTGACGGCGGTGCTTACGCAACCGTGTGTAAGGCGTTGGTGACGAAAGCCAGTGTATTCATCCCTGCGCTAAGTCCCTACCTGTTAGCGCTTTATCGAGTGATGAAGGAAAAAGGTACTCACGAACGCTGTATTGAACAAATGCAGCGACTGTTTACTACGAAGTTATACGATCAAGAGAAAGTGCCAGTTGACGGTGAACGCTTGATTCGAATAGATGACTTGGAACTTGAACCGCAAGTTCAACAAGAAGTCCACGCTCTTTTAGAACAGATGAATGCTGATAACTTTAAAGAGATTGGTGATTACCAAGGTTTTAAAGATGAGTTTATGAAGCTCAATGGCTTTAACTTTGAAGATGTCGACTATTCGCAAGACATTTCTATTGAATCGTTAATGTCGCTTAAGCCTTGATGCTTGTTACCTGTTTCAAGGATGAGATATGTGACAACTATTCCTAGTCCTGAACACTTTTCAGGACTTTTTTTTGTTTCGAGCCCTAGCCACCCTATACTTAATTAAAAAGCGAGAACAAAATAGAGCAGTCTGCATTTTTAATTCACAGGAAGTGAAACCACGTAAAGGATGACCTATATGGGGAGATTGCAAACATTAGACTACGAAATCCCTGAGTCTATGCGAAGAAGTTGGCAAGAAATCGTCAACTTACTGGCTCAAATAACACACGTACCCACCACATTAATTATGCGTATCCATCCGGATCGCATAGAAGTAAATACATCTAGCGAAACTCTAGGTAATCCTTATCGTACTGGCGATGCAGAGCAGCTTGGTAACGGTTTGTATTGCGAGCAAGTTATAGAACAGAAAGGCGAGCTTGTAATCCCCAATGCGCTTGAAGATGAAGAATGGCAAAATAACCCAGACATCAAACTAGGCATGATTTCTTATTGCGGCTTACCGCTATTCTGGCCAAATGGGGAGTCATTTGGAACAATCTGTATGCTTGACTCTGAGAGAAACGAGTACAACGATAGTTACCGTCAGTTGCTTGAAACTTTCAAAGATTCAATCGAAGCACAGCTTTCAGTTGTGTACCAACAACATAAACTTCAGCGACTTAACACCGAGCTAAAGAGTCGAATTGAAAATCGTACCACGGATTTAGCCCAGTTAAGTTACTCCTTAACACAAGAAATTGATCGCCGTAAAGCCGCGGAAAAACAAGTGAGCTACCAAAAAACACATGATCAGGGAACTGGATTTCTAAATCGTTCTGCACTTGAGAACATTGTCCAATACACCTTACAGTCCCTTGATAGTGATCAGCAATCGCTTGTGGTCATCAACATTGGTTTTAGTAACGCTCGCAGTATTCAGACCAGGCACGGGTTCGAGGTCTTTGACAACATTTTAAAAGAATTTCACTCCAGATTAACCAGACACGGTGCTAGCGGATTTATCACTGGTAGACCAAGTTCGAATGACATGGTTTTATTGATTTGGGGAGAGGATATTGAAGCTCGGTTAAATCAACTATTAGATGATATCACTAAAATTAGCGTAGATGGATTTGTCTTCAACAAAACAGAAATACATTTGCACACGTATATCGGTATAGTTCAAGCTTACAAAGATTGCAGCAATGCTAAGCGTATCCTTCAACATGCATGTTACGCGATGCTTCTATGTAAAGAATCCGGCGAACCTTTTAGTTATTTTAGAGAAAATCATTCGGCGGATCTCAATAGTCACAATGAACTGGAAAGTTACCTTTTACAAGCAGTGCGTAACGACGATTTAGTGTTGTACTTTCAACCTCAAGTAGACTCCAAAACACGTAAATGGATTGGCGCAGAAGCCTTGCTTCGTTGGAGACATCCAATACTTGGCGACGTTTCCAACGAAGCATTGATACATATGGCCGAACAAAACGGGCTTATCTTTGAAGTTGGCTCTTTTGTTCTGCGTACCGCGATAGACAAAGCGAAACAATGGTCTGAGTTAATCGATAACTTCAAAATTGCCGTCAACGTTTCTCCCATTCAATTACAAAACGTAAATTTTGCAGAACAAGTGCAACACCTACTCGACACTTTCCATTTGCCAGCACACTTTCTCGAACTCGAAGTAACCGAGAGCGCTCTAATTGCTGATGAAATAGTAGCACGCACAACGTTAAATAAGTTGCATAAACTAGGTGTGACATTGTCACTTGATGATTTTGGTACAGGATATGCTTCGTTCAGCTATTTAAAGAAATATCCGTTTGATGCCATCAAAATTGATAAAAGCTTCGTCCAGCAAATGGAAAAGTCAGATGATGATCGCGAGATCATTTGTTCAATCATACACATTGCAAAAAAACTGGAACTCCAAGTAGTGATCGAGGGCATTGAATCCCACCAACAAGAGCAGTTTCTTATTGGTGAGGGTTGTGATATCGGACAAGGTTTTCTTTATGGTAAACCTATGCCTTGTAATGAATTTGAGCAAAGTTTGTTTAATCAGCGCCTTTCTGGCGGGCAATACGCCTACTCTTCCTAAGCATTCTCTTTACTATGAGGGCGGTGGTTTCTATAATCGCCGCCCGCTTCTATTAAAAGGCCAATATCTTCATGGATCAGTTGACTGCCACGCTTAAGAAAATTGAAAAGCAGAACTACCGAGCTTATCAGCAAATCAAAGGTCAATACGACTTCACTGATTTCACTTTGTTTATCGATCATGTACAGGGTGACCCTTATGCATCGGCGTCACGTTTTCGTGCGACTCGCGCATGGTCTTTGACTGGTCTTGAGTGGCTAAGAGACGAGTCTCCTGCATTTCAAAGAGCTGCACGTGATTTTATTGCGCGTAGTTTTGAACAGTTTGCTAAACAAGAAAACTCAGTATCAATTTCACTGACAGGCCAAACTGTACTGGAAAGCACCGCGGTGTTGTTTACTGAAGAAGGTATTGAACTGCGTTTTCGAGTTAACTTACCAGCCGAAGGTCGTTCAGTATTGGGGAAAAAAGCCAACAACATACTGACTTTCCACCTGCCTAAGTTTATCCGTCGAGCAACTTTAGAGCGTGAACTCGACAAAGCCGTTTTAATTAAGCACTGCCAAGTTGTTGAAGACCAAGATGCCCTACGAGAACAGTTAGAGGCCAATAACTTAGTCGCGTTTGTCGCAAACGGCAGTATTCTTCCTCGAATTGCAGGTAATTGCGACCTTCCAATGAAAGAAGCCGTTGAGTTTAAAGCCCCTGAATCTCTACAAGTCACTTTACATGCGCCAAACAAGGGCCATGTCACAGGATTAGGAATTCCAAAAGGTATCACACTGATTGTAGGTGGTGGCTTCCACGGTAAATCTACCTTATTAAATGCAATAGAGCGTTCAATTTACGATCATATTCCAGGAGATGGTCGCGAATACATTGTTGCCGATAACAAGGCTATGAAGATTCGTGCCGAAGATGGCCGATGCGTACACCACTTGAACCTGTCAAACTACATCAACCATTTACCGATGGGTAAAGATACGGCGGACTTTTCTACTCAAGACGCATCAGGCTCAACGTCGCAAGCCGCTTGGCTTCAAGAGTCTATTGAAGCGGGTGCAAGCACATTATTGATTGATGAAGATACTTCTGCTACCAACTTCATGATTAGAGATGAGCGTATGCAGGCATTGGTGGCAAAAGGTGATGAGCCAATTACTCCTCTCGTCGACCGCATTGGTCAATTACGAGATGATCTTGATATCTCTACCATTATCGTTATGGGTGGGTCGGGCGACTACTTAGACGTTGCCGATACCGTCATTCAAATGCACGACTACCAAGCCGTTGATGTGACTGAAAAAGCGAAAGAAGTTATCGCTCAGCACCCTACTCAACGCCATAACGAGTCGGAAGAACGTTTACAGACCTTCCCACCTCGAGCACTAAACCGCGTTGCTTTGATGAATATTCTGACTGACGGCAAGTTCCGTGTGAATGCGAAAGGCAAAGAGTCACTTCGATTTGGTAAAGAGTTTACTGATCTTAGCGCTTTGGAACAGATAGAGTCAGCCGATGAAGTCAACACAATTGGCTGGTTATGGTTCCAAATTGCTCAACTTCCAGGTTGGTGTAATCATCCGGCGAAGGAGATTGAAGAAATGCTGTCTGGTGAGTGGCATGCCGCTCTTCCTAAGCAAGGCGACTTAGCCAAACCACGCACACTAGACGTTATGGCTGCCCTCAACCGCATGCGAAAATCTCAGTTTAAGTCATCATGCTAGTTTTGATACGCTGACAGGGACAGTTCAATCAAAAGGCAGCTATAGTTAGCTGCCTTCCTTTATCTTTATTCTTAGCGAATCATTCGTTTCTCAGTACATTCCACGCTTCACAAAGAACTCTAAATCTTTCTGCATCGCCATTTTCTCGATCAGGATGCCAACGAAGCGCGAGTTTTCGCCATTGTTTTCTAATTTCCGCAGGCGTAGCGTCAGTGTTAAGTTCAAATAGTGACAGTGCCTTTGTCTTATCTACGCTGGCTACTGACGAACCACCGATGAACTTTTGATAAGTTGTCCAAAATTCATTCAACAGTCGACGCACTTCATCTTCGTCCGCTTCGTAATTGCGCCAATCTAAGTAATACTCACGCAAAGGATCATGAATATCGATCTTATGCTTCAAAGCTTCCATCGAAGACATGAGCTGAATATCCATGGCTTCGACTTGAAGCCAGCTATCCGGATACAGAGTGTCTTGCAGTTGATATAATGCATTCATGATCAGGAAATTTCTTTTGAATAAATCCTTATCGGGAGAGTCGTCCAGCTTTGAAATATAACCTTGTTCACCCAACGAGCTTGCCAAGGTGTGCACTTTCCAATTAGAGGGCTGTTTTCTCAGAATTTCTAGCATTGGCCAAAGCAGCGGATTTTCTATTGCATGAGGCTCAATACTATTGACAGTACGTTGTCCTTCCATTCATCCTCTCTGACACGAGTTTAGGGCCCCATTCACGGCACAAAAAACATAGTTTCCACTTTGTAGCATAAATGCAAAAAGGCCGATAGTCATTCACCATCGGCCTTTGTAAGGAGATCACGTAAAGGTTAAATAACCCCTAGCTCACGTAAACGTTCCATAAGGTAGCTATGTGCAGTGTAGCGCTCAGATAACACCACTTCCGGCTTTGGATGCAGGAACAACGGTAATGAGATACGTGACTTTTCTTGACGGCCACCCGTAGGGTTGATTACACGGTGAGTCGTTGAAGGGAAATAACCACCTGACGCTTCTTGAAGCATATCACCAATGTTGATGATTAAGTTCCCGAAGTCACATGGTACATCGATCCAATCACCCTCTTTACTCTTTACTTGCAGTCCAGGCTCATTGGCAGCAGGCAAAACCGTTAGCAGGTTAATGTCTTCATGCGCAGCAGCGCGAATAGCGCCGGGCTCTTCTTCGCCTGTCATCGGTGGGTAGTGAAGCACGCGTAGTAATGTTTTGTCGCTGTTATTGATCATTTCTGACAACGCGATAGAGAACTTCTCTTGAACGTCCTTAGGTGCGTACGCTTCAACCCAACCTAATAGCTCTTGAGCAAATGCATTGGCACGCTCGTAGTACTCTAAGATTTCAGCTTTAAGCTGCTCTGGGATCTGCCCCCAAGGGTAAACATGAAAGTACTCTTTGATGTCTTTCACTTTGTGCCCTTTCGCTACTTCAGACACTGAAGGTGGGAAATAGCCATCTTGGGTGTCTACGTTAAAGTGAAAATCATTCTTTTGATCTGAACAGAAAAACTCATGCCAGTTTTTGTAAATTGACTCTACAAGCTCTTGTGGAATCGGGTGGTTTTTCAACACACCGAACCCCGTTTCGCGTAGAGAGGTAACGAACTGTTGAGCAGCATCGTCAGCAAGATAATCGACAGTTTCCAGTTTCATGGCTTTACTTCTTTTTTATTAGACTGAATCATGGATTCTATGGATGGGCATGTTGTAAATCAAACTTTAATGAAAAGTGCACGCGCAAACGTTTTAATGTTGAGCAGTTTGCCAATAAATCAACATTTTCAGTGATCAAAAAACCCATTAAAATATCAATTGCACACCGTTCAATTAAGTGCAATCATTAACACAATCTATGGAGTCCCACTGTAAGATAAATTGAAGGATCAAGTAACTCTATGAAAAGCACCTCGACACTCTTAGGATTAACGATTTTTTATGCCATCGTGTTTTTATTTTCTGCGTTGGAACCTAACTCACGCGCAGTTTGGTTTGCGGAGATTATCCCGGCGATTGGTATTCTTGTTGCTATTTGGGCGATTTCGATTCGCTATCAGTTCAGTAATACGGCTTACTTTTTAATGTTCATCTGGCTCTGTTTGCACACTATCGGTGCGAAATATACGTTCTCCGAAGTGCCGTTTGACTGGTTTAACGACATGATTGGTTCAGAGCGAAATAATTTTGATCGCGTTGCGCACTTTTCAATTGGCCTTTACGCATATCCGATCGCTGAATACTTGATAAACAAAAAACGGTTCAACAAAGCGTTCTCTTGCTGGTTTGCTTTGTTTGCTATCATGTCACTTGCTGCTGGCTATGAGATTATCGAATGGTGGTATGCGGAGTTGGCTGGTGGCGATGAGGGAATTGCCTTTCTGGGCTCGCAAGGTGACATATGGGACGCCCAGAAAGATATGTTGTGCGATACCGTTGGTGCAGTGTTGTCGTTATTCTTAATGTCGGCTCAACGTCGATTCTCTCAACCATTCTAAATAAGGGTTAAACCCATCAACAATTGGAACCTGTACGATTTGAGCTACCTCGTATTCGTGCAGGTTTTCTATTTTCTCTTCCACCAATTCATAAAGTTCTCGACGAGTTTTGATCACCAGCAACCATTCGTTGTCAGTACAAATCTCCCCTTTCCACACATAGTGACTTTCAATAGGCATCGTTTGAATACACGCGGCTAATTGAGCATCTAGCAAACCTTTAATGATCTGATCTCGATTTTTTTCATTACTGGTTGTACTTAAAACCATGCAATAGTCATGTTTCATACTCATTTTCTAGCCCTTTATTATTTCATCGTCACTTTGCCGCCAATCATTTTGTAAGCGGGGGTTCCTCTTACTAAAGTATCTCTTGCAAACTCTTGTCCGCAAGCGGGGCAAATACATGGGGTTTGTGTGAAATCGTCAACAATGCGCTCTTTGAAGCATTTAACCAGTGCGCCTTTCCCGCCTTTACGGTACTTAAATAGTTGAGTTTTACATTTAGAGCAAAAGATATCGACGGTTTTCGTCGGTTGTTTTTTATTCGGTTTCGCCATGGTTACTTTCTATATCCGGTTTGACCCATACATTATTAAAATCAAACCAACCTAAGGCATTACACTTTGCATTTTGTAACGCGCCGCTGTGGTCTTTATTCACGCCTAGCCAGCAGTGAAACATAGGAATCACCTGACAGCTTTTTACTAACTGTCGTCCTAGCTCACGCGCAGGAAAGTCTGTGTGCATGCCGGCACGCCATTGATCGACAAGTTTAGCCCATTCACTAAAATCGTAACCTGAACTGAACTTCTCAATATCACTGTAATCCAGGAGCCAGCCCGCCAACGCGTCATTTCGGTTCGTTGCAATGCCCATAGCTTTCACCCAGATATCCACTTCCTCCGGTGCGGGCGGTTGAGAATCATAACGAATAAACTCAACCTCGATACCGTGCGGTTTTAAGAGTGTCTTGATGGCCTTGGCAACTACTGGAAACATCGGATGCTTTTTCTGATACGCTACGGAAATTACCTTATTAACCTGTGGTACGCTGCCCGCTTCTGCTGGCCTAAGATCAATCCAACCGGGCTTAAGGCCAAACGCTTGCAATACTCCCAGTTCCATCACTTTATCTTGTGGAACATGCGCGTAAATCTGGTGACTGTTGAGGGTTTGCGAGAGGAACTCTGCCCAACGTGGATCTTTTGCAATCCCGGTGTTTTTGTTTAGTAATAGGAATGTACAGCCAGGGTCCAGCTCGACTTCATCGGATGAACCTTGTTTATCCATCTTCGGTTTTGACAGGCTTGGATAAACCATTGAAGAATAGGCTTCATCGATTACCCACACCTCCACTTGGTCAAGTAAAGGGCGAAAACCAAAGTAGCCATCAAAAGCAGTCAAAATAAGACGCTTATCATCATTCATTTTAACTTGGAACGGCCCTGTCCCTATCGGTTGTCTATCGAAGCTTTCAGAACGCAAAGCACTCGGTAGCAAAATTTTTGCTTGCGACTCACTCAGAGCCAGAGGCAGGTAGCGATCAGGACGGACGAGCTCAATATCAACGGTCCACTCTTGTGGCGAAGACACCCGCTTTATGTGAGAAAACAAGTTCAAGCTATTTAACGCAAGCACACTTTCAAGAACACAACTAGTTGTTAACGGTTCACCGTTATGAAAGCGTACTCCACGACGAAGATAAAAACGCCAATGTGTATCAGAAATTGCTTCCCACGTGTGGGCTAAATCTGGTTGAAGTTGTTCATTTTCATCAAGGCGAGTGAGTCCGCTAAAAATTTGTCTGGCGATGTGCTGTTCAGAACGCCGCATCGGTTTCTGCGGGTTTAACATCGACAATGGTCGATAATAAGGCAAACGCACGACCTGCTCGCCCTGTCGATGCTGAAGCCCTAAATAACCTTGGATAACCTGCGTCAATCGTGCCGCATCGTTATCAAGCGCATCTAGAGCCTGACCGATTTTCCCTTCATCGAGATAACGCCTGGCGAGGTTTTCGCTGACGTCGCTTCGATTACGTTTAAAAACGAGTTTCGAAAGTTTTCCTCGACCCGCTGCCGGATGCCACTCAATCCAGCCCTCTTCTTCAAGTTTATTTAGAACAATACGAGCATTACGACGTGTACAAAACAACGCTTCCGTGATGTCTTCGAGCTGAACGTCCGTATCGTGACCGGAAAATTTTTCAAACAGTGTTTCGAACTGAACACGTAAACGAGGGCTACTCATAAAGAGGAAATTCTTATCTTGTTGTCGACAAGCTAAGTTTCCTCATTTTTACCAAAAAGTGCAAACATCACACTATAAATTATTGAATATCGATACCAATTTCTCGCGAAAGTTCGGCCAGTTGTTCCTCGCTGTCCAGCTTGATAGACCATTTGCACTCTGCTCCATGAGATAAAACAACGTTCGCTCCTCTACCCAGCAACTGAATTGCATCGGTTTGCGCTTGCAAGGTTACCATTGCGCTGCCGGAGATCTTAATCACTATTTCACGCTGGGTTGCAATGATTTTTCCTAATGAAAACTCAATCACCATCTTAGTTTATACCGACTTTGTTTTATGTTGTTTCACAGCGATGGTCAAGCGACTGGTACACACTAAACGGCCTCGCTCATCAGTGATATCGATTTGCCACACTTGCGTTGAAATACCCAGATGAAGCGGTTTTGCCGTACCAATCACATGACCACTTCGCATGGCTCGCACATGGTTCGCGTTAATATCTAAACCGACGCAGTAGCTGTCCTCATCGACAGAGAAGTTTGCAGCCAATGAGCCTAATGTTTCTGCGAGCACGACTGATGCACCACCGTGAAGCATTCCTAAAGGTTGATGAGTAAAGCTGCATACGGGCATGGTTGCTGTAAGGGAGTCGTCAGTGAAATCTGTATATTTAATTTGTAGGTGCTCGATCAGGGTATTTTTTGACGTGGCATTCAGAATCTCTATGCTTACGGGCTTTTTCCATATACTCATTGCTTTACTCTTAGTTTCACAAACTGGTTTGTTAGGTTGTAACGATGTGCTAGGAAGTTAGCATAGACGCTACTTGGGCATAACTTCAAGACGTAACATCTCACCTTCTTTATTAAGCAGATGAATAACTTGATCCATGCATCATGTTACTATTTGGGTATATACTATTGCTTCAAAACAAAAAATTAAATGGAGCCTGTTATGAAGGTATGGATGAAAGCCTCTGCTCTTTTAACTATCGCGGGTTTAACAGCGTGTAGCGCATCACCGACGGGTCGCAACCAGATCCTGATGTTTTCAGATCAGGAAATGTCATCGCTTGGCGCTAAATCTTTCGAACAAATGAAGAAAGATATCCCAATCAGCAAAGATCGCAAAACGAATGCCTACGTTCAATGCGTTGCCAAACACATCACTGACACCATTCCCGCTCAATCTGGATTTAAAGACTGGGAAGTCGTTGTTTTTGATAGTGAACAAGTCAATGCGTTTGCTCTACCAGGTGGAAAGATCGGCGTGTATACCGGGCTTTTAGATGTCGCGAAAAACCAAGATCAGTTGGCAACAGTTATTGGTCACGAAGTCGCTCACGTCCTCGCTGACCACAGTAATGAACGTCTTTCACAAAGCCAGTTAGCAAATGCAGGGTTGTCTCTAGCAAACGTTGCCATTGGCGCTTCCGAGTACAAACAGTATCAACAAATGACGATGGCGGCACTTGGTGTCGGTGTTCAATACGGTGTTATCTTGCCATACGGTCGTACTCAGGAATCCGAGGCTGATATTGTCGGGCTGGAATTCATGGCAAAAGCAGGTTTCGACCCACGTCAAAGTGTCGATTTATGGAAAAATATGAGTGCTGCATCAGGTGGTTCTCAACCACCTGAATTCTTCTCAACCCACCCATCGCACAGTACGCGCATTAAAGATTTACAAGCAACCATAAATAAGCTGCCTGCGTATAACGCGAAAGCACCAAGATGTGGCTAATTCATTGCTACTTGCTACTATCGTCTACTACTTAAGCTTGCCAAATAAAAAAGCTCCCTAGGGAGCTTTTTAATGATTCTAATCAAGTGCCCAATATCTGTAGCGGCAAACTTAACAAACTATCTCCGAGAGTGGCAAAATACCAGATGATAGAAACAAAACCTCCGACAGAGACCAAGTACCAAGCCAGTGAGAATAGCTGCCCATAACGGGTTAATGGCAATAAATGGCTTTGATGTCGAGCTCTCCATTCCATCACCACTTCCAACATTCCCATTAACAATAAAAACCCTAGCAACGTCAGACCGAAATAGTAACTGATAAAAATGCCTAATAAAGCGGTCGCAATACTGCCAACTAACCCGACCCAAGTATTCATTGAGAAGGTAATACTTTTGAGCACATGGCCACCATCTAATGGTAAAATAGGCAGCAGATTAAATAGGTTTAGCAAGGCGTTAAACACGGCAAGCCCAGCGAAGATCACCTCACCAGTCATCCAATAAAGCAAAGTAAAAACAATACTAAGTACTAAACCGAAAAATGGCCCCATGATTGAGATAACCACATCCTGCCAGCGCGTGTTTATCTTTTCGTCACTTAGCGCCAAACCACCTAGGAATGGAATCAAATAGATTCCTTTGGTCTTCATTCCAAAATACTTCATCGCTCTAATGTGACCATATTCATGAAAAACCAAACAAGCGATCAACGCTAGCGCGAACTCGATGGAAAATAGCCAAGAATATGCAGCGAGACTTGCAGACGCTAACGCCACTTTAATAACTTTCGCACTTTTAAGTGCTTTCATCCCAAGAGATACGAGGCCTATTACACTTAAACGCTTTTCGGATGGTGGCGTAACTTCTGGCACTTGGCGCTCGATGTCTTTTTCATTTCGACAACCTTCATTGATGAGCTCACCGTTAATTGTGACCTTGTAACTCAATTCAAACGGTTGCCATGTTAAAGAACACTCTAAATGACAGTTCAGGATTTCCTCACCCGCAGAGAGCCTAAACTGGTGTAGACAAGTCTCTGCGGTATTGTCACTGGCATCGATTTGAGACACCAACGTATTATCCCAATATAACTGCTGCCACCCAGCCATCGATCCTTCGAGCCTTAGCGAACGACCTAAAAATTCAACATTCAGTAATTCCAATGCGGTTCCTATTGCGTCTATTGAATAACTACATAGCGAGCGCGAATTATGCCTGTGAAGTGAAGAAACAGCAAAGCGAGCTATCTCTTGATTTGATCGTTATTTAACTATAAAGCTCGCAAAACAATTCTGGTCGTACCATTCTCTTCAAAAATATAACGATAATACATGCCCTTACAAGCCATCGTTTGACCTATGCATCATATTTAAAACGCAAAATACGCTCAAACTTTGACAAGTTATTAAACATACAATTAACATTACATTTACATCACCGTTGTATTTCGCGTATTAACAATTGGTGTAAGTACCACACAACAATTACAAGGACTTCGGTCCAGCATTATGACACCCTAGGAGGGTCAAGGATGAACAAGAAGCACTGCTCTCTGCTTACAATTTCAATATTGTTTGCGTGTAATGCCCACTCAGCGGGCTTCCAGGTAGCTGAACATTCGGCATCTGGTCTTGGTCGAGCATTTTCAGGTGAAGGGGCTGTCGCAGATAATGCCAGCGTCCTTGCTCGTAACCCTGCAGCAATGACACTTTTCAAAGAAGCTCAATTTTCGGGCGCGTTATCTATCATCGACCCTGAAGTCGATGTGTACGACACTGTAAACAATGAACACGCGAAAGATGTCGCCCCTTTACAGATCGTGCCAGCAGGTTATTACATCAGCCCTATCAATGATAACTGGGCTTGGGGTATCGGTATGTTCACAACATACGGTGTTGCTACTGACTATCCAAATGATATTTCCGCTGGTGATATGGCGGGTGACACTTCCCTACTTTCAGTAAACATCAACCCTAATGTCGCTTACCGTATCAACGAGTCTTTCAGTGTCGGTGGTGGTATCAACCTAGTATACGCTGAAGCAGAGCTGACTCGCCACAAAGGCGCACTTGCCGGTATTTTAGGTGGTAATAAGTCCGATAACCTTGTCGGCATGGAAGGTGAAACTTTCGCTTGGGGTTGGAATGTCGGCGCTTTATTTGAGCTAAATGAAAACAACCGTTTTGGCTTTGGCTACCGCTCTAAGGTTGATCTAGATTTTGATGACGGTGAGTTTAGTAGTTACGACTCTGCTCGAGCTTCATCACCAAAAGTTGATGGCCGTTTAAAAATCTCTCTCCCTTCAATTATCGAATTATCGGCTTTCCATCAACTGAATGAACAATGGGCTGTACATTACGGCTGGCAACAAACCGACTGGAGCACATTTAAAGAACTAAAAGCGACCAGTAACGAATGTAATGACGGAGTATGTTTCTTTAAACCTGAGAAATATGAAGACAACAATCGCTACTCCGTTGGTGCAACTTACATACTTAATACAGACTGGACATTCCGTGCAGGCTTTGCGTACGACGAACAAGCAGGTGAAGCGACATTGAGTATCCCTGACAGTGACCGTTTTTGGTACAGCGCGGGCCTAACTTACGCAATGAGTGAGAATTTAACTTTCGATGCAGGCTTTGCACTTGTTAAGAGTAAATCAGGCTCTTTCACTGAGACAAATGCTCTGGGTGAAGAGATTAAGTTTGACTCAGAAGGTACTGCTTACATCAGCGCGGTACAGATGAACTACACCTTCAAATAATGGGATTACGGAGTAAACCAATGAAACACACGTTTAAATTATCAATGCTTTGTTCTGCAATCCTTCTTGCTGGTTGTGGTGATGATACCTCCAGCTCTGGTACTTCCGACAAAGTTCAATTTGAAGATGAAGTCCAAGCATTGCTTGATCGCGAAACATCCATCAGTTTTACGCTTCAAGGAGCGAACGCAGATGTACCGGCACCGTCTTACTTATTAATGGACACAAGCGATGGTACGCTTGGTCTGCCAACTGATGGCGATGATGCTTTAACCAACCCTAGAGCCTCAATGAACACGATGGATGGATGGTCAACGTCTATGCCAATCGTTCTTAACTTCAACGGCGACGGTTTTGCAACGGGCATGCTGTCGTCTGGTGTTAAAGTCATCAAGATTAACCAACGCTTAACCGAGTGGGACGGTAAATCTAACCCAATCGAAGAGGTACTCGTTCAGAATCAGGACTACGTAGTTCAAGCAAAAGGTAGCTCTCTATACATCCAGTTCTTGGCTGCACTTGATGAGTCAAGCGAGTACATTTTTGCGGTTACACAAGATGTTACTGACGTGAATGGTGAGCCAATTGGTACATCAGCAAGTTATGCGACTGGTAAATCGAAAGAAATCGTTTATGAAACTGGCGACCTTGCTTCTGTTCAAGCAGTCACTCAGGCGGTTGAAGGCATTTTTGGTCTAGCTCAAGTTAATCCTAACGACATCGTTTACTCCTCATGGTTCAGTACCCAGTCTGTAGGTGATACGTTAGCGGCAGTCAAAGGAGTAACCGCTACTGGTTTTTCTACTGGCGCAAACACACTAAATACCGTTTACAAAAATGACTCAAACGAAGGTTCAGTAGACTTATCAACGGCCTACACAATAACGCTCGGTGAAACCCAAGACTTTAGCACTGCGCTAGACTCTGACGATGACTTTAGTAAATACATTAGCGATCTAGACGCAGCTAAAACGGCAATTAAAGGCCTTTACATGCAATCAGGTGCCGATGTAAGCGTGACACAAGGTGTGGTAAGACTGCCTCATTACCTGGAAAAAGGCGCAAGCTGGAACATGCAACCAATGGTATCTGCGATGCCAAGCCTAGCGAAGCTAAGCGCAGCATTAGCGGATCCGAACGAGCAAGCAAACATGGTTCAGCAGCTATCAACAGGCGTTTTTGCAAATGATCCTGTTGATGTGACAAAGCTTGCTACAGATCCTACAGAGCAGCTAAAACTTGTTGGAGCTAAGCTTACTCTTACCGATGGTACCCAGCTTGATAGTGAGCGTATTATTACTCGCTACTCGCCTGTTCCCGTAGTGAAATCGGTTGAAGATGTCGAAGTACTGGTCTTCACACCTAAATCTGGCGTCGCGACAGACGTTGTGATTTATCAACACGGCATCACCTCAGCGAAAGAGAATGCGTACGCGTTCGCGTTCAATATGGTAAAAGCAGGTGTGGCAGTTATCGCTATTGACTTACCTATTCATGGTACGCGCAGCTTAGATGAACAACGTTCCGCAAATGCGAATGTACTGGCTTATCTAAATCTTTCCAACTTAGCCGTTGCGCGTGACAACCTACGTCAAAGTGTTCTGGATGTGTTAGGTTTACGCGCTAGCTTGGTAGTATCTGCTCAAGGCGGTCTTTTAGCTGGAGGTCCTCTGCAAGGCTTCAACCCAATGACGGGTTCAAAAGTCAAAATGCTAGGTCATTCACTTGGCGGTATTGTAGCTACATCTGCCGTCGCAGCAGCAAACAATACATTGGGCAGCCCTACTGCGGATGCGCTGTACACCTTTAGTTCTGCATCAGTACAGAACTCTGGTGGACAAATTGGTAATTTGTTACTGGGTTCAGACAATTACGGCCCTCAGATCAAACATAACCTCGCTTATGCAGCATCAAAAGACTATGCGAATTACGCTGATGCATCATGTGCGGATCTAGAAGATAAAACATGTTACGAAGCATTTGAGGCTGCGGCAACGGAAGCTCAAGTAGCAGCGCTAGAAGCAGGTTTCTCACAATTTATCTATGCAGCACAGACTACACTAGACACTGTCGATCCGTTCACAAACGCTTCAGATTTAGTGGCACCTGGTTCGCTAACGACACCATTCTTTATGACAGAAGTGGATGGCGATAGCACGGTACCAAACAGCGTTCCAAATGCACCATTCGCGGGTACTGAACCGCTTGCTAATAAGCTAGGGTTGAAGACTGTGAACAGTACGGACACTACTGTGAATGCAACTGCAAGCTTTGTACAGTTTAATGCTACTGCATCGCACAGTACTTTTGCTTCGCCAAATGGCACTTTGTCTGATATTGATCATCATGTAGAGATGCAGATGGAAAACACTGACTTCTTAATGGATGACGCACTAACAGGTGTCACTAACACTTCTGTTTTGAAGTAATCGCAACACCCTTCCTACCAAAGCCCAGTTTCTACTGGGCTTTTTCATTTAATTCTATTCAAACCCACTCATATTTCCTCTGCTATAGTTAAATCGATGTCTTTGCCTAACTCACTTGTTTAAAAGGAAAACTCTATGCGCGTATTGACTGTTATTGCCACTGTATTACTTCTTTCTGCATGCGGAAGTAGCCAATATCTGATGTCGACAAATGAAGGGAAAATTATCACCTCTTACGGTAAACCAGACCTGAACGAGGAAACGGGTATGTACGAATATGAAGACATGGATGGTAAAGAAATGAGTATTTCAAAAGAGCAAATTGTCCAGATTGTCGAACGTTAACGACAGGCCCTCTGTAAATTAGAGGGCTATGTTCTAGCCACCCTCTCTCTAAATTTACCTCTTTTAAGCTTGTAATCGTTGTAGAAATTGACACAACTAATTCATAAGCCAAAACAATTAATAGTGTCTTTTATACTTCCGTATTATTTATTTAGCGAATATTTTACATCTTCACCTTAATCAGGTTGGAGTATTGTAAAATCTAGTCTTTAATTCGCTAACACCCTTTTATTTCTCAGGATAAAGTGGATAATACCGCCACAAAATAACATTACTAAGGTGAGTCCTTATGTCTATTGAAGCTACTCTGCTTGCGCGCTGCGAGTCAAAATGTGAACTGTGTTCTTCTGAATCTCAACTAACTGCATACGCTGTCCCACCTCACGGTAATGTGACGGTTGATACTGCCATCATGGTTTGTGATAAGTGTCTGGGTGAGATCGATGAGCCAAAAGACATTAACCACTGGCGTTGTCTAAACGAAAGCATGTGGAGCCAGGTTCCTGCTGTACAAGTGACTGCATGGCGCCAACTCACTCGCCTAAACACAGAAAGCTGGGCTCAAGATGCTCTTGACATGATGTACATGGAAGAAGAGCAAATGAACTGGGCAATGAAAGGGATGTCTGCTGACGATAAAACGGTTGACTGTAACGGCACTGAACTTAAGAAAGGTGACGATGTAACAGTAATTAAAGACCTACCAGTAAAAGGCACTAACCAAGTAATCAAACAAGGTACAGTGATTCGTGGTATTAGCCTTGGCGATGACCCAAAGCTAGTTTCGGGTAAGGCAAATGGTGGTCAGTCGATGTACGTGATCGCAGAATACTGCCGCAAGAAGTAATATCGCACTTCAGTCATGTCAAAACGGGGCACCAATGGTGCCCCGTTTTTCTATACAACACTTAATCTACTATCATGTCTACCTCCTCTAGAGTGTTTCTTTTCTAGGGAGTAGGTTGAGTAGGCATGTTTTACAAATAAAAAAATACCGGCTCATAGGCCGGTATTTCTTACACTATTTCAATATTAACGGTACATACCGATGTCTTTTTGAATATGTGCTGACAAGTCTTCTGCGTAGTAACTGCGTGGCGCAGTGTTATCTACAAATAGAATGTCCAGTAAGTGAGCAATCAGTCCTTTGAAGTTAACCGCGTAGGTTTTCTTATCCATAGAGGTTGGTAAAGCTACATTTGTCATTTGCATTGCTTGTGCCATGATTGCCTCTCTTTAAAAGCAGTAGTCTGTTTAGTTGGTTGTATATTAGTCAGTTTCTTATTGTTTAAGAAATGACAAATTTTACCCATTCAAATTAGAATTTCTAATAAAACAAACTCATTACAAAACTCAAAAATACAAATGAATAATAACGGCATAAATAATCAAAATTGCTGTAATTACATTGAATAACTGAACATTACCTGCATAATCGCCCCTTAAGCAACAACATATATTTAACAATATTTTTCGTTACTTCTTTTGATTTTAGTGCTTACTTTATATTTTTTGATTAGTAATATTAACGCTAGTTTGACGCTTCGCTTTATTTTTTAGGAGTGATGCCACCACTGCCGATGTCATCACAACAACTAAAAATGTGAGAGACCATGCTGTCGGAATCTCATATTCTGTTCCAACCAATAGCATTTTTACCCCGATAAACATCATGATTACTGATAATGCTGGTTTTAAGTATACAAACTTGTCTAACATTGCTTGAAGAACAAAGTACAGCGATCGCAAACCCAATAATGCAAATACGTTCGCGGCTAAGACTAAAAATGGCTCTCGCGTTACCGCGAATATAGCTGGTATAGAATCCAACGCAAACATAACGTCCATTACTGCAATGACACCAACAACGATCAGCATCGGTGTTGCCACCCACTTACCAGCTTGCTTTAAGATTAAGTGATTTCCTTGGTAGTCATCTGTAACTGGCAATACCTTTCGAATCAACTGCTCCGGATATGGATTAACTTCTTCTGCTTCGCCTTTGTCGCGAGCTAGCTTAACACCTGTCCAAATAAGGAAAGCAGCAAATAAGTACAATACCCAGTGATACTGTGCAAGTAACTGAGCACCAACCGCAATCATGACAGCACGTAAAACTAGCGCACCTATCACCCCCCAAAGCAATGCTCTCGGACGCAAATGCTCCGGCACACTGTATTGTGCAAAGATGATGGCAAACACAAACAAGTTATCAACGCTTAACGACTTCTCTAGTAAGTAACCAGTTAAGAATGAAATCGTTGCTTTGTCGTTCGTATAAGCGCTATGTGGCGCGTAAAAGTCCCAGAATAAATAAATAGAACCTGCAAAAACAAAGGCAAGCAAGAACCAAAAAACACTCCAAACGATGGCTTTTTTCATCGTGATAGCGCCACCACGTGTTTGATAGATATCAAGCGTAACAAGAACAAGGGTAAATAAACCAAAAGCACCATACATCGCTAATGATTCTTGAAGAGGCACCGATTGGCTCAATTGGGTGGTATTTTCGATAAGAGACATATTTCCTCCCATGGCGGAAGGACTTCGTTTGGTGACCTTCCGCATACAATAACAACCAACAGCCACATAACGATTATGTGCTGCTAGTCAATGAATGCGTTGGTCTCGTTGAAGTGTTGATGTGAATAAACCACGTAACACCTTTACTTACCGGATAAGCTGATGCTTAACGAGATGACGATAAGTAAACTTGCGCTAACTACTCCCCAAACGTCGACATAATAACGCCGAGCGTCAGGCTTTCCAACAAAAAAACCTTGTCTTATCGAAATAAAATTCTTATCAAAAATCAGGAAGCACTATAAAAAAGAAAGAAATGGATTCAACCACCGCAACTATAGTAAACAGACAAAAAGCAGCAAATGGCTCAAGACAAACTCTTCATTGGTTAGAGGCCTAACGGGGAAGATAGATACAAAAAAGGAGCATTACTGCTCCCTTTTGTAGCATCCACATTCTTAGCAATTCAAAAGCCGCTTAGAGGCACAAAGTAGACCAGTGTTGACCAAATTGCGATCCAGGCAACCACGACTGCCGTATCTGCCCAATCTTTATTCCACATACTGCCATCCTCATCAACCCATGTAGTAAGTGGAGAGCAGCAAAATCAATACCAGTATCTATTATCGACGTCGCTTTGTGTAAAGTTTGTGACTTTGATTCAAACAGTTTGGCTCATCGGTCAGGAGTTCAATAAAACAATCAGCCATGGACAAACTGGTCACACGCCCTTCTCCTTTCATCTCCTGCAATGCGTCGTACCCCTCTTTCCCTTTCATCGTATAGGCAGAAGAAGTCCCTCGATACCAAACATCATCTTGAACACCTACCCATTGTTTACCATCAAAAATCACTAATGATTGAACTCTTTCACCTTTTGGGGCATCTGCGTGGTACTCGAAGTTTAAATTGTAAGTGTACGGATAACTGCCAGATCCAGTGCCTTCTACGCCATTGTTGAGTGCATTATTTATCGCGCCTTCAAGTGCACGGCGAATAGCGCTGCCTTTTACATCGTAAAAGCCGATAGGAACGGCAAAAGGCAACAGCCGTCCGGCAATGTCTGCCACTGTAATGTTGCCAGGGTTCAAAGAGGTTCGCACGCCACCCGCATTATGAATTGCAAATTGAACGTTATATCCACGTTTGTTTAAACAGTGCAGAAATGATCGGGCAACGGAGGAAGCCAACTCACTCTCACCAAATTCATCGGGAATTCTCACATGACGCTTTTTGGTGTCAACACTAGCAATGACTTGTGACTGTAACTGCCTGACCTGAGGAATATATTTATCGCTCAGGATCGCTTGAGTTTCCGGGTGTTTCTTACAAACCACGACATTCGGTTGACCATGGATGAAGTCGCACGCGGTTTCGAATACACCTTGGTCGAGCTGTTGGTTTAGCGTCGAGTCCCAAAAAATACGTCGACCCAGCAACAGTTCATTTTGTCCACTCAACATCGTTGCTTTACCGTGTTCATCAAACTCAATGACACAGTGCCCCATTGTCAAAGCATGGAAACCCGCTTGCACCACATAGGTATCATTAATTTTGATACCGTAGGGATCGTCTTGTCCTAACCCTATTGATGAAAAATCACCTTGCAACCGGTGGCTGTGTCCACCAACAATTATTCCAATACCTGCAACTTGCTCAGCTAACTCTAAATCACCTTCATAACCTAAGTGGCTCAGAAGAATAATATTTTTTATACCTGATGAATGGATTTGTTTTACGGTCGCCTTGGCGGTTTCAATTGCTGAGTGAAAAGGCGTGTCTGCATCAGGGTTTGCGATGTCGCTCATTTTATCTATGGATAATCCGAAAATCGCGACCCGCTCACCATGGAATTCTTTAACAATGTATTGAGCGCTCTGTGTATCCGGTTGGTAACTATATACATCCTTGCAATCACTGATACGGTGAGGTTTTTTAAGTGATTCATTGGATAAATCCCAGTTGCCAGCAAGCAATGGGAACTGAGTACGTTGGCAAAACAATGCAACTGGCTCATTCCCCATATCTAATTCATGGTTACCTAACGCCATTGCATCAATCTTTAATGCGTTCAATAAGTCGGCATTGGCTTTGCCTTTAAATAGTGAGAAATACAGCGTGCCTTGGAAGCAATCTCCGGCATGGAGGAACAACATCCCATGACCTTGGCGCTGAGCATCATCTCTTAACTGCTCGACTCTGGTTGCGATACGAGAAAAGCCGCCAGCACTGACATAGGGTTCTAGCGTGAGTTCATTGTTTATCTTAAGCTTTAACTGTAATGACGTTGGTTCAAAGTAGGAATGTGTGTCATTGATGTGTGCCAGTTTGATTCTCACTGGCTTATGATTGTTATTCATCTTCATCTTCTCTTTTTTCATTCCTTATAATAATAAGAAGTGAATCATGACAGAATCATGAATTTTATGAAACTGCGATTTAGGATTTCATGTTTAAGTGATCACGATGCTGTCCCCCAGCTTTGAAAGCAAGCCTCGCTTGTAACGGTCTCTATTCAGTAAGAGGCTCTCGTAATTTTGTGAACTGAGCTTAACTCAAAAATTCCGAATTCATATATGCTTAGGAGTAGCAAAATAACTCTCGATAATTCAAATAATTGCAAGGAGGATTGAGATGAGACTAGAACGCATCGAAATCTCCGGGTTTAGAGGCATCAAACGCCTTTCACTCTCTTTTGACGAACTCACCACGCTTATCGGTGAAAACACGTGGGGCAAATCATCATTGCTCGATGCCCTTTCCATCGCACTACCTGCCAATGGCTCATTGTATCAATTCAAACTGAAAGATTTTCACGTTGACTACTCAATTTCTCATCCACAAACACAACACTTACAGATCATTGTTTGTTTTAAAGCACAGGATAAAAACGAAGTAAAAGCGGGACGCTACAGACGCATAAAGCCTACATGGTGCACCAACGAAGATGGTGAGCAAGTCATTTACTATCGTATTAGTGCGTCTCGCGATGAGCACGGCATTAATACAAAGTACGCGTTTTTGGATCATAACGGCAAACCCAAAAAACTTCACCACTCAGAGAAACTCGCTATTGAGTTAATGACACTTCATCCTGTAATCCGACTACGTGACTCCCGACGCTTCCCAGATTTAAACCATGTCAACGGCGATGGTAAAAATGCTCGGATTGAAAAACGAATCAACAACACCTGTCGACGCTTATTGGCTATGCCTGGCCATGTGAATAAAGGTGAGATTCGTAGTAGCCTCGACTCAATGCAAACGCTTGTTGAACACTATTTCGCGTTCAGAAGTGTCAGTAAAGGCAACCCACGCAAACCTCGTGATGGTCTTTTCTATACAAGCCCTTCCTCTGATAAAGGCTTGAGTCAGTTCTTGAAAGAAACCAATGACAAACAAAGCCGCTTGCTTTTAATGGGGTTACTCAATGCCTATCTTCAAGCTAAGGGTCCCACCGATTTAAGGCGCTGTGCGAGACCAATACTGATCATTGAAGATCCAGAAGGTCGACTGCATCCAACTCATCTAGCGAGAGCGTGGTCCTTATTGCAATTGTTGCCAATGCAAAAGATATTAACCACCAACAGTGGCACGTTACTTGGTTCTGTTCCACTGTATTCAATCCGACGTTTAATTCGGTTATCAGACAGAACCATCGCTAAGAGTTTAAACTCAACAAAGTTTGGTCGAGACGAGTTGCGCCGAATTGGTTTCCATATTCGTTTTCATCGTTCAGGAGCATTATTTGCGCGGTGCTGGTTACTTGTTGAGGGCGAAACCGAAGTTTGGCTTTTTCATGAACTGGCTCGTCAATGCGGGTATGACTTGGCTGCCGAAGGGGTTCAAATCGTTGAGTTTGCTCAATCAGGTCTAAAATCACTCATCAAAGTAGCAAAAGAGTTTGGTATTGATTGGCATGTCGTTACTGATGGCGACCCAGCAGGGAAAAAGTACGCGCATGCAGTGCGAGCACAGCTCGACCATGATCAGGAAAGGCATCGACTTACGGAGTTACCCGACCGAGACATCGAGCACTTTCTGTACAACAATGGTTTTGAACTTTTCTTTAAGGACATCATCAAAGTTCCTCATGACCACCCTATCCCTGCTAAAAAAGTCGTAAATCGTGTTTTGAAAAAACATGCAAAACCGGACTTAGCTTTGGCTATTGTTTCTCATTGTGAAGAGAAAGGCATGGAGTGTATTCCTGTTCTTCTGCGCTGGACACTTAAACGCGTTGTTACCATGGCCAACGGCAATACATGAGTTAGGCGTATTTCACACTCAGCGTATTGTCTTGTAATACAAAAAAAGCACACCAATTTGGTGTGCTTGTATCAAACATCATTAATTTTGATTAAGGGTATTGAGAGGGATAAAACTCAATACACAGTGGATACCAATAAGATCGGGGGTTCACTACTGTGCTTGCTCAGCAAGCGAAGAAGAAGTAGCGGTTGATTTCGTATGCAACCATAGCCCTGTCGCTTTCATTAGATAGCCAAACACACCACCTAGCAACAACGATGGAATGACAAGTTGCCAGTTTCCGTCAGCCGCAAATGTTGCGCATGAACCAATAAAAGTACCAGGGATGTACGCGAGCCAAGCCTGTTTAGCTTGAATACACATGAAGAATGCCACAATAGCGGTAATCACATAGCCAATAATTTCCAACCCCACGTAAGTGGAACCGTGAATAATTACCATTGCCCAGAATACGCCTGTCATATTGGTGATTAAGCTGATGCCTAGTCCTTTCAATCCGCTCGTTGGCGCTGCAAAGTAGCTCGTGCAACCTAAAAAACCAGCCCAAGAAAGCAAACCTAAAGAGATGGCGATCCAACCCCATACGCCAGATAAAATTCCAGTAGTAATAGAAATAGCTAAAAGTGTCGTCATGGTAGTCATACCTACTCGGCTATTATCGTACCTATATGGTTCAATAACTGCCTTCATACATTGAAATCAAGGACACATGTTAGATACATCAGCTCAGCTTATCGGTGATATTGATCACAATAAGATATTATTATTTTCACAATTTACATTAAAAGTTTGACGCAACCGATAAATCAACAGATTTAGGGAATAAACCAACTCATCTCGTAGGCATATTTAATCAACCTTTAAAGAACTGAAGGCTTCCCTTTCATCATTCGCAGCCCCTCTCTTTTAATGCAGTCGACTAATGGGTTTTCTGCCATATCTGAACGCCATATAAATGAAAGCGTCCTTTCCATTTTTAACTCAGGTACATTTAATGCCACAAGGTGACCTGCTTCTATATATCGCTCTACATCTAAATACGGTAAGCAAGTAAGGTACTGACCATTAGCAACTAAACTACGTAACACCGGAACGTGTTCGTACTCGCGCCACACATCCAAATCTTCAATAAGGTGGTGAATAGAACTATCAAATGTTTTTCGTGTGCCAGAGCCATGCTCTCTTAGTACCCACTTCGCTTGCTCTAACTGCGCAAGGCTAACAGACTGATTACGCGCAAAAGGATGATGAGAAGCTGCGACAACAGTAAGATGATCACGACACCATACTTCTTGGTGTAAACGGTTATCATCACAGCGCCCTTCAATAATCCCTAAGTCATACTTGTAATCTAATACCCCATCAATCACCCCTTTTGTACTTTGTACACCGAGAGAAATACGCATTTCTGGAAAGTCATTATCAATGATACTGATAAGGTCGGGAACTAAGTGCTCTGCTGGGGTTTGACTCGCTCCCATACGAATCTCACCACTCAATAAATGTTGCTCATAGAAGCCCATTTCAATCTGCAATGCATCTTGTAGCAAGCGTTTTGCTTTTGGTCGTAACCACATCCCCCAATGGGTTAACGCCATTTGCTTGCCTTGCCTCTCAAACAACGGCCTGCCAAGCATCTTCTCTAATTGCGCAAGCGACATGCTCGTCGCTGATTGTGTCAAAGCCAATTTTTCTGCGGCTTGGCTTACACTGCCGGTATCTGCAACTGCGTCGAAAACCGCTAATTGCTTAAGTGAGTAGCGCAAAGTGTCCTCCATTATTAGTGGGTATTTCCCAATTCCCACAATTGTTAAAGCATGCCCCAATAAGCAATAGAGTTCATTTTACCTAGCCCCGTAAAGTTATCAATTAATTTGATGAGGTTTCTAAATATTATCAATTTTACCTTACTAACCGCTCTCCCTATTCTGAGTACGCGGTTCGGGAACACCGCAAGCCTCAATGGTTTTGAAACCGAAGTCATTGAGGCTCTTAATAAAAACAACAATTTCATTTTTGAGTTAATAACCAAGGATTTTTTATGCGATTACAAATTAAGGAGTCAATATGGCGGTGACCAGTTCTCAAAATCACCAGTATTTTTCTCCAAAAGAGATGATGGTTGAAGCGGAAAAATTTGCGTTAAGTAAGGCAAACAAAACCAGCAGTATGACATTAAGCCTCGCCATTATGGCCGGCGCGTTCATCGGGTTAGCATTCTTGTTTTACATCACGGTGACCACCGGCAGTACGGGCGCTGGTTGGGGCTTGAGCCGCCTAGCTGGTGGACTCGCATTTAGCATGGGATTGATCCTCATAGTGATCTGCGGTGGTGAATTATTTACCAGCTCCGTCCTATCCAGTATTTCTTGGGCCAATAAGCAAATCTCGTTCGGTAAGATGCTTTCGATCTGGGGCAAAGTTTACGTTGGTAACTTTATTGGTGCGATGTTCCTACTTGCGTTGGTTACTGCTGCTGGTCTTTATCAGATGGATGGCGGTCAATGGGGATTAAATGCGCTTAACATCGCACAACACAAACTTCACCACACTCTCATTCAAGCGTTTGCACTCGGTATTCTCTGTAACCTGTTGGTCTGCCTAGCGATTTGGCTGACATTTAGTTCTGCAAATGCAATGACAAAAGCAGCAATGACAATTTTGCCTGTGGCAATGTTTGTCAGCAGCGGTTTTGAGCACTGTGTTGCGAACATGTTTATGGTTCCACTTGGTATTGTTATCGCGAATTTTGCACCTGAATCTTTTTGGGCATCTGTCGGTGTGCCCGCGTCACAATACACAGACCTAAACATTAGCCACTTTATTACCGCTAACTTAATTCCTGTCACGCTTGGCAACATCGTCGGCGGAGCGGTATTAGTTGGCCTTTCAAACTGGTGTATTTTTCGCCGACCAGAACTAAAAGCAGCGAATATTTCTTCTATCACTACAACTACAACACTGTCGTCAGTTAAGGATTTCACCATGAAAAATGCCTCTTTTGTTAAAGACATTATGAACCAAAAACCAGTCACCATTCGTGCAGAAACGCCAATTGCAGCCGCGCTGGATGTGTTACTTGATAACAACGTAACTAGCGCACCTGTTGTAGACGTACAAAATCGATTAGTTGGCTTCTTCTCTGCTCACGATGTGATGGTAGAACTATGGTGTGAGGACTACATTCCGGTGAAAGACCAAAAAGTCGTCGACATCATGAGCCGAGATGTGGTCGCAATTGACGCTGGTGATCGTCTCGTTGATGTTGTGGAATTCCTATGTATCGATAAAGAGCAGTTGTACCCAGCGAGCAGTATGGGTATTGCCACTCGCTTGACGTCTTTGTCTCTCGAAGAACGCGCTAAAAGTATCAAAGTAAGTAAGCCACAAGTGCTTCCTGTGCTTGAAAATGGGCAGATGGTCGGGGTGGTTACTCGTACTGAAGTATTAAAAGCACTACGCCCGATTTTTGGTGAGCGTTTAAACTTGGTGGAAAAAAGTGAGTTAGAAACAGCGTAATTCGCTAAACATTTACAACGTCTATTGGCTTTCAATCGCTATCACTGACTGGTTTATCGATGTTAGTGATGTGATTAAGATAATAAAAAAGCGCTCTTCAAGTGAAGAGCGCTTTTAGTGTATCTAAAAGGAACTAATTACTTCTTAATACCTTCGATATGAAGTTCCATATCGACGTAGCTTGAAGCACCCATTACTGGGATGTCAAAGTCAGCAAGCTCTAGGCGAGTGTTGCCAACAAAGCCAGCGCGCTCGCCGCCCCATGGGTCACTGCCAGCACCAACGAATTCAGCCTCAATAGTAATAGGCTTAGTAACACCGTGTAGCGTTAGATCACCAGTTACATCTAGTTTGCCATTGCCTTTATCAACCACTTTTGTGCTCGTAAAGGTTGCTTCACTGTATTTACCAGCATCGATGAAGTCACCACTACGAATGTGTTTGTCACGTTCAGCATGGTTTGAATCTAGGCTGGTTGTATCAACAACAACATTTACTTTTGAGTCAGCAATGTTGTTTTCATCAAAAGAAAAGTCACCAGAAAATGTATTGAAACGACCTTTGATGAAACTGTAACCCAAGTGACTAACTTTAAAGTTGATTGAAGCGTGAGCACCTTTGGTATCGATGACATAATCTGCAGCTTGCGCACCAAATGGCAGTGCCATAGCGATAGCTAATCCTGTAGCGAAAAGTGACTTTTTCATTTTGAAGCTCCTAACATTTTTCTTAATGTGTTGTCTTTATCGATAAAGTGGTGTTTTAGTGCAGCAATAGCATGTAAGCCTGCAATCAGGATGACTGCCCAAGCTGCATAGAAGTGAATCTCACCTGCAATATCTGATTGGCCTGGGAATAACTCTCCCGCTCCTGGCACGGTGAACCAATTAAACACTTCGATGCCGCGTCCATCAGACGTTGAAATGAGGTAACCTGAAACAAAGATGGTGATCAATAGTAGGTACATGACACCATGCGCTGCTTTAGCAGCAAGCACTTCGTAACGTTTGCCTTCTACCTTTGGTGACGCCGTCACATGTTTCCATACGATGCGTGCCAAAGTTAAAATAGCGAGTAAAATACCGACAGAGCGATGGTAATGCGGCGCAGTTCGATACCATTCGCTGTAATAGCTAAGGTCGACCATCCACAAACCCACTGCAAATAGACCAATAATGCACAGCGCTGATAACCAATGCATCACGCGTGCAGTAAGGTTGTAATTCTTTACCAGTGTATCCATCTCAAGTTCCTAGATATATTCCTAAGTTAATGCTGAGCAAGAAACACTACATTAACCTATTTACGTCATATGAAACAGATTATTTACCATCATTTACATCCAGCCAATGGTACCGTATCTATCAAGTTGTTCGAATTTTTTGAAGGAACTTTAAATCGTTTGTAAAACTGAAACTTACAGCTTAATTTCTTGTTCTATCTCATACAGCTCTTCGGAAACTTCTAACATTCTGCGTTCAACCAGTAACTTAGCATCTTCAACACCCTTGTTATAATAAATCGGTCCTAGTTTTTCTGTAATAAAATCAATTAGAAACTCACTATCGAACTGGCCAATTTCAACATCTAGCTCGTCTTGCATGTAATCTTGAATGGCGGTGGCCAACGCCTCTTTTTGTGCGCGTTCTAGCTTTATCATTTTTTCCCTTTCAAATTTTTGTTCAACTTCTGCTTCTTTCGTGTTGCTCTATTAAAGATTAGACACGGTCATTTGTGAGAAATTTGGTGTTTAGATCAAGAAGTTGCCGAAGTAAATTAGTCTATTCTCAAAAGACTATGCTAACCTTTTGCAGTTCGTTTTGTAATTATTAAGGGATATTCTTTGCTACTCGACCTAGTTATTCAAAGTGTTAATGATTTTCAAGACGACTGTCTTAAGCTGTGTGAAAAGCATTACCCTGCGGTGCATAACCAAGGCATGAGTGAGCATCATCTTGGTCTCGCGTTTTCAAGAAGGATGGAACATACTTTTCGTCACTTTGGATACAACTGCGTGATAAAGCCAATCGAAGTGTTGGATTCTCCAGACCTTCCCCATCACTATCGAATTTCATCCGACATTGGCACTGTCTGGGTTCTGAGTCACCATATGGTCAGTGCCGGAAAATCTTGCCGGGAAAACTTACTCTCATCAATTACGGAATGGCAGAGTGAATATGGCTATGCCTTACAGCCTAATGACCTACTCTTTTTGGTTTGCGATCATTGGATAAGTCGCAGCAAAACGAGCCGAGAATTGCTTCATTGGTGGATGGGTGAACTACCCGATCAGATCAACGAATACACAGAACAAGGAATCACACTGTACACCAGCGAGTCGCAACTCACGCAATCTTTGGACACTCGATTCGGTATTAGCCCTTGTTACATTAAGTTTGGGCATCCTTTACGGCGTTCGAACAAACAGCAGTTAGTCAGAAAATATTTGCAGTTGTATGCCGTACTGCAATGGTAGCATCAAATTGAAGTGCTGAGATTATCAATTATTTCATCAATTTGTTTGATATCACTCGACAAACCTACCCATCCATTACCATCGTTCTTGCTTGAGTTAATGAGCACACTTAGATTCATTGCCAATGAAATAGAAAAATTAGCGCGATAACGCTGATGTTGAGACATTGATTTAGGTTGTGGTAACAATGATGAGCATCTCGCAACTACTTAGTTGCATCCGGAAACAAGCCGACGGGCAGTATATTGCGAAATACGCGAACTTCACTCTCCGCAGTGTCTTTCAACCCATATATAAGAACGATATTTCTATCGTTGGCCTTGAAGCACTGGTAAGAATTAGCAATGCCAATGGCAACATGGTTAGGCCAGATCAGTTTTTCCAATCCAAAGCGACTCCCACTCAAGATTTGCTCAATGTTGAACGCTTAAGTCGCCTAATCCATATCAAAAATTTCTCTCAGTCTCGTTTTCACACAAAACAATTGTTTCTCAATGTATTACCGGTAGCGGCAGAGATACTAGTCAAAGACATCACGTATAACCGACTGCTAAAACAAACCATTTATGAATCGCATTTGATGAATGAACAAATCGTCATGGAGTTACTTGAATTGAAGGTGGAGGATGAACTCTCTTTGTCTCAAGCTGCTCGGGAGTTAAGTCTTGAAGGATTTAAATTAGCGATTGACGATTATGGCGTCAATGCATCGACAACTGAGCGAGTGAGAAGCGTTTGCCCAGATATAATCAAGATGGATCGCTCTTTATTGCTAAGGTATGAAAACGGTGATTTTAAAGCGCTTAACGATGCATTATCACTCGCAAAAGCGTTATGCTCTAAAACCGTTATCGAAGGAATTGAAACCGAGCATCAACTTCGCTTAATGAAAAAGCTCGGTTTCGATATGTATCAAGGGTACCTACTTGCTATCCCCCAAACGTTAGACGCCTATGAAGAGGCAAAAACAGCCTGACTATGTAAGAACAAAAGTTTGCGCGGTTTAGCGAGAGCTACGTGATTTACCACGATTCTTATGAATCGCCAATTTTGCTTTTAGCTTACGCTTCTCAGATGAACGACTACGACGACGCCCACCCCCATTTTGTTCAGGCTCAACTTCTTCTACAAGACTTGGTTCGAAACCTGCCAGCCATTCTTGGGGTAAGCGTTGATCAAGCAGATTCTCGATAGCTTGCAACAAGTACTCCTCATCTCTACTCATCAGAGAAACCGCCAAACCTGACTTTCCTGCTCTTCCAGTGCGGCCAATTCGATGGACATAATCTTCTGCTTTGAATGGCATATCAAAGTTCACGACTTGTTCTAGCTCTTGAATGTCTAACCCTCGTGCTGCCACATCGGTTGCAATCAAAGCACGTACCTTACCTTGTTTAAATTCATCCAAAGCTCTTTGGCGGGCACCTTGTGATTTATCGCCGTTGATAGAAACCGCTTTGATGCCATCTAACTTGAGCTCTTTCGCTAACTCATCACTGCCTTGCTTCGTTTTTGTAAATACAAGCACTTGCTGCCAATTCCGCGAGCCAATTAAGTACGCTAGCAATTCACGTTTCCGTTTTTTATCCACTGGATAAACCATTTGTGTTACCGTTTCAGCAGTCGTATTTGCTGGTGAAACTTCGACTTCAACTGGCGATTCCATGAGTTTATACGCTATAGTTTTGATTCGCTTCTCAAATGTCGCAGAGAACAATAGGATCTGTTTCTCAGCAGGCAAACGTCGGAAGATGCGCTGCAAGTCAGGCCAAAATCCCATATCTAACATACGGTCGGCTTCGTCTAACACGAGCATACCGGTTTTAGAGATGTTTACGTTACCATTAAACAGGTGATCCAAAAGGCGGCCTGGCGTGGCAATCAAAATATCAGCGCCCTCTTCTAACTTTCTCTTTTGTACGCCAATGCTTGTACCACCATAAACACACACGATGCGAAGTTCTGTTTCTGCCGAGTACTGATTCAAATTATCAAATACCTGCTGTGCAAGCTCGCGTGTTGGAACCAAAATCAATGCTTGAGGTGTGCCGTTAAGTTTCTTTTGCTGAACGGTTTGTATGATAGGTAAACCAAACGCAGCCGTTTTTCCCGTACCAGTTTGTGCAGCAGCAAGTAAGTTTTTTCCTGCAAGGACGTGTGGAATTGACTTTTCTTGCACTGGTGTTGGCGTCACGATATTTAGATTGCCTAGCGTCTCGATTAGCTTTTGTTCGATGCCTAAATCAGCAAAATTAACAGACATGTGTAACCTCATTATTTTTGGAGCGCAGAGTTTACCAGAGCCCCTAAAGCCATACTACTTTTCTATCTCATTGAGTTGAGTCATTAAGCTGTTGCTGAAAATCATACGACTGGCGCAAAACATCTCGATAAAGTGACGAGAACTTCTCTTCTAATTCAGTGTAATCACTTTCAATCACTTTAAATGTTGTGGTTAAGTCTGCCATTCTAGGACTTCTTTGCGACATCCGATGTAGTGCAAATTCTATATTGTCTAGATCTTGATAGGATTGAAGCCATCGGCCATGCCACATTCTGCTGTGGAGCACCAAAAAACGTGGCGGCAAATGTTCATGAACCTCTCGGTTTACTCGCTCGTATGCCGTTTTTACAAAGTGTTCGAGAGACACGGAATGAAAGTCGTTCCAGTGTTTTGCGAGGCAATGATCCCAAAACATATCTAAAGCGATAGGTGCAAAACGTCTCGCAACACCAGTGAAATGAGGCTTACATTCGTTGACGATTGGATGATGGTCAGTAATACGGTCAACAAATCTATGTAATCTGATGCCATTTGAGATATCGCGATCATACAGCTTGCTTGGATCTCCTTTTACGAAGTCTCCAAGCAAGTTTCCCAATAAATGGCTGTTACTGTGTTCTGCGATATGCAGGTGGGCTAGAAAGTTCATTCGACGCCAGTTTTGGCCTCTAGGGCTTGGTGTGACATGAACCTAGTATAACGTCAATTACGACGAGATGAGAGTGTTCCGCTATTCGGCTTCGTTGTCTGAGCCAACGTATTCCGACAAGATAATGCCAATTTCAAGCGCATCTAGCAGCTCTAGGCTCTCATCGTTTTGGTATTGGTCGCTCATTGTGACCTCCTTTATTTTAAGCTCTCTTGCTTTTACTTGCTGACGGCCTGGCTCTTGCCATATCCACATCAGCAACTCCTTTTTATAGTCTTTATATGACACATTCATGACAGCGAGAAGTAAAGATTTAAAAACCTATGAGCATAATCAAAAGTAAACGATTGCAATTAGATTTCATATCCGCTTAACACTTTAGAGAAATGACTCTTTTATCAACATTCATGTCAATTTAAAGATATAACATACTGTTATAGGCGTCCTTAGATCTCATTTCTTAAACTAAATTTAGTATTCGTTACATATTTTGCTGATTAACTTCGCATATTTTGTTTCGATATAGCAATAGATTTGGTCAATATCTTTTATCTCTAATGGAGCTTTAAATGAGAGAAGTTGAGTTTAGAACGATAGACAGGCTGTTTATCAAGATGTCTATCAACGACAAAATGTGGGTTATATTCCTACTATTTTTAGTAGCCCTCACTTCAGTGGCTGGAAGCCGCTACTTCAATGAAATACAACAATTTGAGCAGCAAGCCATCTCGGCGAGCGAAGCGAAGCTTTCTGGTATCGTTGATGCTCAATCAAACCGCGCTACAGAAATTGACGGCGTATCGAAATCGAACCGCGTAAGCGAGAGTTCTTTTGTCGATGGGTCTGTGACCGCTTATGCCAAGTTGCATTCTGGAGAAGTGATTAAGCTGACTCAAAATGTGTCCACACAATACGAATCGTTAAAATCATCAGCTCTATCGTCACTATTACTCAGCTTCTTATGGGTTATTCCTTTTGCCCTATTCTCTTACTGGGTGGCAACGTTTATCGGAGGAGCTCTGTGGGTTTTATATACAACAACCGAAAAAATTGGTGACGGTGACTTAACCTCTCGTCTTGGTTTCCATCCAGGTCGAGATGAATTCGGTACCATCGGCTGTGCGCTAGACAAGTCTATGGATACCTTAAGTGAACTGGTTAATAGTGTTAAAAATAATGCAACGATGTTGAGCGAGACATCTTCTGCATTCGAAAAAGATATGCAGTTGAGTGAAACCCAGATATCTCATCAATATCAAACGCTTGATTCAGTCGCGACGGCAATGGAAGAAATGACAGCCTCTGCAAAGGAGGTATCAAGTATTTCTCAACAAGCAACGACGCAGTCAGACCAAGATGCCCAGAAGATCGAACTAAGCAGAAGCCGTGTACAAAACGTGATTGGCGAGATAGAGACGTTATCTAGCTATATTGAACAAGCCTCTACGTCAGTAACCAATTTAAACGAGAATACGACGCAGATTAATGACGTGATCACAACGATTAACGCCATTTCAGAACAAACTAATCTTTTGGCACTAAACGCAGCAATCGAAGCAGCCCGTGCTGGTGAACAAGGTCGTGGATTTGCAGTGGTTGCCGATGAAGTACGTACATTAGCAAGCAGAACTCAACAGGCAACAGTAGAGATCCAAGCCATGATTGAGAAGCTTCAAATTGAGAGCCAGAACATTGCTTCAATCACCAACCGAACCGTTCAGCAAGCTCAAACCAGCAGCCAGCTTATTGATGAAATCGGCCATGATGTTACCTCTATTGCCGAGTCAGCACGCTCATTAATGGACATGAGCATTCAGATTTCCACATCTGCTGAAGAACAAAGCGCAGTTGCTAACGATATTGCATCGGAACTTTCAGAAATTCGTAGTCAATCAAGCACAATCAGAGAAGTGGCGGAGCAATCTACCGCTGGCGTCGCTAATCTCACGCAGGCCTCCGTTTCTCTTGGTGAGATATTACAACGCTACCGCACCGCATAACATTGTGGAACTTATGATCAACAAGGGCTCCTTAAGGAGCCCTTTTCTTTAAACCGTGTTCAACTATTACCTTCGGTATTTTCTACGACATCCAAGTGGATATTTGAAGTGAATCTCAAGTTCTCGCTGTACCGGATGAAATAATGTTCTTAAACAAAGCGTTCCGCTATGCTTGATCTTGCCAATTCCAATTTGCTGCTGGAAAACAATATGAATAATTACAAAGACACAAAAGACATAGAGAACCTGAATTGTCCACTCTGCCAAGGAGATGAATATCTCATTTCATCGGATGGCGAGAAATTCACATGCGCTGCTTGCGGATTTCATACAAAAAACTTCTCATCTATCCAATGTCTACATCAAACGCCTTACCTACAGTCTAAACTTAAGCACATCCACAGCTTAAGTCCGGTTTGCCATTAATAGGTCAAACAGAGCAGCCACACAGCTGCTCTTTTAATTCATCTAAATGATGGATGCGAATTACACGCTCGTCATCAACACGATTGATAGCTTCACCATTAAATAACTGCACCGTTTTGATACCGGCGTTTAGTCCCGCCTCAACTCCTTTAGGAGTGTCATCAATATAAAGACAGTCACCTGGTAAAAAGCCCATGCTCATAGCACTGTACATGATTAAATCGGGCTCAGGCTTCCAACTATTCGCATCGAATGCCGAGAACACTTTCCCTCGGAAAGCATCGAGTAAACCGGTTAACTCCAAAGCGTATTCAATTTTATCTTTAGGTCCATTAGACGCCACACAATATTCGATATTATGCGAATCCAAAAACTGAATTAATCGTTTTGCGCCATCCATCGGCTGTAAGTGACGCACAAAAAGAGACTGGACTTCTTCTCGGTATTGCGGCTCTAAAACATCAATTGGGACTTTGATATCTTTCAATTCTTTAGTATCTAAAAGGATGTCAGCGAGCTTTCCTCCTTTAAAGTGAGAAACGCACTCTTCCATCGTTAACTCAGCCCCATGCTGGTTAAATACATTGACGAGCGCTTGGCAACACAGTCTTTCGCTGTCGACCAACGTACCATCACAGTCAAATATCACGCACTTAATATTGGTAATTGCCATAGCCATCTCCAGACGTCTTAAAGGCTCAAGCCCAAGCTGATTTTAAGAATGTTTGGATTAATCTTATTTGAGTTTGGGATTGTTGAAACGACGAGCTTGGCATTTCATGGAAATAGAAGGGAGCAATTACAGTTTTTCTAAGCAAGATCACCCAACGTCATCTTGCTTTACTTTTTATGCACATTGATGTGTAAATTAGTCTTCGATAACCACTGAGTCTAACAGTTTTTGCTCGGTGCTTAGTCTTTTAGCCAGATCAGCCACAAACGAGCTTTTGTATTTTGATTCAGAAACAGCAACATCAGAGATGAGTGTATTTCCTTCGAGATGGCTAACAATAGCAGCACCAATTGGGACTCCAGATTTAAAACCAACATATAATTCAAAATCTGGTGTGAGGATAATCTGTGTCAGATATTCAATGATCATATCTTTATCATACTGCTGTTCCCAGCGCTGAGATTGCAAGATAGAGAACATAATGGTCAGTCGATGAAAATCGACCAGAAAAATATCGTCGGGATTAAATTCAGAGTCACTTTCCAGTAGTGTGTCTTTGTCGACTACTTGATACGTTGCTTTTTCTAGCGTTTTGAAATAGACATCGCGCCCTTTCAAACTCTCTGGTGTCGGAAATTCAACTTCGACCAGATCATACAGCCATGTATTTTTACGCTCGATACTGGCTAACTGTTGTTCATTCATCTTGATACCTTCGTTTAGAGCAGTACATTAGCATGAAGCCCGCAACAAACCTAGCGCACATAGACCTTTCCGTGGCTAAATTTTGTTTTAGGTGCAAACCTCTGATAGATTTCATCAATATCTTTCCTAGTTAAGGACAAAAATAATGAAAAAGATGCTGTTAAGTGCATTGCTTGCTACTACTCTAGTTGGTTGTTCAGATAACGATGTTGCTGACGTGGGGCTCGGTTGGTTTACTTTGAAAGACATCAAAGTCGGTGAGTTGAAAGACGAGGTGGTAACAGGTGTCACATGTCACATCGCCTCTATCGAAGCGGATTTCAGCTTAGCAGATCCAAGTGATAGCTCAATATCATGTCGTCAGACTGGCGAAATCACACCGGAAATGATTGCAAAAATAGATAAGAGTAAGTCCGGTGAAATTGTATTTAAGAAGTCAAAAAGCATTTTCTTCAAAACAATGAAGGTTCGCCGTATTTATGATGCCGATAACCAAACCTTACTCTACTTGTCTTATACAACAAAAGAGACCGATGGTAGTTTTAAGCATAGCCTTTCGACAGTCCCACTTTGGGGTACCAAGGCTTACGTTGAGCCAACTGAAGTGAAAAAGTAACGCGGGTAAATTTAGTTAGCGCGGAGCAGGCTCTTTCCGGGCGCTGCTGAGCAACAAGTTTAAAAAAACAACCCATTGCAATACGACAAGCGTCATAAGCTGCTGCTGCTTTGGTTGCTATTTACTCAGCTCGCTGATTTTTTCAGCGAGCAGACTTCTTTGTAATAAATCGCCACGATTTTCATTTTTTTGTGATACAATCCCGCCTCTTTTTTTTCTCACTCAAGAACAAGCATGAAGTTTCCTGGTCAGCGTAAATCTAAACACTACTTCCCAACTCACGCTCGAGATCCATTAGTAAACCAAATCCGACAGGCACCTAAGCTATATCGCCCAACTATTGTTGGTGTCGGTCAAACCATTGTAGATATCGAAGCACGTGTAGATGACGCGTTTTTAGAGAAATACAACCTGAGTAAAGGACATTCGCTCGTTCTTGAAGAAAGCAAAGCAGATGCACTTTACGAAGAACTGGTTGAGCAAGGCCTGATCACACACCAATACCCAGGTGACACGATTGGCAATACTCTTCACAACTACTCAGTTTTAGCCGATAGCAAATCCGTTTTGCTCGGTGTGATGTCTAAGAACATTCAAGTCGGTTCTTTTGCTTACCGCTACCTTTGCCGTACGTCTTCACGCATGAACCTTAACCATTTACAAACGGTAGATGGCCCTATTGGTCGCTGCTACACCCTAATTTCTCAAGACGGTGAGCGTACATTTGCTATCAACGAAGGTCATATGAATCAACTACTTCCGGAAAGCATTCCTGAAGAGATCTTTGAGAAAGCATCAGCCCTGGTTGTTTCTTCTTACCTCATGCGTGGTAAAGAAGAAGATCCAATGCCTAAAGCGGTACAAAGAGCGATCGACTTTGCTAAGAAGCACGATGTCCCTGTTGTACTTACGTTAGGGACGAAGTACGTTATCGAAGGTAACGCACAGTGGTGGCAAGAATACATTCGCGAAAACATTTCTGTTGTCGCTATGAATGAAGAAGAAGGTGCGGCGCTAACAGGTGAAACAGAGCCGCTAGCTGCTGCTGATAAAGCACTTGAATGGGTTGATCTCGTACTGTGTACGGCAGGACCAAATGGTCTGTACATGGCTGGTTACACCGATGAGAAAGTAAAACGAGAAACCACACACGACATCCTTGAAAGCTCCCTCGAAGCCTTTAACCAGTACGAGTTTAGTCGTGCGATGCGTAAAGAAGACTGTCAAAACCCAATGAAGGTCTACTCTCACATCGGCCCTTACCTTGGTGGACCACTAGAGATTAAGAACACTAACGGTGCAGGTGATGCAGCCCTTTCAGCCTTACTGCATGACATGGCAGCAAACTCTTTCCACCAAAAAGAAGTGCCTAACTCAGAAAAGCACGAAGTACGATGCTTAACCTACTCCTCGCTTTCTCAGATCTGTAAATACGCAAACCGAGTAAGCTATGAAGTGTTGACGCAGCACTCTCCTCGCCTATCGCGAGCGCTTCCTGAACGAGAAGATAGCTTAGAAGAGACTTATTGGGATCGTTAAAACGACAGCTTTAAAGCTAAAAATATATCAAGGTCACCATTTGGTGGCCTTTTTGTTTTTGTCTAGCACTGTAACGAGTAGATTTCGTTAGTATGTCGCACAATACGAAGCAGTAAACTCTTTACAAGCCTAACCGAAACAGTACCATCACCAAGCAGACCTTTGCCTCACAATAATACTCGTTATAACTCAGGTAGTTTTTCAACGCTACCTGAGTACCACTTTGGGGATTCTCCATGCAGTCAGATATCGAAATTTGCCGAAAAACACCACTTTCTTCTATTGATGTTATCGCGGAAAAAGTAGGACTATCACCCGAAGAGTATGACACTCACGGGAAGCACAAAGCCAAAGTCCACCCAAAATGTTTGGAACGACTCAAAGCAAATGATGACGGTAAACTTGTACTCGTCACTGCGATCACGCCGACTCCTCTTGGCGAAGGAAAAACCGTTACGACGATAGGCCTGGCGCAAGGTTTAGCAAAGCTTAATCAATCTGTTATTGCATGTATAAGGCAACCTTCGATGGGACCCGTCTTCGGTATTAAAGGTGGCGCAGCGGGCGGCGGTTATTCTCAAGTAGCTCCAATGGAAGAGTTAAACTTACACCTTACTGGTGACATTCACGCAGTGACAGCGGCGCACAACCTTGCTTCAGCCGCTCTTGACGCTCGCTTGTTCCATGAGCAACGCGAGGGTTATGATGCCTTTGAATCACGCACCGGGTTAAGAGCACTTAAAATCGACACGGCAAGTATTACTTGGAAACGAGTGATGGACCATAATGATCGTGCACTACGTAAAGTCAAAATTGGCCTCAATGATGCAGGAAAAACCATCAATGGTTTCGAGCGTGACGAAGGGTTCGATATTTCAGCTGCTTCCGAGTTAATGGCTATAATTGCACTAGCCAAAGATTTAAAAGATTTACGTCAACGTATCGGGAAAATTGTCGTAGCGTACGATTTGAACGGAACCCCCGTCACTACGGAAGATCTACAAGTTGCAGGAGCAATGGCAGTAACACTAAAAGAGGCGATTGCACCAACACTGATGCAAACTCTAGAAGGTGTTCCTACGTTGATCCATGCAGGTCCATTTGCAAACATCGCCCATGGAAATTCATCCATTATCGCGGACGATATTGCGCTAAAATTGTCAGGTTACACGGTAACTGAAGCCGGTTTTGGTTCGGATATGGGATTTGAGAAAGCGTGTAACATTAAAGCTGCTGCCGCCAACAAAGCCCCGGACTGTGTAGTGATCGTAGCAACATTACGCGGCCTCAAAGCGAATTCTGGACACTACGATTTACGCCCAGGTATGGCTATTCCAGATTCCATTTTTAATCCGGACCAAGCAGCATTGGAGGCTGGGTTTGAAAATTTAAAATGGCACATAAATAACGTTCATAAATACGGTTTACCTGCTGTCGTTGCCATTAACCAGTTTCCACAAGATTGTGTGAAAGAGCTTAAAGCTCTTGAAGAGCTGATTCACCAATTTAATCCCGAAGTTAAAGTAGCCATCAGCACCGCTTTTTCGCAAGGCGGACAAGGCGCAACGGAACTAGCTCAACATGTTATTGATGCGTGTACCACGCCTGTAGAGTTTTGTCCGTTATACAACAAAGAGCAATCATTACTCGAAAAGCTCATGGCAGTATGTGAAGCGGGCTATGGAGCAACCAATATAGAAATGACTCCTATCGCGACTGAACAGCTCAAACATTTTGAGCAATTAGGCTTTAACAACTTAGCGGTTTGCATCGCGAAGACACCACTATCGATAACCACAGACTCCGCAGTCAAAGGCGCACCAACTGGTTTTACCGTCCCAATCCGCGAGCTGCGCTTGTGTGCGGGCGCAGGATTCGTTTATGCATTATCTGGTACCGTGATGACGATGCCAGGCTTACCTGATAAACCCGCATTTATGAACTTAGATCTTGATGATGAAGGAAATATCGTCGGTCTCTCTTAGTGCAGTGATAACGTATCGCTATCAGTGAAGTGAGCATATTCATTGAGTGAGTGGTCTACTTACCTATCCACTCACTCACTCTCAACAACTGTGAAAAGAGTTGTCTCAGGCCTTCTACTCTTGAATTGTTGATACAAAGCTCTCCTGCCTTACATCAACGCGCCTGTTTTAGACCTTTAGAGTTAAGACGCTAACCCTAAGCCTTGTTTAGCCATAGTTATTAAGCTAGAAAAACCTATTTATCTTCTTGTTTTGTCGCCACTTTACATTGTAAATCCATACTTGTTGACTTCTCCTTTCTACAATTTTGCGCCAATTTGATGCACGGGCTATTTAGCGCTTCACTAATATGGTGCAGTTGTCTTACAGTGAAATTTTAACCTCCTTGATTTTTAAGGAGATATTCTATGGCTCGATTCTTGTAGTAGACTTTTCACTAATAAGCACATTAGCACATGCTTTTCAAAACCTCTGCGTTGCATACCACCTCCTTCAGGTTAGCACCGTTTTGATGCATGTCAGAAAAGGGAAAGGGAATACTATGGAAGACGCACTCGCCGTAATTTTAGCAGGAGGGATGGGGTCTAGACTCAGCCCACTCACCGATGACAGAACCAAGCCAGCCGTACCTTTTGGCGGAAAATATAGAATTATAGATTTCACACTAACCAATTGTTTACATTCGGGTTTACGCAAGATCCTTGTTTTAACCCAATATAAATCTCATTCACTTCAAAAACACTTACGAGACGGCTGGTCGATATTCAATCCAGAGCTAGGCGAGTACATTACTGCTGTTCCACCACAAATGCGCAAAGGTGGTGCATGGTATGAAGGAACCGCCGATGCGATTTATCACAACATGTGGTTGCTATCGCGAAATGATGCAAAGTATGTGGTTGTGTTATCCGGCGATCATATCTATCGAATGGACTACGCCGCAATGCTTGAAGAGCATAAAGAGAAAGGTGCTAAGCTCACCGTTGCCTGTATGGATGTTCCCGTAGAGGATGCTTCAGCATTCGGTGTAATGGGCACCGCAGAAAACGGGCTAGTTACTTCATTTATAGAAAAACCAGAATGCCCACCTACCCTTCCAGGAAGCAAAACCAGAAGCCTCGTTTCCATGGGAATCTATATCTTTGATATGGATGTTTTGAAAGAAGCACTCGAAGACGACTCAAAACTCGATTCATCAAGCCATGACTTCGGAAAAGACATCATACCTAAGCTAATTGATACCGAATCCGTTTACGCTTATCAATTCTGTGGAAGTAAAGGGCGCGTCGATAAAGATTGCTATTGGCGCGACGTGGGTACCATTGATTCCTTCTATGAAGCGAATATGGATCTACTAGAACCTGTGCCGCCAATGAACCTTTATCAGTCTAATTGGGCGATTCGTACTTACGAGCCGCAGTTTCCACCAGCTCGTACTGTATCGTCGGCCACGGGTAATGAAGGCATTTTTATTAACTCCATCATTGCTACCGGTGTCATCAATTCCGGAGGCTCGGTACAGCACTCCATTATTTCCTCTAATGTACGCATTCAAGATAGTGCAACGGTAGTCGATTCCATCATTTTTGATGACGTAGAAGTTGGTGAAGGAAGTCAGTTGGTAAACTGCATAGTTGATAAACATGTTCGTATTCCGCCACATACTCAAATTGGCATCAACAAACTTGAAGATGCGAAGCGATTTAAAATCTCAGACAAAGGTATTGTCGTCATACCCGAAAGTTACCAATTCGATTAAACGACAAACTATCACAACAAAAAAGCGCACGATAGTCATCGTGCGCTTTTGTTTAAGTGCCTGTAAACATTAGGCTATAACAAATAATCCATAATAATTAGATGTTACATACCGTTGACCAGCTACCATCTGTACCCGGTTCAGCCGCTGTCCACCAGTTCGCTTGGTAAACCACACCGTTGTGGATGATCTTATCACCTTGGTTAGCGTGGCTTGGATTACCTGCCCAATCCGTTTGTGGCAGAGCTGGGTATGTCACTAAACCTGTCGTATCACACGTACCTGGTTCAGTGGTACCACCACCCGTGCCCGCATTGAGGTCACCAATTGGTAGATCTGGCTGTTCAAACTTAAACGCAAACTCTTTACCACCAGAAATCACTGAGTAGTTAGCCGGACCAGAGATTGGCAGGTAGTAAACCATATCAAGCTCGTAAGTGCCGCCCGCTGGCAAGTCTTTCCATGCTGGTAGAGAGAACGACACACGGTGCATTACGCCATCTAAGCCACCAATGTTGTTTGATCGAGTATGTCCAGAAGCAATCACTTTCAAACCACCACCTGATTGGTCTTTCGCGTTGTCCGGCGCAGATACTGGGATATCGAATTGGAATTCAGTACCGCCAGGGATCGCTTGACCAGTGTTGTTCGTAAACGTGATTTTCGGGTTAATTGGATAGTTTTGGTCGCCAACTTTGAAGCCGCCAACACTAACAGTAATGTCTACTGCTTCAGTTGGTGTTGGACCAGTCGCTACTTTGTTACCGTAAGGCGTCGCAGACTTAAACTTGTCGTAGATAGCTTTGGTCATAGTGTTACCCATGTGGTATTCACCATTACCCGCCGCACAAGCTTGTTCAGTTGCATCTACTGCCGTACGATTACCATTTGCATCCAGTACGTAACAGTTGTAGTCACCTGCTAGTTCCCAGAACATGATACCGCCGATCTCTTTATCGATAACGTAATCGGCTTTCACCTCGATAGAAGCTTTATCTTCCGTAGATAGGAATACGCTCTTCTCTGCGTTCCACAGCCAAGGTGCCACAGCAACGCTATCGTAATGACGAGTATAAGTACCAACAAACTTATCTGAAGGATCGTTGACTGGGTCGAGACCGTAAGCAGCTGCGTAAGAGCCCCAAATACCGTTTTCTAGGTTCTTAGCATGCCACATTGGGTTAGAACCAGCGCCCATTTCGTTTCCTTTAGGGTCGGTATCATGCCACATGTTGTCGATACCAATAGCGCCGTGACCACAGTTGTTCTTCTCACCTTCACCTGTGCCCGGTTGGCACTCTGCTTGGTTTGGTAGTGCCGCTCGGCCCCATAGGCCATTTTCGCCACCAGTAACACCTTGCCAACCACGGGTGTAGTAAGGAACACCAATGTTAATACGACCTGCTGGCATAGAACCACGGAAGTAATGGTAAGCCCAGTCTGTGTTCAAGTAACCGATACCACCGTATGCAGCAGTGCCGTATACGTTCCACTGCGCTAGCTCCGAGTCTTTACCTGTATCGAATAAAGCCGCGTTGTGACCAACGTGATCATTCCAAGCCCCATGCAAGTCGTAAGACATGATGTTTACGTAGTCTAGGTACTTAGTTACATCGAAGGTTTCCATCCCACGTAGCAAGTAACCTGAAGATGGTGCTGCGATAGTCAGCATATAATGAATACCATCTTGCGCGGATGCCGCATCAAGTTTCTCACGCAATACTTTCATCAGCTCTTGGTAAGACGCCCATAAATACTGACGACGTGGTTCCATGAAGTCTTTGTCGTAAGGGTTACCAGCACCAGCCATTGACGTCGGGTATTCATAGTCGATATCCAGACCATCGAACTTGTACTGACGCATCATTTCAACGGCTGAAGTTGCGAACTTCTCAATACCAGCATGATTAATAGAACCGTCCGCATTCGTCGTCATGGTGTAGAAGCCACCATCAGCTACACGATCGCCGTTCGTATCGAAGTGACCGCCCGTTTCAGCCCAACCACCAATCGAGATTAGCGTTTTAACATCATGTTTTTGCTTGTAAGTTGCTAGTGCACCAAAATGACCTTTAAAACCAAGAGCGGGATCTACCTCAACGCCTGGCCAAGTTTTACCTGTAGCAGGGTTGTTAGGATCATTTACGTCGCCAACGTTTACTTTGCCGTCAGAACCAATGCTCACAAACGCGTAGTTAATGTGAGTAAGTTGTTCCCAAGGAATGTCTTTAACAAGGTAAGTCGATTGTGGGTCGTCACCTGATCGCCAACTGGTGAAGTAGCCGATTACACGACGTGGGTGATCAGCCCCCATTTTCTCACGGCCTTCTTCGTCATAAATAGAACAGTAAGGAACATCTACACCCGTTGTTTGATAAAGACCATCAGGACGACAATTAGATGTCACTGCGCCGCCGTTTACTGTTAACGTCGCAATTGCAGAATCTGCTGTTGCTCCAGCATCATCGGTTGCTCTCGCATAAACACTTAATGAGCCAGCTTGTGAAGGGGTTACATCCAGCGTGTATGGCGCTGTTGTAGCAGTGCCAGCAAGCACACCTGCAACATAAAAATCAACTTTAGCAACGGTACCATCCGCATCCGTAGCATTTGCAGTCAGTGTTACGGAACCACCCAGGTCAATAGAGCTCGCAGAAAGCGCGACATCCACTGTCGGCGCTTCGTTACCAGGTTGCGCTGATGCCACAGTTAACGTCACAACACTTGCCGTACTAACGGCACCTGCATCGTCATAGGCCTTGGTAGAGAACTCGTGCTGTCCTTCAGTTGCTGTCCACGATGCAGCATACGGCGCAGACGTTGCCTGACCAACTAATACACCATCAACAAAGAACTCTACTTTGCTAACAGTACCATCAGTATCTGCCGCATCTGCAGCTAGGTTAACAACATCACCCGCAGTCACAGAAGCCGACGCAGAAGGCGATGTCAGAGTAACCGTCGGGACTTCATTCTGAGGTGGATCAACCGGTCCAGTGCCATCACAAGCGCCAAGTGTTTCCCACTCGCCCCACTCACCAGATTGCGCTGGATTATTGTTTTGCGTCCAGTAACGCGCTTTATAAGCATTACCTTCATGCTGAACTTGGTCGCCACCGTTATAAACTTTTGATGATTGCCAAGTTTCTAGAGGGGCACAGTCAACTGCTGCGTAGCTATTGAAGGCCATAAGACAAGAAGCGGTGAGTGTGCTTAGTGTGAACACGTTTTTCACTGCGTTGCCGTTGTTAAGGTGCATAATCGCTCTTCCTTAAGTTATTGTTAAAACAATACTAAATGCGCTAAACGAAACGCATCTATACTTTTATTTCGACGTAAAATAACTTAAGTACAAGTTGGTAATTTCACACTATCTATTTACGAGTTTTCCACACCGCCTCGCAACAATCCACTAAATGATTGCAACAACGTACCTATTATTTGGCACCAGTAACTAATTTTATAACTCAAATAAATATGTCACTCGCAAATTAATAAAAAAGGTAAAAAAAGTCGCCATTTTGAAATAAAGATCACTAAGCCTTTGTTGACCTTGGCGTTTCATTAAAATGCCGCTTGTACTCGCGACTAAACTGTGATGGGCTCGTGTACCCGACCATTCTCGCTGCATCATTAACACGTCGCCCCTCTAACTGGATCAATTCGCGCGCTTTGTTAAGTCGAACTTTCTTAATATATTGCAGCGGAGATTCAAGCGTGACATTGCGAAATGCTTGATGGAAAGCAGACACACTCATGTTGGCTTCTTCAGCCAATGCTTGTACGTTCAACTGTTCGTGATACGCTTGATGCACGCGATTTAGTGCTTTAGCGACCCTCGCGTAAGAACCTTCTTGATGTGCTAGGTCAAATAAAACATACCCCTCTTTGCTCACCAAAGTACGATACACAATTTCCTCAAGAAGCAGCTCGCCAAGCATGATAACATCAAGCTCGTCACACATTGCTTTCATTAACCGCTTGCACGCATCCAACATACCTTCATTCATACGTACCGACTTAAGGCCGCAACGGGTCGCATCCAGACACTTATTACTGAATTTCTCAGCCTCTAATTTTTTAACGAGTTTATGAAGAAGCGTTGGCGAAATATCTATCGAAATGCCAAGTAAAGGCTCATTGTTTGTCGCAAACGCTTCGCACTCTAGTGGCATGGGAACCCCGACAACAAGGTAATCATCGGGCCCATATTGCACTGGTGTATCACCAATATGAATGTTCTTATGCCCTTGACCCAAGACGATGATGCCGGACTGATAGACAAACGGCTGGCGATGATTCCCTTTGCTACTGCGATAAAACCATACGCCATCTATCGCTGTTTTCTTCATACCTTCTAGGTCATGCAGCCCCTGCTTTTCAACATATTGCTGCATGATATCTGCGAGAGTGTGCATTAGAGCGCTCCATCAATGACCAACGAGTTTGGTCTCTATTATCGTTTCGAGCACTATACTTCCTCTCGACTTTAACTTTCTAGCTCAAGAGCATTAATTTTGTAGAAATAGGCAAATTATTTGCAGAAATCGACCTGTTAACCATCGTTAATCAGGACTAATATGCATGTATTCAATCTCCTTCACTGGAAGCAAGAGGGCTAATAATGAACTTTTCTTATGTAAACCCAACCAAGATTTTCTTTGGTCAAAAACAAATCGCAGCAATCAAAGAAGCTATCCCATCCGACCAAAAAGTTTTAGTGGTATACGGTGGTGGCTCCATCAAAAAAAATGGCGTGTACGACCAAGTAGCAGAAGCTCTTGAGGGACATGAATGGCTAGAGTTTTCAGGTGTTGAACCAAACCCAACCAAAGAAACACTCGATAAAGCAGTCGCAATGGTAAAAGAGCATGGCGTTGACTTTATTTTAGCGGTAGGTGGTGGTTCAGTCATCGATGGCTCCAAATACGTAGCAGCGGCATCAAAGTATGATGGTGATGGTTGGGATATCATGATTGGTAAGCACCAAGTCACTGAAGCGACGCCTCTAGCTGCAATTTTGACATTGCCAGCAACAGGCTCAGAGTCAAACATGGGCGCAGTTATCACTAAAAAAGAAACTCAAGACAAACTTCCGTTCATGTCTCCAGCAGTGCAGCCAAAATTTGCCGTGTTAGACCCAGATGTAATGAAAACACTGCCAGAACGCCAGCTTATCAACGGCATTGTTGACGCATGGGTGCACGTATGTGAGCAATACTTGACGCTTCCTACCGGTGCAATGGTTCAAGATGGTTACGCAGAAACACTGCTGAAAACTTTAAAAACACTCGGAGAACAGTTTGCGGAACGAGACGACGATATGTGGCGCGCAAACTTAATGTGGTCTGCTAACCAAGCATTGAATGGGTTAATTGGTAGTGGCGTTCCACAAGACTGGGCAACACATATGATCGGCCATGAATTAACGGCTCTATGGGGCGTTGATCATGCGCGTTCTCTTGCAATTGTCCAACCGTCGTTACTTCGTAACCAAATGCAGTTTAAGCGCCCTAAGTTAGAACAAATGGGTCGCAACGTATTTGGTCTTGAAGCAGGTGAGGATTTAGCAGAGCGCACAATCGAATCTATCGAAGCGTTTTATCATCAACTTGATGTCGCAACTAAGCTCGAAAACTATGGTGAGAGCCGTGAACAAGCTATCGATGCCATCATTGATCAACTAAACAAACACGGCATGACTGTTTTAGGTGAAAACCAGGCGATCACACTTGAACGTAGCCGAGAAATCTTAGAGTTAGCTGTCTCATAACTGCAACAATTCTTCACTGCCCTTCCTAGGGTTTAACGGTATTGTGACTTAACAGTCACAATACCGTTTTTTTATGCTATTTTGTAAGCCACATCACGTTCAAAACGAGGAGGCTTCTAAAAACAACGATTCCCTCCAGACAAAAAATCGGCCGTGTTGGTTAGTAAAGAGACAACTGTCCAGCTTTACACAAATAAAAATAATTGAGATCAAAGAACGAGTTAACTCGTTAATTAAGTTTTGATTTGTTGTAGTGATGTACTACATAATTTTGTCTGTTCGAGAAAACACTTTATGTGGCTAGTTGTTGTCGTATTAGCATTCATACATATCATCAGTATCCGTAAAGGCTCTAAATGGCTCTTTTACGTTTCTAAACCATTACCAGTGCTCTGTATGCTTGGTATTTTAATTCAGTCCCCGGCTTACCCAATGCCATATGCGCATTGGATTTTGATTGGCTTATCGCTCTCGTTGCTTGGTGACGTGTTATTAATGCTCCCTAGAGACAAGTTCATTACAGGATTAGTGCTCTTTTGCTCTGCCCATCTCTCCTATAGTTATGGTTTTGCCATCATGTCAGCGTGGCATTTTACACCTTGGCTCCCAATTGCCTTGTTCGGACTCGGTATATGCGTCTACTGGTTGTTCCGACCGGATCTCGGTAAAGAGAAACGGCCAGTTGCCAGTTATATATTGGTACTGATGACTATGTGCTGGGCTTCGATCGAGTATTATTTGAGTGGGAAAACACAATCCTCCTCCTTTGCAGTGCTCGGAAGCTTTATCTTTATTATCTCTGGCATCGTATTGGCTTTCGAACGCTTTGGAGGACGGTCAATATTTTCACGACAAGTTGTCATGGTGACCTACTATTCTGCACAGACACTAATGGTTATGTCTGTTGTTGCGATTGTTGTTCGTTATCCGTATCTCGTTGAACTGAGTTAGTCATACTCTAGACTGCACCAACATTAAAGAAACATGGATGTCTCTTGTAAGCGATCTGAATAGAGTCTTAAAATCATCGCCTAAACATTAGCTTATTCTTAATGAAATTACGCGCACAACTTGCTATTGTAAAAGGATATTTTTCCGTTATAGCGTGCCCCTTTGAAAGAGAATACTCCCGTCGTTGAGTTTAGCGACGTAAATAAGTGGTATGGCGATTACCACGCTCTAAAAGACATTAACTTCTCCGTGCATTCTGGCGAGATCGTCGTGGTGTGTGGCCCTTCAGGTTCCGGAAAATCAACGCTCATTCGTTGCATCAACCATCTTGAATCGATTCAAGAAGGCCAGCTTCATGTGTTCGGCCAGCCTTCTCACGCAAAATCTCTCAAGCCCGGTAAAATCGGCATGGTGTTCCAACACTTTCACCTTTTTCCTCACTTGACTGTACTGGAAAACCTCACCTTAGCGCCGATTCGCACACTCAAATTATCAAAACAAGAAGCTGAAAAACGCGCAAAACATTACCTAAAGCGAGTCAATATTGAAGAGCAAGCGAGTAAGTATCCTATCCAGCTTTCTGGCGGTCAGCAGCAACGCGTCGCGATTGCCCGCTCCTTGTGTATGGAACCGGATTTACTCCTGTTTGACGAGCCAACTTCAGCGCTTGATCCGGAAATGATCAACGAAGTGTTGGATGTCATGGTTGAGCTGGCTCAAAGCGGAATGACGATGATTTGCGTCACGCATGAAATGGGATTTGCCAAAAAAGTAGCGAACCGCGTGGTATTTATGGATGAAGGCCAAATCTTGGAAATGAACTCTCCAGTCGCCTTATTTGAGACACCACAGCATCCACGCACCCAAGCATTTTTGAACCAAATTTTAAGTTACTGATGATAGTTCGCGTAATCAAACCTGTCCTTCAAGCTTTACTGCAAATGACGCTCCTCTTCATAGCGATTGTGTGGGTGTTGGACTCTGGTGCCGACGCTATGGGCTATCAATGGCAATGGGAGCGCGTACCTGATTACATCGCTTTTTATGAAGATGGCGAATGGTGGCCGGCAGAACTTATTGATGGGCTATTGGTCACGCTTAACATCTCTGCTATTAGTCTATTTTTTACCTTAGTGTTGGGGTTGGTCACCGCGTTACTAAGGCTTAGCGATTCGAAAGTCGGCAATGTTATTGGTACCACTTATGTCGAAGTAATACGTAACACGCCGTTGTTGGTGCAAATCTATTTACTCTACTTCGTGTTTGGCCCCGTGATTGGTTTGGACCGATTCAGCACCGCCGTTTTGGCATTATCCCTTTTCCAAGGAGCCTACACCGCGGAAATATTCCGTGCAGGTTTAAACAGTATTCCTAAAGGGCAATTCGAAGCAGCACAAACTCTCGGACTATCACCGTTTTACACCTACAAAGACGTAATTTTGCCTCAGGTTTTACAGCGCACATTACCGCCATTAACCAATGAAGTGGTTTCTTTGATCAAAAACTCTTCCATTGTAAGCGTGATGGCGATTTTTGATCTAACAACACAGGCACGCAACATCGTCTCAGAGACGGCGATGCCGTTTGAAATTTGGTTTACCGTGGCAGCAATTTATCTTGCTCTCACTCTGTCACTTTCTGGCTTGTCTGCATGGCTAGAACACAAACTCGGAGCCAGTTGGCGCAAATTATAAGGAGATAACATGAAGTTATTCAAAGCGACCATTACTGCATTATTAGGGCTAGCCATCGCTATGCCTACAATCGCGAAAGAAGATGTTGCCACACCCAATGTAGATCAAATCAAAGAACGAGGCACTTTGCGAGTTGGTATGTCAACATTTGTACCTTGGGCAATGCGTAACAAGCAAGGTGAGTTAATCGGTTTTGAAATCGATGTTGCCAAACGCTTAGCACAAGATTCAGGTTTGAAAGTGGAATTCGTACCAACTGCGTGGGATGGCATTATTCCCGCACTACTGGCGAAAAAGTTCGACGTGATCATTGGTGGCATGTCTGTTACGCCTGAACGCTCCAAAAGCGTCTTGTTTACTGAGCCCTACTCACACTCAGGCGTTCAAGTAGCAGCAAACAAAGAACTCGCCTCTGGTTTTAGCGAATTTTCGGATTTTGATTCACGACGCGTAAAAATTGCGGCTCGTCGCGGCGCATTCACCGTTCAAGTAGCCAGAGAAACCTTCCCGAAAGCGAAGATCCTGCAATTCGATGACGACGCACAAGCGTTCCAAGAGGTGCTGAATGGTAACGCCCACGCGGTCATTGCTTCTAGCCCAAAACCAGAACATGAGACAGTGAAACACAGCGACAAACTATTCCTTCCATTCTCTGAGCGACTATCACAAGGTAACGAAGCCTTTGCAGTTCGTTTGGGGGAAGAAGATAAAAAGGCCTTTTTCAATAAATGGATTGAAGCAAGAACCCAAGATGGATGGTTAAAACAACGTTATGAATACTGGTTCTCGACATTAGATTGGCAAGATCAAGTCGCGCAAGGCCAGTAATCTTAATGGCTCGTGGACGCCGCGAGCCTATACTCTCCAATCATTCATTTTACTTTTCCATAACTTATCGGAGTCAAATTTTTGGGCGAACACACTACCACTCGCACAGCACCCGCGAAATCCAGCACAGGCTACCTTTTACCGCAATTAAACACACTAGACTGGGTACTACTTGTTATGTGCGGTATCGGTGGTGTTTGGCTGTACCATCGGTCCGCTGTTGGTGTGCATTATTTGTGGCAGTGGAAAGAGGCGCTTGAATTACTTTTCACGCCTAGAGCAGATGGTAGTTTGCCCTACTTCTTCCAAGGTTTGATTTCGACGTTAAGGCTCAGTGTTTGGGGCATAAGCTTCGCATTAGTGTTTGGCACTTTGTTAGGCTTAGGACGCTTCTCTCGTTCCGTTTGGTTGCGCACACCTGCCAATGCGTTTATCCAGTTAGTGAGAAACATCCCTCCGTTGGTATTTGTTTTTATTTTCTACTTTTTCATTTCTAACCAATTGATCCCGTTACTTGGTTTGGAAGATATTCTACGAAACTACAACGGCGAACCAAATGCGCTACAGCACTTTCTGTTTGGGCCTTCGAACCTTTGGGAAAACCTTGCCTCTGGCGTGTTATGTGTCGGCTTACTCTCTTCTGCCTACATTGCAGAAGTTGTGCGCGGTGGTTTACAAAGTATCGACCAAGGTCAGTGGGAAGCGGCTGACTCATTGGGCTTGTCTCGATGGGTGAAATACCGATTTGTTATTGCGCCACAGGTGCTTAAATCAATCACACCTGCACTTGCCGGTCAAACCATCTCTTTGGTGAAAGACACCTCTATTGTTTCACTGATTTCGATACAAGAAATGACGTTTGTTGGGACAGAGATGGCAAATTCATCAGGGTATATATTTGAAATTTGGTTGATTGTCGGCCTTGCTTACTTCTTAATCTGTTTTGGTCTGTCACTTATTTTCCGCCATATTGAAGCAAAATCGGAAGCCATTTCAAATTAACTCAACCGCATATGTAATTAGGCACATTTGATTCTTCAAATCAGAATTGCACCCTGTTACATTGGCAAGATGCTAAATTTTCGGCGTTTTTCATGGAGTTAAAGAATCAATCCGACTACGAGCGATACATAAAACAAGATAATCTTGGTGAATATTACGTAGTTCTCAATCAATTCACTTTTCACAGTGTTTATCAGCCAATTTTTGATAGACGCCAACGTATTATTGGTATGGAAGCCTTACTGCGTATTCGTGGCATTGATGGTTCCCTAATTCGTCCTGACGTGTTTCTGGCCAATAATGGTCTTGATCCCTACTTTCGCTTATGTGTAGAGTTTTTATCCAGAGCAATGCACATTCGAAATTTCGCACGCTATTTCGCAGGGACGCCGATCAAACTGTTTCTTAACGTCATGCCTCAAACGCTACTCACACTAACCAAAGACATGGGCTTTAAAGATAACGGCCTGCTTTACAAACGCCTTTCCGAACTTGGTATGAGCCCATCAGACGTAGTTTTTGAAGTAGTCGAAGAGTCATGCGGAGATACGGATTTATTAATCAAAGCCGTACAGTTAATGAAAGCAAATGGTTTTATCTTTGCTATCGATGATTTTGGCGCCCAACATTCTGATATCGCACGTGTTCAGCAGCTCTGCCCTGACATCATCAAAATCGATCGTTCCTATTTACTAGACTACTGCGCCGGAGAAACCTTTTCCATACATAGCGCCGTTGATCTAGCGGATCATATGGGAGCAAAAGTCATTATAGAAGGGGTTGAAGAAGACGTGCAGCTACAAGCTATGTATCAACTTAATTTGGATTATTACCAAGGCTTTTACTTAGGAAAGCCTTGCGCCATTCATCACTGGACAGATAGCCTAAACATCGAGACGACAGTGCATTAACACTACCCACTTACAGCACAGTGAAACCAAAAAAGCGCCGATATAATATGCTCGGCGCTTTTTAGTTTTACTCAGATGTCACTTATTTAGTTAAGCGTTCATTTCCCTAGAAAAAATCAATAGAATTACGTCCACTCTTCGGATCACGAGTGGCTTGCGGTTTGTCTTCTTTTTTGCCTTTCTTAGCAGACTGAGACAACGCTTCTTTCTTCGCTTTACGCTCTTTATGTGCCGCTTTACGGCCTGTTGATTTAGGCCCAGAGGCTTTAGGTGACTTACTTTGACGAGACTTATCTTTACGAGAAGACTGCGCTTCTTTTTTCGCTTTCTTTTCTGCTTTTTGCTCTGCCGTTTCAGGTTCGGTTACTGGCGCATCGCAAACCACAACATAATATTCCTGGTTAAACTCAAAAAAGTCACCATCATACATCTTGCGGCGCTTACGTGTTTCTAGTTCACCATTCACCGCGACGTAGCCTTCCTCGATGATATGTTTTGCTTCGCCGCCACCGCTGACCAAGTTTGCGATTTTAAAAAGCTTGTACAGTTCGATTGGATGCGCATCAACATCGATGCCAATCGCTTCGATCTCAATCTCTTCGCCTTCTAAATACTCTTCGTGGTCGTAATCTTGGGTCATGTTACTTACTCTTACTATTTGATGCCCTGAAGTTTAAACGCAATGCTTAAAAATAGAAACCTCTGCCGATGTTCAATCACCGATTCGCCTTGGCATTTGAGCACCTCTTAACCCATTTAACTTGTCGCTTGTTAGCTTGTATACCGATGCGTAGCTCAAACGAAGCTGCAATTACGCAACCTGAAGGTATATACTCTCTAAGTTATTGTTGAAAAGAGCGAATACTTTGTCTCAACCAAGTAGAATTACCTTTGTCACTGCGAACTTGTTTAATTTTGTCGCACCGCCTAACGCCTACTATGATTTCGAGAACATATACTCGTTAGAGCAATGGCGAGACAAACTTTCGTGGACGCAACGTCAAGTTGAAAAACTGGAAGGCGACGTGATTGGCTTACAAGAAGTATTCAGTATCGAGAAGACCCAGGCATTCTTTTCAACCATCGGCTACCCCTACTTTGCGACCGTTGACACCCCACATGTTGAGGATGAGTACATTTACTCAAGCCCTGTTGTGGCAATCGCCTCTCGGTTTCCAATAGAAAAAGTACAAGCGGTAGAGTTTGACTTAGCAACGCTTGAGCCTTTTGGAGTAAGTGTTGCTCCAGAGTTCAGTCGCAAACCTATCTATGCCCAAGTAATACATCCTGTACTTGGTCATATCGCCGTTTACGTAACGCACCTGAAATCTCAACGCCCGGCCGACTCAGAACAACCAGAAACGTCTAGCACGATTATTGGGCGCTGGTTATCCACCCAGCAAAGAGGCTGGGAAGCAGCGATGTTAAGAGACGCGATGCAAAAGAGGTATCGAAAAGAACCAATGCCGACAGTGTTAATGGGCGATATGAATCAACCTATTACTCCTATCAGCGTTAACAGCGCATTGGTATCCAATACTGGTGACAGCGTCACTGAATTACAACTCAAAGATGGTTGGTTATTGCAAAGTGACACCCTGAAGGATGAACGCCCAGCCACGCACTATCATTTTTCCACTGGGAATGTACTCGACTATATCTTGCTCTCACAAGAGTTTGATACCTTATCAGATATATCGGTTGCCGAGGTTGTTGACTATCAGGTGTCTAACCAACATCTGATCAACCCGATTTATGACAGAGATAAAAACGCCAGCGACCACGCATTTGTGGCGCTGACTGCTGAAGTAAAGCTTTGAGCAACCTATTTAGTTACTTAGTGACGTTTCACAATTTTACGCGGGATAAGTTCTACACCAGGCTTGTAACGCTTGGCGGAAGCGTTGAGTGCTAACTCCATTGCGCTGTCCGCGATCAACTCAAACTGTTGAGGCAAAGAGTTGATTTTCACAGGCAAGAAGTCCAGCAGTCGATTATCACCAAATGTTGCTAAACGCACCTTTCCCATCAGTTCTGGTTTTTCTAGCATTACATCCAACACACCTTCTAACAGTGTATATGACGTTGTAACAATGGCATCTGGCAATGCGTTCTCTGTTAACCACCTCTCTAAGACTTTCTTGCCTTCTTCCCGGGAGAAGTGTTGTCCATAACCCACTGTTGCCGTTTTACAACCTTGTTGAGAAGCAGATAGAAAACCGAGCTCACGCTCTTTTGAGACTTGAAGATCTTGCAATGCACCGATTAAGCCAATGGACTTTATATCCTCGGACAGTACTGACTGAGTGAGTTCAAGTGCGGCATCAAAATCTTCGCTGATGACACAACAAAAGTGCTCATCATCCATTGGACGGTCTAGCGCGATAACTGGCGTACCAGAATTTTGCAACTTAAGATAATACTCGTTTGCAGTGGGCATACCACTTGCCACAAACAACGCATCAATACGACGACTGACTAATGCTTCCGCCACCTTTTGCTCTGTATCAGGATCATCATCAGAGCAGCCAATCAAAATTTGGTACCCCGCTTTCCGAGAGTTTTGCTCTATCAGCTTTGCAAGACGCGCATAACTGGTGTTCTCTAAGTCTGGGATGATAAGCCCAAATGAGCGTGAATTACCTGCCCGCAAGGAAGACGCCGCATGATCTGGCTTATAATTGTACTCTTCTACAACGGCCATCACCTTTTTCTGAGTCTTCTCGCTGATGCGGTATTTCTGCGCTTTTCCGTTAATCACATAGCTTGCAGTTGTCTTAGAAACACCCGCTAATTTGGCTATTTCATCCAGTGTCATATTCTAAACCTTATTCTGTGCGCGCGATCATATTAATACATCAACGATCTTTCGATAAGTTGAATTATAAGCTGAACCGATTCAGTATAAAAGCTGAAAGGATTCAGCAAAACTTAAAAATTGACGTAAATCACCCGAACACGCAACAAACCAATTTGTGAGCTAGGCTATAGGACAGCGGCAAAGGCTCGTTTGTTAACGTCAGTTTTTAAAACAGTTTTTCTGAGTCTTTTAAAAAATTTACCAACAAGCTGAATCGATTTAGCTTGAAAGATAAAAGGTTTGAGGATTGAGTAAGCGCTCAGAAGAAGCGGCGTTCAAATTCTCACACAGAATACATTTTTAAATTGATACCTTAAGGCTGGAGAAGCACCATGCTTAAGCTAAATAAGAACGACATTACCCTCTCGCAATCAGCGACAGATAAGTTTGAAGCAATAAAGAGTATTGCTCATAGCCTGACTGATAAAGGCCTAGTTGAACACGGTTACGTTGAAGGCATGCTAAACCGTGAAAACCAAAACTCTACGTTTTTGGGGAACGGTATTGCTATCCCACATGGCACGACTGACACTCGCTCAATGGTGAAAACAACGGGTGTTGCTGTGCACCACTTCCCACAAGGTGTCGACTGGGGTGATGGCAATACTGTGTTCGTCGCTATCGGTATCGCAGCTAAATCTGATGAGCACCTTGGCATTCTTAAACAGCTCACCAAAGTGTTAGGCGCAGATGGCGTAGAAGAGCGTCTGCGTAATGCAAAAAACGAAGACGAGATCATCGCCCTACTGCACGGTGATGTTCAGCTTGAAGCAGACTTTGACGCTTCTTTAATTCAACTCATGTTCCCTGCGAGCGACATGCTACAGATGAGTGCTGTTGCTGGTGGTCTGTTAAAAAATACGGGATGTGCTGATAACGAATTCGTTGCTGATCTCGTTACCAAACAACCAACTCACCTAGGTAATGGCCTGTGGTTAATTGGCAGTGACAAACATGTCACTCGCACAGGCGTGTCATTTGTCTCGACGGCAAACGACTGCGAATATGAAGGTCAAAAAGTGCGTGCACTTGTCGCGTTCGCAGCATGTAACAATGCTCACCAATCTATCCTAAAAACGCTTTCTAATATTGTGTTTAACAATGAACACGGCAAGCTTTTAGATGCATCAGTAGAACAGATTCTTGCTTTGTTCAAAGGTGAAGAAGTCACAGCTGCATCTTCAGAAGAAGGCAATACCGCTGTATTTAAAATCAAAAACTCCCACGGCCTACATGCTCGTCCGGGGGCAATGTTAGTCGCAGAAGCGAAAAAGTTTGAATCCACTATACGTGTTGCCAACCTAGACGGAGATGGAAAAGCAGTAAACGCGAAGAGCCTAATGAAAGTCATCGCGCTGGGCGTTAAGCACGGTCACCAACTTCAATTTACAGCAGAAGGCCCTGATGCGCCGCAAGCCTTGGAGTCTATCGGAAATGCAATCGCTTCTGGCCTTGGTGAAGGTTAAGGATCCGATATGACAAAAAAAACAAATAAGGTTGTCACTATTACGCTCAACCCAGCATTGGATTTAACAGGTTCAGTAAATGAACTAAACGTTGGTTCCGTGAGCTTAGTACAGCAAAGCAATCTCCACGCTGCTGGTAAAGGTGTCAACGTAGCAAAAGTATTGAGCGATTTAGGCGCAGACGTCACGGTTACCGGCTTTCTCGGTAAAGATAACCCTGAGCTATTTCATCAGCTTTTCAATGACATCAACGTTAAGAATGAATTTGTGGAAGTAAAGGGTGCCACTCGTATCAACGTTAAGCTGGTTGAGGCCAATGGCAACGTCAGTGATATCAACTTCCCTGGCGTTCAAGTAGCGGCCGACGAAATTACTCGCTTTGAGGAGACACTATTTCGTCTAGCGGAGACGCATGATTACTTTGTACTTGCAGGTAGCTTACCTGGAGGCGTAACCGCCGAACAATGCGCTGCATGGATAGAAGCACTGCATCAACAAGGCAAAAAGGTGTTGTTCGACAGTAGCAAAGCCGCATTGAAGTCAGGTATTGAGGCTCACCCATGGTTGATTAAGCCTAACGATGAAGAACTTGGTGATTTTGTTGGCGAACATCTAGCAACACCTGAACAATGCCAAGCTGCAGCGCAAACACTGAGCGACAAAGGCATAGAAAACATCGTGGTTTCTATGGGACCTGACGGTGTTATGTGGCTCAACCAAGGCGAATGGCTTAGTGCAAAACCGCCTCGAATGAATGTAGTGAGCACCGTTGGCGCAGGCGATACGCTGGTCGCTGGCTTGTGTTGGGGCCACATGCAACTGATGCCTAAAAACGATTTATTGCGCTTCGCTACGGCACTTTCTGCTTTGGCAGTTAGTCAAGTTGGCGTAGGGCTAACCAGTCAGGAAGAACTGGAAAATATCAAGCGACAAACTGAAGTTAGCGCGCTTTACCCTATTACAAACTTAGAACAAAACTAAGGAACAGAAGGTTATTGTATGAATATTGCCATTATTACTGCCTGTCCAAGCGGTGTAGCAAATAGCATCCTTGCGGCAGGATTACTAGAACAAGCCGCCGCAAAATTAAACTGGAATGCCAAAATAGAATGTCAATCAAGTGTGGTTGAACCAACACTATTGACGGAAGCTGACGTTGAACAAGCAGAAGTCATTGTCATTGCGGCAAATACTAGCGTCGACACTTCTCGTTTTGTAGGAAAAAAGGTTTACCAAGCGGAAATTAACGAAATAGCAAAAGACGCAACTGCGTTTCTCCAGCAAGCGGTTGAAAACGCCACTTTACTTGAAAAAGCAACCACACTTGCAGCCCCTATCACTGCAGATACAACATCAGCAGCGAAGAAAATTGTTGCAATCACCGCTTGCCCTACTGGCGTTGCGCATACCTTTATGGCGGCAGAAGCTTTAGAAGAAGAAGGCAAGCGTCGTGGCCATCAAATCAAGGTGGAAACTCGTGGTTCAGTTGGCGCTAAAAACCAACTGACTGAGCAAGAAATTGCAGATGCCGATCTGGTGATCATTGCTGCGGATATTGAAGTGCCACTTGATCGCTTTAACGGCAAAAAGATGTACCGCACGAAAACAGGCCCAGCTCTGAAAAAAACAGCCGAAGAGATGGACAAAGCATTCGAGCAAGCCACGATTTACCAACATTCAGGTTCTGCAAATTCTGCTTCGGCAGCAGACGAGAAGAAAGGCGCTTACAAACACTTGATGACAGGGGTATCGCACATGCTGCCTGTGGTTGTCGCTGGTGGTTTGATCATCGCCCTATCGTTCGTGTTTGGTATTGAAGCATTTAAAGAAGAAGGCACACTAGCAGCAGCCTTGATGAACATTGGTGGTGGTTCTGCATTCGCATTGATGATTCCTGTACTTGCTGGCTATATTGCGTTTTCAATCGCTGACCGTCCGGGTCTGGCTCCTGGTCTTGTTGGCGGTATGCTAGCAAGTTCAACGGGTGCTGGTTTCCTAGGTGGTATCGCAGCTGGCTTCATTGCCGGTTATGCAGCGAAGCTCCTTGCGGACAAAGTAAAACTCCCACAATCGATGGAAGCGCTTAAACCAATTCTGATCATTCCATTTGTAGCAACATTGTTCACTGGCCTTGTCATGATCTACATCGTAGGCGGCCCAGTTTCAGGCATCATGAACGGCCTGACTGACTTCCTAAACAACATGGGTTCTGACAGTGCAGTACTACTGGGTATTATCCTTGGCGCAATGATGTGTTTCGACCTAGGAGGCCCGGTAAACAAAGCCGCTTACGCATTTGGTGTTGGCCTTCTGGCTTCACAAACTTACGCACCAATGGCGGCAATCATGGCCGCAGGTATGGTTCCTGCGCTAGGTATGGGTTTAGCGACCTTCATTGCGAAGAACAAATTTGAACAAAATGAACGTGAGGCAGGTAAAGCATCATTTGTCTTGGGCCTGTGTTTCATCTCTGAAGGCGCAATTCCATTTGCTGCGAAAGATCCAATGCGCGTGATTCCATCTTGTATGGCAGGTGGCGCGCTTACTGGTGCCCTATCGATGCTATTCGGTGCGAAATTAATGGCACCACACGGCGGTCTATTCGTGCTGCTAATTCCTAACGCAATTTCACCAGTATTAATGTATTTAGTGGCTATTGCAGCGGGTACAGCGGTAACTGGCTTTACTTACGCATTCTTAAAAAGCAAAGCAGAAGCGAAACAAGAAGTCGCAGCTTAATTAGAGCGACTCCGGTTAACAATGCCACCCTCGAATTTGGCATTTAGCACCTCCCTTTAATTCCGGTTAAGGGAGGTGTTTTTTATTCCGCAGCCGGAACGGCTACAATGTCTACTTCCCCACTGCTCATATCCACCGTTGCTTGATAAGCGCTATGCGGGTCACCGTAGTGCTTGAAGGTAAAGTGGTAAACGTTAGCTGGCGTCCACAAGGTTTTTGATTCTGCGGGCAGAATGTCATAGCCGTCTTGCTGATAAAGCTCTGTCGCCATTACATTTGCGATTGCCGCCTGCTGGTTAGCGTCTCGATCCACCTTTGGCTCTAGTGACGGGTTACTTGGATAAGACTCACCGTTGTAACTCATGAGTCGATAGGAGCCATTACTCCAAACGATAAAGTCCTGCCAACCATTACTGTAACTGTCGGCTAGTACAATAGGCGTGCGAGTTACCGACATTCGATTAATAACGTTTCCCTCATTATCAAACATATATGCAGAGCAGCCACCACTACCACAGAAATAGCGATCTTGAAGCAACACTATGTGTTCTGCCTTGCCGTCGCTGTTTAGGTCGGCGCTACCCGATAGATAACGTAGATTGTCTTGCTCGAGCGACAGCCCTTCAGGGGCTAAAACCTTACTATCAATCCAACTGGAAATGACTTCAGCACTAACACTGTTGACTTTAGGGGCAGGTTGTTTGGTTTCTGTCGGCATGCTATCCGTCGCGGTGCAGCCAACCAAGGTGAAAGAACCAATGAAGAAGAGTCCGTTTAATATGCGCTTATTCATGTAATCTCAATCTTTGATGTGTCGTTACATGAGTATACGCATGATTTGCATTGTAATCGTAAGAAAATCATTAAAATCAAGCAAATGAATGGTTTGGTATATATTAGTAAGATCAAAAAAGCCCCGAAGAAAACCTTCAGGGCTAGGCAGGAAGCTGGCAAATAGCCAGGAGTCCCTATGCAGTGGTCGGTTTTACCCTAAACAGAATTGCAAACATCACTGGCACCACTATCAGTGTCAGTACAGTAGCAAAACCAAGACCTGCCATAATCGTTATTGCCATCGAGCCAAAGAAGGCGTCGAAGACCAGTGGAATCATCCCCAAGATAGTTGTTAGCGCAGCCATACTTACCGGACGAACGCGGCTTATCGCACTATCAACAATCGCGAGGTAAGGATCTTTACCTGACTCCAACTCAAGGTTAATTTGGTCAAGCAACACAATACCGTTTTTCAAAATCATGCCACTTAGGCTTAACAAACCAAGGAATGCTGTAAAACTGAACGGCATGTTCGTGGTAAGCAAACCAAAAGCAACGCCAATGATTGCTAACGGAACGGTGAACCAAATTACCAACGGCTTTTTGATTGAGTTAAACAATAAAATAGTAATGATGAACATCAACAAGTAACCCATCGGCAATGAACCGAATAGGCCTTCTTGTGCATCTTTGGATGATTCGTACTCACCACCCCATGTGATTTCGTATCCTTCTGGAACATGCAATGCCATCACTTTAGGCTGTACACGAGCAAATAAGCTTGCTGCCGTGTCGTCACTCAACACATCATGGTCCGCGAGAACGGTTAACGTACGCTTACGGTCACGACGCTGAATTAGCGGCTCACTCCAATCCAGTTGAACGCCATCAATCACTTGATCAACCGGAATATACGTTTGCAACGAAGGACTCCAAATGGTCACGTTTTGTAGTGATTCAAAATCTACGCGTTCTTCTTCAGGAAGACGTGTCATAATTGGCAACGTATGTGTACCATCACGCAAGTAACCTAAGGTGCTACCACCAAACGTCATTTGCAGTGTGCTTGAAAGATCTTCTTTCGAAATACCTAGGCGACGAGCTTTAGACTCATTGAAAGCGGGTACAAGTTCCTTGGTGCGCTCTCGCCAATCGTGACGAATGTTTCGGGCACCAGGGTCGGTATGAAGGATGTCTTCAACTTGCACCGCCAAGTCACGTAAAACTTGTGGATCAGGGCCAGTAATACGCGCTTCGATCTTAGACGCTGGTGATGGACCAAATTCCATCAATTTAAACTGGAACGTAGGCGCATCAAATGTTTTCGCCAGATTCGCATCTAACTTATGCAGCAAACCAAACATTTTCTCACGATCAGTCGCGCGAACTTGGAACTGAGCGTACGCTTCGTAACTTTTTTCTGGTTGATAGGTTAAAGCAAAACGCTGTAGACCCTGCCCAATCGAAGCAGAAACAAAGTCAATATCATCTTGCTGACGAATGTAGCTTTCGACCTCTTCAGCTTTTTTGATCGTTTCACGGATGTCAGTACCCTCTGGCATCCACATATCCACGTAGAACATCGGCGTATTCGATGGTGGGAAGAACTGCTGTTTTACATTACCAAATGCCACGACAGCACCCACTAATAGCGCCACCATGCCAGCAACGGTAAGCCAGCGGAATCGTAATGCAAATTTCAGCGATGCCCCAAATACGACAAACAACCAGCCTTTATAAGGATCATCTTCGCTAGTACCCTGCTCTTTGTTTTCCTCTTTCAACAAAAGATCGGCAAGGAAAGGCGTCAGTGTAATAGCGGTAATCCAGCTTAAAAATAGTGAGAAACACAGCACCCAGAATAAAGAGCCCATGAACTCACCTGTCGCATCTTGCGACAAGCCGATAGGTGCAAAAGCCGTAATTGCAATAACAGTTGCGCCCAGCAAAGGCCATTGTGTTTGCTTTACAATATCGACAGCCGCTTGAACTTTGGTACGCCCTTTCTTTAGGCCAACCAATATGCCTTCCACGACAACAATCGCGTTATCAACCAGCATACCCAAGGCAATAATTAACGCGCCAAGAGAAATACGATGCAGTTCGATGTTGTTGTAATTCATCAAAATGAAGGTACCAAATACCGTCAATAACAACACAACTCCAATGATGACACCACTGCGTAAACCCATAGTAAACAGCAACACAATGATTACGATCGCCACTGCCTCCGCTAGACTAATTACAAACGCTTTAACAGATTCATCCACCTCATTGGCTTGGTTGTAAAAGTAGTTCATATCGATGCCAGCAGGCTTGATAGACTCAAGGCTCGCGAGCTCCGCATCCAAACGTTCACCAACCTCAACCACGTTCACACCCGATGCAAACGAGATACCGATATTAATCGCTTTTTGACCGTTAAAGAGTACGACGTTGCCTGGCTTCTCTTGAATACCGCGAGAAATCGTTGCTACGTCTTTTAGACGAATTAGATTTCCTGTGTCACGGCCATGAATGATCAGATTTTCTAGTGCTTCTACAGTGTTTAAGGTGCCGCTTGGGCGAATAACAAGGCTTTCGCCATTGACCATCACTTCCCCTGCTGAAACCACATTGTTTTGCTGGTTCAACAAGCTCGAAACCACATTCATGTCTAAGTTCAGTGCAGCAAGGCGATCAAGTGAGATCTCAACGAATAGCATTTCTCGCTGATCGCCCGTGATGTCTACCTTACCAACACCATCAACAAGCTCGATTTCACGGGTCAGGTAATCCGCATAACGTTTCAGCTCTACATAGTCGTAATCGTCACCAGTGAGCATTAACATCACGCCATAAACGTCACCGAAATCATCAATGATCTGTAAAGACTGAACACCTTGAGGCAATGATGGTCGTAAATCATTAATTTTACGGCGCATTTCATCCCAAATTTGCGGCAGTTCATCAGGACCATAGTCCATTTCCATGCTCACCGTTATTTGAGACATACCATTAGAAGACGTAGAGGTAATTTTGTCGATATAAGGGAGTTTTCGAATCTCTTTTTCTAGAGGATACGTCAGCTCTTCTTCAACTTCTTTTGACGTCGCGCCAGGGTATGTTGAGATGATCATGGCATCTTTGATCGTAAATGCCGGGTCTTCTAATCGTCCAAGCTCCAAAAATGACGTTAAACCACCAACAGCAAGGATAATAATGAACAACCAGCTGATGACTTTGTTTTTTATTGAATACTCAGCAATGTTCATTATTGGTTATTCTCCACAACATCCACATGTTTACCTTCGCGTAATTTACGCAGATTTGAATTAATCAGAATATCGCCCTGGCTAACACCTGACGACACAATGGCTCCATTGCCATTCACTTGAGAAATCATGACAGGCACCCGTGTGACAATGTCACCTTCTTTTTTCCACACAAAGAACTCATTCCCTTCACTGCCTGCTTGAAGCGCCGTGACAGGCACACTGTAACCATCAATAGAGGTAATGCCCGCCTTCACCATATCGACCAAAGCGCTTACGCTGGTTCCCGGTAATATCTCTGTTTTTGGCTGTGGCATCGTCAAGTACATTTCGTAGGTTTGAGTTTCAGCGTTGGGTTCACTTGTGTGCTCTAAATAGTCCAAAGCAAATCTGCCATCGATGCCGGAAAAGGTTGCTCTAGGCTTGTAGCTCATGCTGTCTGAGTTTGGGTCTACCATCGCTAAAACATTGTCGGAAAGCTCAATACGCACGTAAACCAAATCGTTTTGGTATAGGTTTAACACGGGTTCACCAATTGCCACACGCTCAAAACGTTCTTTGAAAACATCAGATACTTTACCGGCGAACGGGGCGAATAAACGGGTGTAATTCAATTGATTGGTCGCGTTATAGAAAGTAGCCTCAGCTAGCTCTTTATTGGCTGTTAGCTCATCAAGTTCCGCTTTTGAAATCATTTGACGTGCATGCAAGTCTTCACCGCGTTTAAGCTGACGAATTGCAAGTGTGTATTGTGCTTCTGCGTCATTCACGGCTTGCTTCTCTTTGCTATCATCTAGCTTTGCGATCATTTGCCCCTGCTTCACAACGTCACCCGCTTTAACCAATACGTGCTGAACTTCCCCAGCGCGGCGAAATGCCATTGGCGTTTGTTCTGCAGGCACTACTATGCCTTTGAACGCGCGATGTTGACTTTGTACTGGTGCATCCACCGAGATAGTCGACACAAAAAGTGGCTGCTCGACGATAGCTTGGTTTTCATTTTTGCACCCTGTTAAAACTGCAAGTGCAATCGCAGAGATCGTAAGTAGAGAACGTTTCATTAAATGCCTCCCTCACGAACCCAAGCTTTCACCACTTGTCCTTCAACCAGTCTCTCAACACCAGCAATAACAACGTAATCATTGTTATCAAGCCCGGCTTTCACACCACCTGCTGCGTCAAGTGAGACAGTGACTTTATTGACCTGCTGCGTGCTTCTGTCCATTACCCAAACTTCACCTTGCGTCCCATTTTTGTTGACCCAAGCAGACTGAGGTAACGTCATCGCGTCCGATACATGTTGTTTAGCCATGTGTACCTGCCCTGTCATACCTGTCAGCAAATTGCGATCTTCTGGCCGAGTGATGGTCACGATCGCCTCATAACTATTGGTATCGATGTTTGGCTGCGTCGAAATTTCTTTAAATTGCCCAGGGATACGTTTTCCTGGCTCGCTATCCATCGTCACCCACATATCGGAGTTTTGCAGTGACTCAAGTGATACAGATTCCGCATAACTTACTGGCAAGGTGAAAGATACATCCAACGTCGTGTTATCAATGAGATTCAAGATCTCCTGCTTCTCTGCTACTACTTGAAACGGGTTGACATAGGTATATGACACAATGCCATCAAACGGTGCGTGAATTTTGGTATAGCTCAAATCGGTTTTAGCTTGTTCGTAGTTCGCCAATGCCGCTTTATATTGAGTTTCTTTCTGATCGTACTCATCAGTACTAATGAGTTTTTTTCCGTAAAGGTTTTTCGCGCGGTCCCATTGTGTTTTCGCTAACGCGTACTGCGCTTGAGCGGCATCTAACGCAAGCTGAAGATCTTTAGGGTCTAACGTTGCGAGCACTTCACCTTTTTGGACTTTTTGACCCATGCGTACACGTAATTCATCAACCTCTCCACCAACCTGAAAAGAAAGCTGCGCGCGATGTGTTGCATCAATACGCGCTAAAAAGGCGTGCGAGTCTTCAAGTTCTAGGTCTTTCACCGCCAGTAATTTTACAGGTTTGATTAAAGGTTCAGACGGCTCAGAAATGGCTTTATTACACCCAGTTAGCATCCCAGAAAGACTTAATGTCACCACTGCGCCAACTAAAGTGCGCTTTAAATATTGTTTTCGCACCCGCTTTCTCCGTAGGTTTTATATATTACACAGCCGTGCAGTATAAGCAGAATTTGAAATTGATCAACATATTTTCCAGGTGGATAGCAAATTAATTAGTCAAAGCGTTCGGTTTCTGGTAAAAGTAAGCGCGTGATTAATATTCGGGAAAATTCGAACTATGAATGAAAGAAAGCAGGGGCGTAGAAGTGCTGAAGCAGCAGAACAAACTAAGTGTCTGATCCTTAAAGTGGCAGCAGATATGTTTTGTGAACTTGGTTACGAGCGTGTCTCGCTGCGCAATATCAGTGAAAAGGCTGGTGTTTCACATAGTTTGATCCGTCACCACTTCGGCAGCAAAGAGAAAATCTGGCAAGCGGTTAGCGATGCAATGGACGAGTTCATGCAGTGCTATATGGCTGAACTCATCAATGAAATGCCGGAGAACACACCTTCGAATAGAAAAATTTATCTGTTTATGGTTCGCATGCTAGCATTTGCTCTCGTCAATCCTCATCCAGTACAGATGATCGCCGATGCCATTCGACAAGGCGATGACGGTGCTCTGCTGCAGTATTTCTTAAAGTCAAAAGATGAGTTCGCTGCGATATTTACCGGAATTTTCGAGCAGTACAACAGCGAAAACCCTAATGCACAATTTGATCAGTGGGAATCAAAGTGGCAAATGTTGATCTTCGCACATGGTGCTGTCAGTCTCGCGCCAATGATGCAAGAAACATGGCCGGATATTGCAGATAATCGCGAAAAACTGCTGATCAAGCATTGGGAATTGTTTAATACCATTATGGCCTCTCAATTTGGGATCCCAAAAGAAGAGATGATTCATCCGGAAAAGCTTGAAGATATCGTTATTGATATGTGCTGTACTATTGATGAAGCAGTAAACTAAAAGTAAACAAGCGAAAAGAAGACATAAAAAATGCCGAGCTACAAAGCTCGGCATTTTTGTTTCAATTCGTTTTAACCACGGTAGTAGCGTTGTGGTACGAACGGCATTTTTTCAACTGTCATTGGTAGCATTTTACCACGCACTTCAGCGAACACTTCAGTACCAATCGCCGCCAAATCCGCACGAACATAACCCATTGAGACTGGCTTACCTGCATTCGGACCCGCCGTACCGCTGGTTACAACGCCAATTTTAACGCCGTCAGCATCAAACAGTTCAACACCTTCACGCACTGGCGCTTTGGTTTGACCTACTAGACCCACACGCTTACGCGCCACATCTTTAGTCTCAATCTGCTTAAGAATAATGTCTGCGCCAGGGAAACCACCTTCACGTTCACCACCAATACGACGAACTTTTTGGATACCCCATAGCAAGCTCGCTTCAACAGGTGTTGTTGTTGTGTCTAGGTCATGACCGTATAGACAAAGGCCACACTCAAGACGAAGCGAATCACGAGCACCAAGGCCAATCCATTCAACTTCATCTTCAGCAGTCAGTTTACGTGCTAGCTCTTCCGCTTTGTCAGCAGGAACCGAGATTTCGTAACCGTCTTCGCCTGTATAACCACTACGAGAAACAATGCACTCGGCGCCTAAAATATCGACTTTACGAATATCCATGAACAGCATTTCAGAAACTTCTGGTGCAAAACGCGCCAATACAGCCGCCGCTTTAGGGCCTTGGATTGCAAGTAGAGCTCGGTCTTCGATAATTTCTAGCTCAACACCAGATGGTAAATGCGCTTGTAGGTGTGCGATATCTTGCGCTTTACATGCTGCGTTCACAACCACAAACAGATGATCGCCTAGGTTAGCCACCATCAAGTCGTCCATGATGCCGCCCTCTTCATTAGTGAAAAAAGCGTAACGCTGTTTACCAGACTCAAGATCCACAATATCCACTGGAACTAATGTTTCTAGGAACGCAGCTGCACCGTCACCAATTAGGCGAAGCTGTCCCATGTGAGAAACGTCAAACAGACCTGCCGCATCACGAGTATGTAAGTGTTCCTTCTTTACGCCTAGAGGATACTGAACAGGCATATCGTAACCCGCGAACGGGACCATTTTGGCACCAACTTCAACGTGAAGTGCGTGTAGTGGTGTTTTCAGTAGTTCTTGAGTCATTTTCGTCTCCATTTAGATAGACCCGAGAATGCTATCGGCATTCGATGTGTTTCCAATAATAAACATGGCTCATTCTATTTTGCACGAACAAGACGTAGATCGACTTGCAAAAGTGTGACTCTTAACATTTTAATCACAACAAATCGTACAAAAAAAAGCGCTTTAATGAGCAAGTTCTCATCAAAAAAGCGCCTTTTCATCATAACGACCACCAACAGCAATCGTTTGCTTTCACTATAGGAAATTTACAAGTATTTATCACTATTTGGCTGTCACCCACAAAATGAGCGCATCTTCCTCGCTAACACTGGTCAACATATGTCCCATATTTGCATCGTAATAAACGCTGTCTCCCTCGCTTAAAACAACAGGTTCGTAAAACTCAGAATAGAACATGACCTCACCAGATAAGATAAGCAGAAATTCTTCGCCATCATGACGAACCCAGTCTTTATATTCATCAAAACTACGAGCTCGAATTTGGCTCTTAAACGGCATCATTTTCTTATTGGAAAGTTGTGTCGCGAGCAGTTCATGTTCATAAGTTTGTGTTGGGTGTGGTTTACCTTCATTCTTCTTGGTAACATCCCTACGCCCTGTCGCTACCTTTTTTCTAGGTGGCTCAAATAGTTGTGGCATGTCAATTTGTAAGCCAAGTGCCAATTTTTGCATCGCTTGAAACGTCGGGGAGATCTGCTCATTTTCTATTTTGCTCAGTGTAGATCGAGCAAGCCCGGTTCGCTGACTGGCCTCTTCTAATGTGATACCGAGTTTCGAGCGGATATCCTTAATACGCTGGCCCAGTTTTAACGGCTCGATATTTTGGTCATGTTGCTCTTTTGCCAACGTCATCGATGGGTATTCATCGTAAATACTTTCTGCCATAAATCCCTCTATAGATATCCATATTTTTTGTCTTACTCGCATTGTGCATGAAGCACATAGTGGATAGAAGTCCACCAAGTGAATTAAACCGTGCTCTTGTTAACAAATTTTGAAATCTTGTTTCCTATAGGAAATTTTTGGTTGATTGTTCCCGTCACAGGCGCTATGTTACCAACTTGTTAGATGTAGAGATGCATATTTCCGTAAGAGATTGGTAAAGGAAACACGCAATCCAACGGAGTTTTTGCCCAAATTTAGGGCCGGATGTTCACTCTGTTCTGCTACGCAGTTCAGCTGTTTTTGAGGACAAATGAACCACAACCGCAAATCATAACTCATCTATTGCGGGTTCATTTTCAGATTTGGAAGGTCAACTACCATGAATAAGAGTTACCCTAACCACAGCTTGGAAAACTTTTTCTCTACCAACCTCTCTGCGACAGATGATGCTGTCTTTGCTGGAATTCAAGCGGAATCCGCTCGCCAAAACGAACAAATCGAACTTATCGCTTCTGAGAACATTGTTTCTAAAGCGGTAATGCAAGCTCAAGGCACATGCCTAACAAACAAATACGCTGAAGGCTACCCAGGTCGTCGTTACTATGGTGGTTGTGAGCACGTAGATACAGTGGAAGCCATTGCTATCGAACGCGCAAAAAAACTTTTCAATTGTGAATACGCAAACGTTCAACCACACTCAGGCGCACAAGCAAACGGCGCAGTAAAACTAGCACTGCTTCAACCTGGTGACACCATTCTTGGTATGTCTTTAGACGCAGGTGGTCACCTGACGCACGGTGCACGCCCTGCACTTTCTGGTAAATGGTTTAATGCAGTTCAATACGGTGTTGATCGCGAAACACTGGAAATCAACTACGAAGATGTTCGTGAGCTAGCACTTGAGCACCAACCTAAAATGATCATCGCAGGTGGTAGCGCTATTCCACGTACTATCGACTTTGCAAAATTCCGTGAAATCGCAGACGAAGTAAATGCAATTCTTATGGTCGACATGGCACACATCGCCGGTCTTATCGCAACAGGCGCGCACCCTAGCCCACTGCCACACGCACACGTTGTTACGACTACAACACACAAAACATTGCGTGGCCCTCGCGGCGGTATGATTCTTACTAACCACGAAGACATCATTAAGAAAATCAACTCAGCCGTATTCCCTGGCCTACAAGGTGGCCCACTGATGCACGTTATCGCAGCCAAAGCGGTCGCATTTGGTGAAGCGCTTGGCCCTGAATTTAAAACTTATATTGATTCGGTGATCAATAACGCAAAAGTCCTAGCGGAAGTATTGCAAACTCGCGGTTGCGACATCGTAACTGGTGGCACAGACACGCACCTAATGCTGGTTGACCTTCGTCCGAAAGGGTTGAAAGGCAATAAAGCAGAAGAAGCTCTAGAGCGTGCTGGGATCACATGTAACAAAAATGGCATCCCATTCGATACAGAGAAGCCTATGATTACATCGGGCATCCGTTTAGGAACGCCTGCGGGTACAAGCCGCGGCTTTGGCGCTGAAGAATTCAAACTCATCGGTAATTGGATTGGTGACGTACTGGACGGTTTAGTGAACAACCCTGAAGGTGACGCAGAAGTTGAAAAACGCGTTCGCAAAGAAGTAAAAGAACTTTGCAGTCGCTTTCCTCTATACCAGTAAACGATTTTTTTAAAATCATAATAATTCCTGACAAGTTATTCGGAGATTAAGCAATGGACAAAACACTGAAGTTTGCAGATAGCCACGAGTGGGTACGTGACAACGGTGACGGCACAGTAACAATTGGTATTTCTGAGCATGCACAAGAAATGCTAGGTGACGTGGTATTCGTTGACCTACCAGACGTAGAAGACGAAGTTGAAGCAGGTGAAAGCTTCTCTCTCGTTGAATCTGTAAAAGCAGCGTCAGACATCTACGCACCAATCACTGGTGAAATCGTAGAAATCAATGAAGAACTAGAAGACAGCCCAGAGCTAATTAACGAAGAGCCGTACGAAGGTGGCTGGATCGTAAAAGTGAAGATGTCTGATGTATCTGAACTAGATAACCTGAAAGACGCAGACGAATACCTAAACTCTATCGAAGAAGAGTAATTAGGATGTGACGAAAGCTGTTCCCTAGCCTGTTTAGAGAACAGCTTTTTTTCTAGGTTCGGACGTATAATTTAATTTATCAGTAACGCAAATCCGTTACCCGAACCAAGGAGTAGGTAAAGGACAATGACTGAATTACTTCAAAGCCTCAGCACACAAAACGAGTTCGTTGCTCGCCACAATGGACCAAACAAATCTGACCAACAGAAAATGTTGGAAGCGATCAACGCAGTTAGCCTAGATTCGCTTATCGACGAAACCGTACCAGCACAAATTCGCCTAGAGCAACCAATGAGCTTGGCAGAAGCGAAAAGCGAAGCAGACATGCTGGCAGCAATGCGTAAGTTCGCCGATCAGAACCAAGTTAAACGTACATTCATTGGTCAGGGTTACTACAACACCTTCACGCCGAACGTGATTCTACGCAACGTGATGGAAAACCCGGGCTGGTACACTGCTTACACCCCTTACCAACCAGAAATCTCACAAGGTCGTTTAGAAGCACTTCTAAACTACCAACAAATGGTGATGGATCTTACTGGTATGGAAATCGCGAACGCGTCATTGCTCGATGAAGCAACGGCAGCAGCAGAAGCGATGACACTTTGTAAGCGTGCGGGTAAAAGCAAGAGCAACGTATTCTTCGTTGCTGACGACGTTCACCCACAAACCATCGAAGTGGTAAAAACTCGTGCGAAATTCATCGGCTTTGAAGTCTTGGTTGGTTCTTTAGAATCACTACCAGAGCAAGACGTGTTCGGCGCACTAGTTCAATACCCAAGTACAACAGGTGAAGTTCGTGACCTAACGGACATCATCGCTAAAGCGCAAGCAAACAAAACACTAGTGACTGTAGCAACGGACCTTCTTGCTTCTACCCTACTTAAACCTGCTGGTGAAATGGGCGCAGACGTAGCAATCGGTTCAGCACAACGTTTTGGCGTGCCGATGGGTTACGGCGGTCCACACGCTGCCTTCATGGCAACACGTGACAAGCACAAGCGTACTATGCCAGGTCGTGTTATCGGTGTTTCTATCGATACTAACGGCAACCAAGCACTGCGCATGGCAATGCAAACGCGTGAACAGCACATCCGTCGTGAAAAAGCGACATCAAACATCTGTACTGCTCAAGCACTGCTAGCGAACATGGCGTCTTTCTACGCGGTTTACCACGGCGCAGAAGGTCTACGCACGATTGCTCGTCGTACGCACCACATGACAGCCATCCTAGCCGCTGGCCTAACTAAAGGCGGCTTCGAGCTTGCTCACAACAGCTTCTTCGACACCATCACTATCAACACAGGTGCACAAACTGAAGACCTATACGCGAAAGCACTAGCCGCAGACATCAACCTACGTAAGTTGGGTACTCAGCTAGGTGTGAGCTTCGACGAAACCACAACCGTGGCAGATGTAGAAGCCCTATTCGCAGTATTCGGTGTGAAAGAAGAAGTCGCAGCACTATCAACTGAAATCGCAGGCAACGAGTTTGCAGCCATTCCAGAAGCATTGCGCCGCACAACAGAATATCTAACACACCCTGTGTTTAACACGCACCACAGCGAAACACAGATGATGCGTTACCTAAAACAGCTAGAGAACAAAGACTTCTCACTCACGCACGGCATGATCCCACTGGGCAGCTGTACGATGAAGCTGAACGCAGCAGCAGAGATGATCCCAGTTACTTGGCCTGAGTTTGGTTCGATCCACCCGTTCGCACCAGCAGAACAAGCAGCTGGTTACGCAGCACTCGCAAAAGACCTTAAAGAAAAGCTATGTGAAATCACTGGCTATGACGCATTCTCACTACAACCAAACTCTGGTGCATCGGGTGAGTACGCAGGCCTTATCGCGATTCAACGCTACCACGAAAGCCGTGGCGAAGGTCACCGCAACGTATGTTTGATCCCAAGCTCTGCGCACGGTACTAACCCTGCGACAGCATCTATGGTGTCAATGAAAGTGGTTGTGGTTAAGTGTGATGAAGAAGGCAACATCGACATCGACGACCTAGCAGCGAAAATCGAGAAACACAAAGACAACCTATCAAGCATTATGATCACTTACCCTTCTACGCACGGCGTTTACGAAGAGAAAGTGAAAGAAGTGTGTGAAATGGTTCATGCCGCTGGTGGTCAGGTTTACCTAGACGGCGCTAACATGAACGCGCAGGTTGGTCTAACATCACCAGGCTTCATCGGTTCAGACGTTTCTCACCTAAACCTACACAAAACCTTCTGCATCCCGCACGGTGGTGGCGGTCCGGGTATGGGTCCTATCGGTGTGAAATCTCACCTAGCTCCTTTCTTACCAGGGCATATTGAAGACGGTGTAGAAGGCGCAGATTTCGCAGTATCAGCAGCAGATATGGGTAGCGCTTCTATCCTGCCTATCTCTTGGGCTTACATCGCAATGATGGGCGAAGCTGGCCTAACAGATGCTACAAAAGTAGCAATTCTGAACGCAAACTACGTGATGGAAACACTTCGCCAACACTACCCTGTTCTTTACCGTGGCAAAAATGGCCGCGTAGCGCACGAATGTATTATCGACATTCGTCCGCTGAAAGAAGAAACAGGTATCAGCGAAGAAGACATCGCGAAGCGTCTAATGGACTACGGTTTCCACGCACCAACTATGTCGTTCCCTGTAGCGGGCACGCTAATGGTTGAGCCAACGGAATCGGAAGATCTAGAAGAGCTAGACCGCTTCTGTGATGCGATGATCGCTATCCGCGAAGAAATGGAGAAAGTGAAAAACGGTGAATGGCCACTGGATAACAACCCACTTGTTAACGCGCCACACACACAAGTTGATCTTTCAGCTGAAGATTGGGACCGCCCTTACTCTCGCGAGATTGGCTGCTTCCCGTCTAAAGCGACCAAATCTTGGAAGTACTGGCCAACGGTAAATCGCGTAGATAACGTATACGGTGACCGTAACCTAATCTGTTCATGCCCAAGCATCGATAACTACGAAGATTAATTTTTGTAGAATCTAAATAAACAAAGGCGAACCGATTGGTTCGCCTTTGTTTTTGGTGTGCCGCCGTAACATTTGTTGATACATCGAGAAGGAATGATGGCTAGTTATTGTTTGCACAAAAGTGATTTAGAAATACAGTGACTTCTGAGAACCTTTGAATTAGCACTAATATCTCAGAGCCTTAAAAGCTTGTTGGAAACTCCTCATGAACACTATGTTATGCAGGTGCTGTGTAGTTTCTCAGTTCAGTTGCAGTAAGTCCCACTTATTACCATAGAGATCTTGGAACACCACCACTGTCCCGTATTCTTCCACACGAGGCTCTTCATTAAATACAACACCATTTTTCTTCATCAACTCGTAGTCACGCCAAAAATCATTAGTTTGCAGAAACAGGAAAACACGACCACCTGTTTGATTTCCTACTGCATGCGTTTGCTCCGGTGTACTCGCTTGAGCTAAAAGTAGGTTTGTACCATTGGAGTTTGGAGGAGAAACTTGAACCCAGCGTTTACCACCACCTAGGTTGGTATCTTCAACCAGAGTGAATTGAAGTTTTTGAGTATAGAATTCGATAGCATCGTCGTAATTTTCAACGACTAGAGCAATGTTTCCGATTTGCTGCTGAACAGTTTTGGCCATGATGATTTCCGCTGTGTCAAAACGCTAATTGTACTCTATTTTGAGACTTTTCTAGAAAGCACATAACGCCTTGCAAATGTGTAAGGCACACAATACGAATGCTTACGCACGGCGCCTTTGTCACTAGAACCGACAAACAATATAGCTGCCACCAGTGTCGAATCTTGATTGAGCAACTTATTAAAGCCTTAGCTATAACTCAAGAGCAAATCTCTAACCTAATAAAGAAGGCTGCTCGTATACCACGGTATTATAGTTCTTCTAGTTTTCCCTTAGCTAAATCTTCTTGTTGCTTAAGGAACATGAAGAAGTTTGCCTCACTGATAAACGGGTTACCGCTTGTGCCGAGCTTCTTCCTATTTTCAAAAAGGAAATTTTTATGTGGATGGTTCGAAAGGTTAACGTTCACAATAGGTGCCTGTAGTGAAATTTTTCTAATTTTCTCCATGCTAGTCAGGAACTGGCCAATAACTTCTGGATCATTGCTACTTACGCTATGCCCACCAACGATAAAAGCACGATATTGTTCGCCATTATCTTCAACAGTGAAGTCTAAGGAATAATCACCTTCCGTGTGGCCAGGTGTGAGATAGAACTTAAACTCATGTCCACCAATAGCCATAGAGCTATCGCTTTTTATCTCTATGTCTAAGTTTGGAGGAAGGAACTTGTTCTCACCTTCGCTTTTGTTTGATTGCTGTATAGATAGTTCATGAGCGCTTTTGGTCATCACGACTTTGGAACCATACTTCTCTTGAAGTAACTGGGCGCCTCCAACGTGGTCAGAATGCCCATGAGTTACCAATATGTGCGTTATTGGCTTATCTTTTAGCCCTAGCTTCTCTAGGTTGATAGGTATCCACTCAGAGTAAGGGAAGTCAAGCGTATCAATGATAACGAGTCCGTCGTCTGTAGCAATGGCATATGATGAGACCCACTTGTCTCCTACATAATAGACATTATCAAACATCTGAAATGGTTCTACATAACCGTTCTTATCATTCATTGCTGGAACATATTGACTTAAGGAAGCAAAAGACGAAGCACTGAAAAGTAAACCTACAATAATTTTTTTCACGAAATCGCACACAAATATATCCTTAATAATTTCTTATAGAACTTCGCGGATGAGAAAGCTCTAAACGATTTTCAGAGGCAAATACAACTGCAAATACTTTCTACTTAGCTTGAGTTTTAGCTGACCGAATCACTTGTAAACTCGAATCCCATTAACTGCCTATGTATTCATGATTCTTTTAGAGGTTAAATAAATGAACTCAATTGAAGCAGAGTCATGAAGCTTCAATTGAGGTTACCGGCACAGCACAATGTGATAAACCTCTTTCAAGCAAACATTTGAATGCGATTTTTCCAATTTAAGACATGTTCAATAAATGCATCAACTCTTGCAGGCCTTTTATCGCGGTCTCGATACATAATGAATACTTCTTTACCCGAGCATTGCCATTCTGGCAACAAAGGCAGCAGGTTATGTTGATCATGATTTAGCTCATGAAAGTAATAGGTTGGAATCCACGCAATTCCTAAACCATGGATGACGGCGTCTCTAACTAGCAGTACATCATTTGAAGTGAATTGAAACTTTAGCGGATGATCAAATGTTTCATTGGTGATTTGATTAACTAATTTCCATTGGCAGTCGTTGTTTACCGTAATTAGGCGATGATGAACAAGTTGTTCTGGATGGGTAATCGGTTGGTGTTGTTCTAAATAGCTTCGTGATGCACAAAGCGCAAATGGAATCGACCATAATTTCTGAGCAATCCAGTCTTGTTCAATAAGATCACCAAGACGAAAACTAACATCGACACGGTTAGATACAAGATTGATTTTTTCATTCTGTACATCTAAATCGATACATATCTTCGGATGTTGCTCTGCAAATTCATAAACGCACCGCTTTAACCACATCTGTGTCATGTTAATTGGCGCTGATATTTTGATCGTTCCGCTTAAAGACTGACGCTCAGTCGCAATTCTCGATGTCACATTACTTAAGCTAAGAAGTAACGGCTCACAGAGTTGATAATATTTTTCGCCATCAGTTGTTAACGCAAAGTGGTGTGCACTGCGGTTAAATAGTCTGCAATTTAAGTTTGTTTCCAGCCTTTTTAACTTCCGGCTTAGCGTGGCTAACGGGACATTAAGACGCTCAGATGCTTGTGTTAGGCTTTGATAGCGAGCAACAGAAACGAATAACAAAAGGTCATCCAAAGAGTGACGTTCCATATTTGGGATTAACCCTCTTAAATTTGGCTATTAAAAATCAAATATGAAATATATAGCATTATCGCGTCAAGTTAATTTTTATCAGGAAGATCTATGTCTAAGCATTTATCAATTTGGTGCGGTGTTGTTGTCGCTATCTTTTTTTGGTCTAGTAACTTTAACGTAATAAAGGCTATTAATAGCGATGTCTCTCCTTTGGATTCAGCGACGTTACGATTTTCCGTTGCAGCTTTAATACTCTTACTGATAAGAGGTACTAAACGCTCTCCATATGGAGCCAAACTCACACGAAAAAGTATGTTGTCGTTGTTTGTTATAGCAACCGTGGGTGTAACTATCCAAAACTTCTCTATTTTCTCTGCAATGAGATTTACTACCCCAGTTAACGCAGCGGTTGTTCAGGCAAACCTACCACTTGTCACTATCTTGTTGTCGGGCTTTATTCTCAAGACTTCCATTTCGGTTAAAACTATTTTAGGTGCACTAATCAGTTTTTGTGGAGTGGTAATCGTCATTACAGGGGGAAATATTCATTCTATTAGCAGCAATAGTAATATTGGTGATCTATACATGTTATTTGCTTTAATTAGTGGGTGTTTATACACAATTCTAGCGAAGCGTTTAACATCTCATATCCCAGTAACTCAGCAGTTACGTTGGGTGTTAAGTATTGGTGCCATTCAAATGGTCGCTATAGCGATGTACCACGGCGACTTTAGCCGTAGCTTAAATGCCATAACATTTAAAGACCTAGCATTAATAGCTTACATGAGCCTGTTTGGAACTTTGATTGCTTATTACTTTTGGATGAAAGGCGCTATCGTTCTTGGTCCAGATAAGATGTCTCCATTATTTAATATTATGCCGGTATTCACTCTACTGATTTCGTTCATTTCTGGTGAGCAGGCTCAATGGGAAAATGTTTTAGGCGTCTTTATCGTTGCGGCTGGTGTGTATATAGGTAACTCAGCACCTTTTGCTCGTTTACGGAAGGTGGTGGAGTAAAAATAGACGCCAACCTTAAGTCCATTATTTAGAGCAATACTTTGTTAATTGGCATAAGTTTTCTTGGTTTCCAATAGGTACACTTTTCGCTTTCGTCGTTCACTCTTTTATCTAACTTTATTGAGTACATGTCGAAAATCTTCAATCTTTTGCTAAGAGCGTTTTTTACTATGTAAAAAACAGAGGAGAATGACCATGAAGAAACGACTCAACTATATTGAAGTAGCGCCAAAAGCAATAGAAATCCTATACGCTCAGGAAGCTTACTTCCATGAACAATTTAGCCAATCAGAAACCATGAACATGATCATATGGGAACTGGTTAAGTTACGCATATCGCAAATCAATCAATGTGCATTTTGTATCGACATGCATAGTAAAGATGCGCTTCAGTTAGGTGAAAAGCCGGAACGCATATGGGGGCTTAGTGCATGGAAAGATATGCCATTCTACAGCGATGCAGAACACGTTGCACTAGGCTGGGCTGAACTACTAACTGCTGGCCTACCAGTAGATGATGATACCTATCAGCTGACCTTGAATACCTTTGGAGAAGAAGCTATGGTCAACCTAACAATTGCGATCAACGCGATCAATAGTTGGAACCGAATAGTTAAGGCATTTAAGCCAAAGGTTGGAGTCTATAAACCTCGATAATTCTATTTGACGGTTCTTACTTGTAAGCCACTGCTTATACCTCAACTTAATAGGATGAAAATTACATGTGTATCACTTTCTCATTTAAGTTGAGGTTAAATAGGATGATTCATTTGAACTTAGAATTTGATATTTTAAAACCTCAAAAGGCTTTAGCTGGCTATGTTCAAGCCATTTGGTCAGCATCCGTCAAACCTGATACGACGCAAACCGTACGTAAACAATTACTCAGTGATGCTGGTACAGGTGTGGTATTCATTTTACAGAATGAAGTACAAATAGATGGTGAGTGGCAGACGCCGGGGGTTGTCCTACTGCCTATAAGCATTCTGGCACATCAGGTCTGCCTACCGCCAGGCGCGGTGATGACTGGCGTACGCTTTCATCCTGCTGTTGGTTATCAACTATTTGGTAAACGTCTAGAACAGCTATTGCGGATTCAAGACGACCACCCTTTGGCTTCTTCTGCACTAGCAACATTTGAGTCTCTGCAAACAGCTCGTTCGCCATATGCAAGGATTTCTACGTTATATCGCTGGGTTCAAACACTGATTGAGGAATGTGAACCGCAGTATGTCGGCCACATTATTGACCAACCTACAGGGACCATCAGTCAGCGCCAGAGAGAGCGCAATTTTCAGAAATGGTTGGGGATTACTCCTAAACATTACCAACGCATTAAACGAGTTAAGCACACTTTAGAGCAACTCCGAGCGCAACCCGATCTTACTTTATCGGAGTTGGCGCTAGAGCAAGGTTTTTCCGATCAAGCACACATGACTAGAGAGTGTAAGCAGATTGCGCGCATGACACCGAAGCAGTATGTCCGAAAGAGAAACCTCTAAACCTTATTAGCTTTCTACATCAAACCCAATTGATTCAGAATCGACCATATACTTGTTACAATGTTCGATCATATATCACCTACTTTTTCGATCGCTCATTCCAGCTTGATGTGAGTTGGTTAGCTCGCTTTTGATGCCGCGTGCCGCTCTACCATAAACGCGATCGCTTCTTCATTTAAGCAAGATTTGCTGATGTATTGGCGTTGTTTACCAAGGTGAAGGATAAAGCCCAAGTCAGTTTGTTCGAATTGGTCGATATCATTGATAGCTAGGTAGAGTTGGTAATCATGCTGTTCAACACGGCCACAGTATTCAGTGCCTCGGTCAGTCAAATTCTCGGTATTAGCATAGGTCGAGCTCCAACGTTGAAGTATTCTCTCTGGGTGCTTTTCTAAGGTTGTTAGGACTTTTCTTACTGGCTCTAGTCAACTAAAGCTTGTACTTGCCTATCTGTCATCGGACTCTCAGCATCCTTTAACACCGCCCAACGAAGAGCTTTTTGCATGTCATTGTTTTTCGAGCGTCATCAACAGCCAGTGTAATAACTGCACAATATGGAACCAGTCGAGAGTAACATTCGCTTTCGGAAGCTCATCTTTGACACCACTCCAACCTGCCCAGGCACATCGATGAGCTTTATAGTGAACTCGAGGTATTTTCGCTGTGATATAGCAATGGTGCTGAAAAAGTTGAGATGGCGCCATGTTTTATCGGTTATAAAAAAACAACCATTTTCGCGGTAGCTATTGTTAACTGGTCTTCATGATAAGAATTCAGAATGAGACAATGAGTATGCAAGCTTACGAAATGGACGTGGATAGGTACTTTAACGAATAGCTCGGTATTTTTTTGCCAGAGGGAGTCTACTTATGTTTACCCCATGAAAGTAATAGACATGTCATTTACATTATTTTTTAAAGTATGCCTAGATATAAGCTTTGACATGACTTATTTTTGAGAATTGGGGCGGTCCTAGGCTAGCACTTGAGAGCATTAGGACATAGTATCGTCTCACGCGTGGATATGGGTTGACCTATGTACAATATTGGTAAACAAATGACTAAAATACTGGTTTCCCTTATGAGTGCCACAATATTATTGCTCTCAACAGGTTGTAACGCAGATATGTTTAATTTCTTCAAATTAAAAAAGTTTCAATACATACTTAGCTCAGAGATCACTGGTCGCTTATACTTAGACGGGAAAGCGTTTACTAGCGAGGTAGTTTATCTACACACGGCTTTTTCTAAAAACCGTTATATCACCGAGACAATTACGTCAGAAAATGGTTATTTTCATTTCCAACCTACATATCACTATCAGACGTTTAAAGAACCTGCCCTTCATGAATCCTCTAGCTACATTGGTATTTACATTTTTGTAGATGGCAAAAAATACTACTTACTAGAGGCTCGTTTTTCTGACGTGAAACCCTATGAATTTATTTCAGATAATCTTCTTGATTTAAGTTGTGAGATTAATTCGGACGAATATCGTTACTTTTTTAAAAATAAATTTGTTGAGAATGGCCTCGATCTTGAAATTATTAGTAGGTGTGATTTGAAAGGATTTTCTGAAAAAATATTACTAAATAAGGACACGTAATGGCAAAGTTAACACCAAAAATGGCTTCAGAAATAGCGGATATTCCTTACAAAGCTTATGAAAATAATGGCCGTTTTATCATGCCGGGCAAAAACAGTTTTTCAAATCACTTTTCTTTTTCTGAAGATGATGTATTTGATGGTTTTACAGGCGGTGTAGCGGGTTTATCCAATGTACCGGTATTGCGTAAAGTTATCCCTGGCTTGATGAGAACTTCAGAGGCGTTTGCAGTGGTTGGCACTGGTAAAGGTTCTACATTTGAGAATGAAATTGTCATTTCAATTCGAGGAACACAAAATGCTAATGACTGGATCACAAATGCGAATATAGGGGTGAAAGGATCACCAAACGGTTCGCCCGCTCATGCTGGTTTCAACAATTGTTTTCAAAGTCTTAGCCCCAAGTTGAAGCAGTATATTATGCAGATGAATCCTAAACCAAAACGTATACATTGCGTTGGGCACAGCTTAGGTGGAGCACTCGCATCACTTTGCGCTGATTGGGTGCGTAATGAGATGAAGGTCAGAACCACCTTATACACCTTTGGCGCTCCTAGAGTTGGTCTGGAAGCATACGCACGCTCATCGGAAAAGCTAAACGATGGTGTTTATCGATGTACGCATGGTGCTGATCCTGTACCCAAAATACCGCTTTGGCCATTTATTCATGCTCCAATCTCAACAGGCGAGTACCGCTTGGACTCTGGCACTGGGTTAAGCATATCAGCCCATTTGATGGCAAGAAACAAAAATCCGGGTTACTTAAACACTGCTTCCTCGGATTCTTGGGGAGCGTTGAAGAGGAAATCGAATGACCACTTATTTACCCCTATCCGTCTAAAGTATGAGCAACGAAATCAAGCTTCTTTTTCGGAGTATTGGGCCGATAGAATACAGGGCGCACTTATCACCTATTTGAAAGATGTGGCTCTTTTGTCAACGGTAACGATTCAAGCAGGCGTGATTGCTGGCTTGACCTTTTATGATTGGCTTTCAAGAAAGCTAGAAGCCGTTGCTAAATCATCTAAGCGCAATGAAGAGCAACTAAAAGGCTTATTAGGCCATATGCTTGTTTTTGCCGGTCACTATGGGACCATCGTTGAGGATCTATCCGCCCGATTCATTAGATGGGTTTTCGAAAGAACCATTGGACGACTAGTCAGAGTATCTAAACAAGCGATATCGTTGCTAAGTTAACCTAACCATTGCAATGGCATAGTAACGTGAATGCTTAGTTAGAGGTGAACTCGTCACCTCATAAGTTAACTGGTGACATTGACATAACGCCGCTAAATGGGATTCTTATTAAGCACTTTTTAGATGAAACTTTCTAACCAAATCGGGTCGCGATTTATCAAAACGAATTTGAAAATAATGAATTTTTCACTATTTTCAAATTCGTGATTAGGAGCCAAAATGTAGGTTTACAGTTTCAACTGTTTTTGGATTTCTGTTGGAAAAGTAACTTAAACAATTGACATTAAATAGATTTAATGGGAAATGGCTCTTACAAAACCCGAACTGCGCCCCCTTCCAAGCTGATGATGATGTAGGTTCGATTCTCGCTGTACACTCCATTCTCATAGGCTACTTTACCTAAAGCTTCGAACGCCTCCCATGGGGCTCGAATCGCAATTCCATGGATAGCCCCCTCAAATCGAATAAGTTTCTTCCGCATAGAAGTTACCTTTAGACGCATAAGTCCAACACTGGCCACATGAACTTTATTAGGGAAAACCCAACAAACTAACGAATGTCAAACCTTTGCCGAACATAGTAATCGAGCAAAAATGCTCTAGAAGTTGGCGTCATCACTGTAGGCTCACAATAAACTATCTCATTGTCACTTTTTTGGTTCAGTTTACACACTAACTCCGCAGCACACTTAAGGAGTCCATATACTGGAAAGACGCAACCAGAAACACCGAGTGTAGTGGTTCAGATTTTGAGCCTGAATCAGAGCTACCCCATAAGCATCAAACCCTAAGATCAAAAAAGCAAACCCACGGACTCGCTTTTTTGTTAGCTCGCTTTTGATGCCGCGTGCCGCTCTACTATAAACGCGATCGCTTCTTCATTTAAGCAAGATTTGCTGATGTATTGGCGTTGTTTACCAAGGTGAAGGATAAAGCCCAAATCAGTTTGTTCGAGTTGGTCGATATCATTCCAAGCGAGGCTGCGGTCAACTTTACCGCTTTTGTAGCGCACGCCATCTGCATTCACTTCAAACACCACTTTACTGCCGCGGCTTGAGCTGATGGTTTGACGCCACAGCCACCAAGTTCTTTTGAAGTAAACGCTACACGCTTCAATCACACTCAATACGATAAAGAACCAACCGACGTAACCGTTAGGTAGCAGTTCAAACTCCAATAAAACCACACCAAAGATAAGAAACAGCATCCCTTTTAGGTACGCTTGTGGGAACTTCGTTGGCTGGCTAGTTTGATCATAACACTCAGCAAAGAAAGGTTTGTCGAGTATGTATTCTGTAGTGAATTCGAAATCTTTAGACATGTATGGTTACTTCAAGGCTTCTGTAAATGAGTAATCTTGGTTGCACTCTCGCAACACCTGCATTGTAGCGCTTCTCGGGATTTATCTTTAGTCATTTTGATTCAGTTTTGTAAATCAATGATACCGCCACGCCAAAAGACCTCGGTGCACTTGCCAAGAGCAAACAAGGCGAACCATTTGGCTCGCCTTGCTAATTAATAACCTGTGTGACTTGTTGAGGTTTTCTACTTTAGAGGGTCGTTGTCTGGCAATGCACTGTGTATCCAGACTGCCAGTCGGTGTTTGATGCTTGCGCCGTCTAGCTTGCTTTCCGGTAGTGGCGTGATCTGTTTGGCGTCGACCAAGAATAGGTAAATCGCTTTTACTCTCAGAGGTTGTGGTGACTGAGGAAGGTCAAAGCCTTGTAGCTTCGCCATCTTCCCACCAATCTCTAGTGCCTTCTTAACCAGTTTGTCTTCATTGTGAAGCTTGGAGCTTTTTGACATTTATAAATCCTCTTCTTCGCTTCAATTAAGAATACATGAAGTGTCACGTATGGCGTGTTAGTAAGCTCGCATATTGATAAGTTTATGTCTTACCACCGAGTAACTGGTTGAAAAACGACCTTAATTCTTCGTCACCAAGGCTGAGCAGGTAGTCACCGACATACCATTCAACGATGGATTGATGTGGATGTGCCGTGACTTGCGGATTACCAAACCAAATGCCCTTTTCTGTAGCGAAAGTATGTTGAAGTTCTTTCAACTTTTCACAGCTGAAAGGCAGGATAAGGTGCAACATGTTTGCTTGCGGTTGGGTTGGTCTTACCGCCAAAGATGGGAACTCATCAATGATCTTGTAGATTTGTTTTGTTCGCTCAAACAGAGCCGGCATTTGTGCCAACCTTTCATCAAACTGCATTGCCGCAGACACCACATAAGGTGTTCTACTAATGATTTATTTAGAACAGAGATCATGCTCACCGTAAACAAGCCATTTAGGTAAATATGCGGCTTCTGGAATCGTCCAGCCATACTTATCGTATGCTAATGCAGCAAGACCAGTCAGTTTCAGAGAAACATTTCCTTTTGGCGAATAGCGAACATCTTCATTTATGTAGAACTGGTAATGCGCCTCTAACGCATCCCTCAGTGCCTCTTGATAATGTGCCTCATCGCCATCGATAATGGCAACAAACACATTCACAAATGGAATAAACAAAGAGTGTACATATGGCACTCTGGTTGATTCTAAGTATTGCGGAGAAGATTTCTCCATCACAGTTTGCAATAACTCAGGTAACGCTGATGAATTGCTAAATACACCGTTAACGAACTCGACTAGCGCAACATCGAATGGATCTTTTAAACGCACTAACGACTCATCCATGATGGTCATCAGCTCTACGCAGCGCCAATCTCTCGCGGCCATCGTTAAACAGATTTCATCCAACCAAGCATCCATCGTTCCCCCTGCAACAGAACGGTTACCTACTTCCGAAAAATGTCGGTGCCCAACGGAGAATTCAACCACTTGGTCTGAATGATTGGCCAGCAAGTAGACGTTATTCAGTAACTCAAGCGCCCTTTTTATATAAGCTGGCGAGGCCTGATGTTGTCCATATTTTGAAGCAGTAAAAAATGCCTGAAGCGAATCCCAAGCATCGCCTTTCATTCTTTTAAGAGGTTGCTTATAAAAAGATTGTTTTTCATCAAGCATTCTTTCCCAGAAGCTGTAGAAATCTTCATCTTCTTCACGAAAAATACGCAATTTTCTTTCTTCAGGTATCTCTAAATAATGATTCTTCATTGGTTCCATCGTTCCCTAGCCTCTCATTATAAGTTGTTCTAATTTTTTGCCGTGATGATATTCATACTCAAAATCAAGCCGTGAATGATGCCGAAGTTGATTTATAAAATCAATTTATAATCAGTATGTTGTATCGAAAGTTAATGCTTAATTGAAATGAATCGAAAAGCCGAAAAACATTTGAAATATAAGGCTACCGCACAAGCCGCGATGGGTAAGCCAGAACGTACCTGTCCATAAACAGTGGACGACGAACACTGACTTTGTGGAGTAAAGATAGACAGATATTCACCATTGTGTTCGCCTTTCTTTTTCTGTCGCTTTCGATAATACTCTTGCACAATATTACTCAGCTGGAAAATTTTATGCCTCAAGCAAACTCTGTGGTCGTACTCGACTTTGAAACCACAGGTCTCTCTCCTACTTTAGGTGATCGCGCAATAGAAATTGGTGCAGTAAAGTTAGTCAATGGCGAGGTTGTCGATAGTTTTCAGCAACTCATGAATCCCGGTTTCAGAGTGAGTTCTTTCATTGAGAACTACACCGGCATTACCAACAATATGTTGCGATCGGCACCAAGCTGCGAAGAGGTAATGGCGTCATTTAGTGAGTTCATTGCAGGCGAAAACCTTATCGCTCACAACGCGTCCTTCGATAAACGATTTTTAGATGCGGAGCTTGAACGAATCAACTGTGGTTATTCGGGTGAGTTTGCTTGCTCCTTACTAGTGGCAAGACGGCTCATTCAAGAAGCCCCATCACATAAGCTAGGTGAACTTGTTCGCTATAAAAATATCGACAACGACGGTGTTTTCCACCGTGCACTAGCCGATGCGCAAATGACAGCCAAGCTTTGGCTCTTAATGGTCGAAGGGATAGAAAACTCAGGCGTCGAAAAACCAAGTTTTCAGTTGATGCAAACGGTCAGTAAAACAGCCAAAGGAAAAGTCGACCTGCTACTCGCCAAAAGCCGTGCGTAACCCCCTCCGAACTAAAAGCTGATTCTAGTCTCTTCGACGTTTAAGTGATTTTCGATATACATGCGATATTGGTTATCCCAGTTAATTTCCTGATCCGAAAGCGGTAGTTCGCTGGTCTCACCAACCAAACTGGCTTACTATGCCAGGTACCTAAAACGCTTTGTGAGTCACTCATGAGCAGAAAAAATAACAAAAATCTCAGCATTCTTCTTAAACTCAGCACCTTTATTGCACCTTATAAATGGCGGGTTGCGGCAGCCTTGGTTGCCCTTGTCGCGACAGCAAGTTTGACGTTATCCGTTGGCTATGGAGTGCGCATTCTTATCGACCAAGGCTTTGCTCAGCAATCATTGCAAGAGCTCACCAATGCGATTCAGTTTATTGTCGGTGTCACATTGTGTATTGCCATTGGGACTTTCTTTCGCTTTTACCTTGTCTCTTCCGTAGGTGAGCGCGTTAGTGCGGATATTCGCCTTGCGGTGTTTAACCATGTGATTACGCTGCATCCGAGCTATTTTGAGACCAACAGTAGCGGCGACATAATGTCGCGCCTGACTACCGATACCACATTGCTGCAAAGCATTATTGGTTCATCGTTCTCGATGGCGATGCGTAGCGCTTTGATGTGTTTTGGTGCCATCATTATGTTATTCGCTACCAACGTTAAGCTCACGCTGATTGTGCTTGCTTCTGTGCCTTTGGTTCTGGTTCCGATTTTGTTTTATGGACGACGCGTGCGTGCTCTCTCTCGCCAAAGTCAGGACTCAATGGCCGATGTTGGCAGCTACGCTGGAGAAGCGATAGAACATATTAAAACCGTGCAAAGTTTTAGCTCAGAGTCGCATGAACGAGCGGCTTTCGCTGTCGAGGTGGAAAAAGCTTATGAAGTAGGTAGACAGAGAGTAAAACAGCGTGCGATCCTGATATCAGGCGTTATTGTGATTGTGTTCAGCGCGATTGCAGGCATGCTTTGGGTAGGCGGCAGCGATGTGATTCACGGAAAAATGTCTGCGGGTGACCTAGCCGCATTTGTGTTTTATGCCATTATGGTTGCCTCATCGACTGCAACCATTTCCGAAGTCATGGGTGAATTGCAAAGAGCCGCAGGTGCTACCGAACGGCTGATTGAGATCCTTCAAGTAGACAGCGATATTAAAGCGCCGAACAACTATTTGCCTGTCCGTTCCGACATGCCTGCTGAGGTTAACTTTAATTCGGTGAGTTTCAACTACCCTTCTCGCCCAAATCAACCAGCAATCAAAGAATTAAATCTAACCGCTGAACAAGGAAAAGTACTGGCGTTAGTCGGCCCTTCTGGTGCAGGTAAAACAACACTATTCGAACTGCTGCAACGATTTTATGACCCACAGCAAGGGCAAGTGTTGTTTGGTGGTGAAGATATTCGACAGTTCGACCCAAACGAGCTTCGACGCCAAATGGCGCTCGTACCACAACAACCAGCGCTGTTTAGCCATGATGTTTTTCATAATATTCGCTACGGTAATCCTGAAGCGACGGATGAACAAGTTATCGAAGCCGCGAAAAAAGCCCATGCCCATGAGTTTATTGAGAAGCTTCCCGAAGGCTATCACAGCTTTTTAGGCGAGCGCGGCGTTAGGCTATCGGGCGGACAAAAGCAGCGCATTGCGATTGCTCGCGCGATTCTAAAAGATCCAAAAATCTTACTGCTAGACGAAGCTACCAGCGCCCTTGATAGTGAAAGTGAACATCACGTTCAACAAGCACTTGAAGCTCTAATGAAAGGACGCACAACGCTGATCATTGCTCATCGTCTTTCGACTATCCAACATGCGGATAAAATTGCGGTGCTCGACAATGGCGAATTAGTCGATGTTGGTAACCACCAATCATTAATGCAAAGCTGTGAGTTGTATCAGCGACTTGTGGCATTGCAATTTAAGCACTTGGAGTAACGCCTAGTTAAGCGCTCAAAAATAAGCAAAGGCGGCCCAAATAATTTAATAACAGGAGTTTAACGATGTTTTTGTGTCAGTTCAGCGAGCCTTGGCGAGACTAGGAATCTAATAGCTGCGCTCTGAGTGGTTAATGAGATATTTAGACCATGAAGAGCTAGGATAGAAGATCCCACATCATGTCCCATCGTCGCTGTACAAGGTGACGAAATACAAAAGATGCCACTCGCAGTTAAACGAGCGGCATTAAACCAAGCAGCTCGCCTTTTAACAAAGGAATTCCAGTAACCAGCGTATTCTCCCTTCAACTAGAAACACTCGTTCACAACTACCATATAAAACCCAATCAGCTTCACTTGTAACAATTCAGGTTTCAAAAATAGGAAATCATTACTGAAAAAGTTTACCGCGTTTTGTGTTGCTATCTATGGTTACAATATTCGAGACATCAATGCCTTTAAACCAAGCAACACAAAAGCGGCACCGATATGAACAGCGAAGCGAATCAACTATTTTCTTATCTATGTCAGCGATACGATGCGCTTTCTCAAGAGCTTGAGTCTCGCCCTTTTCCTGAATTTTCTGAGACTATTACTCATCCTCTTGGGCACTGTTTAGTCCGTTGCCCAGCAGGTAGCCAACGCTTTTCTATTGTAGCAGTCAACTTTGCACCCTCCGTTCGCGGGCAAGGCGTGCTTACTGCATTTATCGACTACATCAAAAGCAATCCTTACCACTACCAAGGTGTTGAGGTTGCAATCATTGAAAACAAGAACTTAGCTAAACGGCTTTTGTCTCTTGGCTGGAAGTACAAGTCCCTGTTTGGCAAGATTTTCTTCGCTAGCAAGCCGACCCTAGTAAAGGACTTTCAGTCTGCGTAATAGTTATTACGAAACCGCATCGACATCCAAAGTAAAACCATCACTCAAAATCCGTAAGCATGTTGAAAAAAACTTGGCGATCTTCTGCAGTACTTCCTCGATGAGCAGTGTATTCAACGTGCGCGTCTGCGCTGGCTTTTGGGGATAGATTGATGCCCCATAACGCATTAATTTGGTTTGGTACGATGGAATAACGCATATCAACAATTCGCATTTCATTATTCGGATCCGTCGCTACAAAACCGTTTGAAAACCAACGGAAACGTTCGATGTCTCTTGCTTGTTGCGATTGCGGGTTTAGCCACGGAAATTGCTCTTTTATATTTAACTTTGGAGTTGATTCGCCAGGGTAAATTTTTATTGAACGCCCCACCCTTACGGCATCTACATAGTAGCTCTCTTCCGTTTCATAAATTAGTTTCCAAACCAAAAGATTGCTGAAACTTGGTTTGGCTTTTAATTGTATAGCGTTGTGTTGTCGCTCTTTGACGATTTCCCAACCAGCTACTTCTGCTCTATCTCGTTGTATCGTTCCAAGACTTAGGTAAGCCAGGCACCATAAAAATGCAATGCGGGCATAGTTTGGGCTTCGCTTCAGTGCAACAAACAAAAGCAATATTAAAATAGGGAGTGTGAACGCGGGGTCGATTACCGAAATAGTGTTCCAAGCATAACGCGTGTTGCTTATCGGCCATAGAAGCTGTGTTCCATAACTGGTGCATGCGTCTAATAACGCATGGGTACTATAACCAAGCGCGCAGTAAAACCAACTCTGCCGGAAGCTTAGTCCTCGCTTTTTTGCGAACAATGGATACAACAACAAAGCACAAATGAAACTACCAAACGGGATAAACAAGAGCGAGTGAGTAAATTGGCGATGGTATTCCAAATACAGCAAAGGATCAGTTGAAGAACGGATTAGCACATCTAAATCCGGAGCCATCCCAGAGACCACGCCCAACACGCCAACAACTGCAAGGTTTCGCTTGTTGCTCACCGCCAGTGGCAAAGCTGCACCCAATAAACCTTGCGTTAACGGATCCATCGTTCACTTCCTTTAGATAGATGAAGCTCAGCTGGAAAGCGTACACGCTCAATAGTCGGTTCCAATTTAAAAACCAGAAGGTTCTTCGACATAAATTATCCGCATTTAAGTGGAAAACAATACACGACTTAGTCATGCATTTGCTTGTTTAGCAACAAACACCTTGATTTAGTGTAAGAAGGAATCACGCCGTTCGCTAGTGAACGAACAAATCTGAGTCTAGGCTTGTTTGTTATTTCAAACCCGAAGGTTTATCTGACGCGAAAAAACAAGGCGAACCAAATGGCTCGCCTTGTTTCAAATTTACTGAACGATAAACGACAGGTGTTTAGTCTTGAGGATTCTCTTTCGCGTTGATTTCAGCGTAAGTGTGCAGCAGCTCCGTCAATGTTTTTACCCACGCAAAAACATCCGAAGGTGCATTTTCGATTAGTTTTTCCACTAGAGCACAGTGTGTTTCTAGCGTGATGGCCTCTTCCAAACGGAATGAGATCGCGTAGAAATGCCAAAGCACCAATCGCGTCATTCGCTCGCTATTTTGCTTTGCGTTGTCTGAGTCATCAAACGCTTGTTGAATTTCACTCAGTGCGATTGCTGTCATGCGTAGCATTGCATCAAGACGTGCAGACAACATGCGGTCTTCACTATCCACTTCTTCTTGATCAAAAGTGAACAGCTCATTCATCACGTCTTCTGGCACCATTTTACTGATCATACGAGCACTAAACTCTTCCAGCTCATGGCGAGGCATAGTTACAAGACAATCGAAGGTGTAATCACGAAGCATAAAATCACTCTAGGTTAGAAATCAATTTCAGCCTCGCATTCTAAATATTGAAATTTCAATTGCCAGTGTTAATTTCTATCCATCTACGAAAAACTACAAAACACCGTTGATTGCAATACCAACACCAATCCGCTGCTGATTATGATCATAGTCGATCAAGCTCTTACCATAACCCGCTGAGTATTGTGCGTACCCCTGAACTTTGCCCCAAATCGGAAATGACACACCCAGTTCTGCAAAACCCTTATGTGTTTGAAAGTTCTGGCGACCTAAAAAGGTAAACTCGTAACCATTCCACTTGTAAGCACTCGATAGCTCAAAGTGTCCCATATAGTCTTCGATATCCGGGTTATCATCACCTTTGGGATCATTAGGCGATGTCTTTTCATCTTCAGGTATACGCCACCAAGGCTGGATAGAAACCGCAAAATTGTCTTTTGCAAAGGTTACGTTGGCATAGACACGGTTCCAACTGCGCGATAGCTCCTGTCTCTGACCGTTAGACTCATGTTCAATACCAAAACCTAACCAAGTCGAACCATCAAGTGGTTTCCAGTCTGTTGGGGTGTAGTAAAAAAGCTCTGGACGATAATTGGTTTCACGGAATGGACGAGATGCTGCACCCGTGTATACCTGCCAAAATGATTTAAGAGTCATTCCAAAAAACAGACCATCGCCATCAAATAACAAGTCATCATAGTTCATTGGTACTTTAAAACTGATTTGGAACTCCGCCTCTTCCTTACGCAGTTCATCGCCGTATTTGGTGTCAGCATACGCGCGTTTATTTACTCGATCACTGTACGTAAACGGAAGAATATAGTTAACGCGATGCGCGACCAGACTAAACGGTTCGAACGCGTTTTCTCGTTCTGATTCCAAACGCTTGTCGACCAAACTTTCCTGAAGTTCTTCAGGCTCTTCAATTTCTGGATCTGCGGGCACTGTGCTGGTTACTGTGTCAAGCTCACACTGCGCGCGAATGCTCTTTATGGTTTCTTCACCTTTGCTTTGCTTTATTTTGTCTAGCAAACATAAATCATAAGCACTGGCTGTTTCTCCCATCGCAACTGGCGCTGCCAATAAACTCAGTATTGATATCCCTGCCACTTTTGAAGCCATCTGAAACCCTTAATATTCTTTATGTCAAACCAGATAATTTTAGTTTTTCTTGGTAAACCGCTTGCCATTCTGACGTTAAGGCAATGTTAAATGTCCGCCGACTTTACGTCTTGGATAAATGCAACAGACTTCGAACATATCGGTCAACTATGATCAAAGCGCAAAAAACAACCAAGAGTTGAGCATCATAGATAAAAACCACTCGTTTGCATGATGCTCATGTTATCTATGCAAAATACTGGCTCGTAACTTTGATTGCAAACCCGGCTATGAATAAACCCAAACCATAACCCAAATGCGCCAATGTGCTAAGAAAACGGGCTTTCCAAGGTGTTGGGGTTTTACTCGCAGCAAAACCAAATCCTAGACAAGGTTGAATGACCAAAAATGGGAAGATCAACGTTACCACGCCTGTAATTAAGCTGGGCATTAGACTGGGCTCTACCAACCAATGATGACCAAAAACAGTAACGTGAGCCAAAGCGAAAGTAACGCCGATGGCATAATGCAAAAACCAGCCAAGTGACTTTTCTCCCGGCATCGCCTCTGACGCCATAATTGGCGCATGCATAAGCTTTCCTTGGGGCATGTACAAAACCCAGCGCGCAACCAACGCATAGTTTAATGAAGGAATACCAAACACTCTCCTTTGTAACCATGCCCATAAATCCATTATCAAAGTGGCACCAATCCCTATTAGCACCGCTTGCAATCCCATTAAAAGCAGCATTTTTCTCTCCTCAAGTTTTTGATTTGTTAAGGTCTTAGTTGAATGCTACAACTTAAAGCCAACTTGAAGTCAATGGGGAATAATATGGATATTGCAGAAGTGGTTAGAAAATCAGGATTGCCGACTTCAACGCTCAGGTACTACGAACAGCTGGGGTTAATTCGCTCGATAGGAAGGAATGGATTGAGACGCCAATATTCACCAGAGGTACTCAATACACTCAATTTAATTAGTTTGGGGCGTATCGCTGGAATATCGCTTAACGAAATGGCAGAAATGTTGAATCAATCAGAAGTTTCAAAGCCATATATCGATCGTGACTTACTAACGAAAAAGGCACTTGAGATTGATGAGCAAATAAAACGTTTGAAAGCGGTGCGAGACAGCCTAAACCATGTTGCCACCTGCCCTCATGAGTCACATATGGACTGTTCTTCATTTCAGAAGCTTATGAAGGTCGTAAAGCGTTATGTCCCCCAAAAGCAGAGATAAACCGCTCTCCCTACCGTCCTATTCTTGATTTACAAGGAAGTAACTCGCGGTTGTGAGTTACTTCCTTTCATATTACTTAGCTTGCGATTTTACGTACTTCTTCACTTTTTTCATCGCCATTTTTTGCTTCAGCGGTGAAAGGTAATCAATAAACAAGTTACCCGATAGGTGGTCAATTTCGTGCTGCATCACAATCGCCAAGAACTCACCGCTCTCAATTGTAATCGGGTTGCCATCACGGTCTAGTGCAGAAACAACAACTGACGTGTAACGCTCTACATCTGCGTAGTACTCAGGAACAGATAGGCACCCTTCTTGACCAAGTGCTTTGTTTTCTCCGCTCACCACTTCTGGATTGACTAAGATTAAAGGATCATTGCGTTCGTCAGAGATATCGATGACAACAACCGCCTCTTTTCTGCCTACTTGGGTTGAAGCTAAACCGATACCATTGCCCGTTGCGTAAAGTGTTTCTAGCATATCGTCTATCAGCGTTTGTACTGTCGATACATCAGTGACTTTTTCTGCTTTTACTTTAAGCCTTGGGTCTGGAATGGAGAGAATTTCGAGGACTGCCATACTTACCTTTCATATCTATAAATCGTAATTCGTGGAGAATTATACACACGTTTCTCGATACATAAACCTGCTAAGCTATCTTGCGCACAAGGCATAAACCATTAACTCAAACGACAACACAATAAATGGGTTTGCCTTTTAAACAAAAAATCCTACAAACAGGAAACTAAAACGCCAGCACATTATGGCTGGCGTCTTGTCATGATCCTAATTGAATCGTTTGTTGTATTTTATCTACTGACTTTCCTTGGCTTTGAGTAATACTCTAATCGCCATTTTCTCACCACTTTTTAAAATTAAGTAGGCGATGCCAATCGTTATTAGCATTATGATAGCAATAAAAATACTTACCCCACCGAGCTCAGATAATAAATAAAACGGAGAAATATCTAACGACATTAAGATAAGAGAGAACACTACCAAACTTGCTAAAGTCCACAGTAAAACAGCATACCATCTTGTTTTTGATGGCATTACATCTCCAGTCTTGTAGCCGAAGTAATAACCAACACTCATGGCTGGGATTAACGTGCTAAGAAAGCCTGTACCACTCATTTCTATCCCAACAATATATTCAATGGCCAACAGCAATGCAGCCCAACAAACGGACGCCAAACACAACAGAGACGTAACAAGAAGTACCGATGGTGGCTGGTTCATTTCTGATTCTGAATAGTTACTTTTTAATTCCACTTTCATTTCTTTCCATTTATTTGAATAAAATAAGCGTTTTAGATCATGCTTCCGCTTGGACAACCTAGAGAAACAACACCACAAGAAATACAACTTGTAGCTTTTTAAATAGTTTTATTTTCATTTAACCTAGATTCCAACTAACTGTTATTTTTTAAAACTAAACCCTCTCTCTCAAATTGTATATTCAATAAGTTTATTCATATGGGCCCAATGCAACCATGTTAATACGTTCTATGTATCAGAAACAATTCATTTATTTCCAATGACACTAGTGAGATTATGCGACGTGATTGGAATCTCACTTAAGTTTTCATGGACCTATCGCGCTGAAAATTGAAGTCTCTACCTGTCATAGAATAAAAAGCCATCAAAACCAGTGGTTCTGACGGCTTTTTATTTTCTATTACACACTCGATTATTGTTGCAGCTTCGCTGTGGCTTCTACTGCTTTGTAGAAGTCCAGCACTCTCTGTTTGAGGTTCGATTAAAACCCTATAAAACATTAAGCCGCAATATTAATTGAGTTGTTCTATATAGCGATTCAGCTCTACCGCATATGTTTTTTGATCAATCGCAGTGTCACCTATTTCTTCATCTAGAAATCCAAGTAGCATTTGTGCACCACCTTCACCATTATTTAACGCTTGCGTCAGGTAATAGGCTGAAAGCACCTTATTTTCAGGTAAACCACAGCCATCATCATACAAACATGATCCTAAATAAAATTGTGCACTAGCCAACCCATCATCAGCAGCCTCTGAGATTAAAGAAAAGCCCCGCTTAACATCCATGACTTTTGGCTCTTTCAGAAGGATTACCCCTAAAAGCTCTTTACTATGAACATCATCCACTTCGATAGCTTTGATCAATAAAGACTTTGCTCCTTGCACATCACCTTGTTCATAAAATTTATTTGCTTTGCTGTACAACTGCTCTGGAGCTTCTCGGGCCTGAGTTAGGAGGCTTTCTGTCGTTTTAGTTGCCTCAAACTTTGACGTAGTATCGTTACATGCCGTAACAAGGAGCACTACTAATAAAACGTTAACAATTCTCATGTTATTCCCATGTGCATTTGATAAACAAGACTGCTGTCGAGTATGAATCGTCATACTGACCGCTTACAATTTGAAACTTTGTATTGATAGGAGCTTTAGCACTAGCTTCACACATATTGGCAATTTGACCACGAACATAAACACTCGAATCAAAGTTATACTTGTCTTCTTGAGAAATTATACTTGCTAATGAAACTCTAGATAGTTGAGGAGCTTTCCCATATTCCCTTTCGACTTTCAAATACTTCACATTAACAATCAAAATGCAGCCAGATGATTCTAGATTTGCATTGTGTACTCGATTAGCTAGTACTCTAACGTTTTGTCGGATAATATCAAAGAGAAGCATAGCTCTGCCTTTCTGTAATACCATCCCTAAGGCCATGGCCCTTCCACTATTTGCTTTCATTGCAGTAGAAGCTAGAGTTGACGACTGTATTGGAGCTAGAGACGAAAATTTACGTGAAGGAATAACAGCTTTGTTTTTCCAGTGCATTCGATCGGTTAACATACCAGACTTAACCGCCATGTTGCGATCTATCTGTTCCTTAAGCTTTTGTAACCTTTTCTCACCTGTAATATCATTTGGAAGCTTACGTAATGGTCCCGCAAGAGAAGTATCTTTTATGGTATTAACGGGAATTTTCTCATTATCTAATTTGCTTCTTAGTTCGACACAAGAGCTAAATAGTTTGTCAGCTGGATACATGTAATTAATGTAGTTTATTGATAACGGCGTATCTCTCTCGTGCGTTAGTATAGAAATGTACATAATGATTCTCTCAAAACCATCATTATGAACAGGATTGCATAAAGTTCCAAGCTCTAAGTTGTCCTAGTTGTGAGATATACCCTAATCAATGAAAGTTAATTTATAGTTAGATATTCGTTAGAAACACTCAGCGGTCATTGCAAATAAACATTCGTTAACTATATGTGTTGTCACCATTATATGTAAGATTATTAAAAATAAAGGCTAACCAGTTGGTTAGCCTTTATTGATATTACTGCTACAATTTGGCTTTTACGCGGACTTTAACCAACACATCACCATCGACCAACCTAAGGTCGAATATTGGTGAATGTCGCGATGGTGACTCCATCACTTTGTGACGACAACGATTTTACGTCTGCGCTAAAGTAATACGGATTAAGTGGCATTTTGCTCTCTGATGGTCGTGCGTAGTAAAGCTTGGCAGGCTGTTTTGCCATTTGTTGCGCGTACAAATACCCGACCAACGCATGTTCAAACTGGTGGTAACCATTTCCCCAATGGAACGCTTTGGTTGATTTAGGACTCAGACCGACTCCTCCATATTGATGATCCACCCATACGTCCATAAAAGTGGGTAACGTGTATTGAAGCGTTTCTTTCATCGAACCATCGACAAGAGAAACTGTCATTGCCGCTTGATCGAGCTCTGCCCACTCCCAAGACGAGCTATAGTGCTTGTATGGTCTTGATTGCCAAGCAGGAATGCTCTCTTGCGTCCATTTACTCTGCCATTCTGGTGAGAAAAGCGCTTTGACTTGCTCAAAGTTTTGCTGGTATTGCGCTTGCTTAAGCGTGTGTTTCATTCCTTTGAAACCAAACTCTGTCCAATTGGAATTCTCCAACAACTGACCATTGAGATACGTCATCCAATACGCTTTGATGGTGTGTCCAAAATCATTGTGTTTCGCATCTGGCATCATTACCGCTTTGTGGTGTATCGCGCCATAAAAGCGCTGCTCTTTGTCGGAGTGGTAGTTATCCAGCATCACTTGCGTCAGCCATTGTAGATCTTGCTTCCACTTGGCTTGCGCTGGCTCTGGTAAAAGTGGCGCCGTTAACAACAAGTAGCCATTAATTTGGTCAAGTTGAGCGACTAACTCTTGCTGCTTCTCACTTTCTCCATCACCATCTTTCAAAACCCACGCCAAACCGCGATCATCGCTTCGTCGGTATTGTTTAAATATAAACGCTTGCTGGTCGATAAGTGCTTGTTCAACCTTTGGATCTTGCGTCAAGTAGTAGTACATCGCCAAGCCCACCAAGGCGTAAGCTTGGTCTTGAGAAGTTCGCTGTTGCCACTCCATCCCCGGTTTTCCACTACGCGTAAAGCTCACGAAACCGCCGTTTTTCTCATCTTGTAGATGATCAATCAGGTAATAAGCCCCTTTCTTTGCCAGCTCTAATGCTTGTTTGTCACCCGTAAGATGAAAAAGCACGCCATAAGCGTAAGTTTGACGCGATTTCATGCGTGTGTATTCGCGATCGAAGTGCGGGCTAATCCACCTTTTGTTTAATTCTTCACACGGCTTTTGTGGGTCGAGAATGACACCGTTATCACAACGAAATGTCGGAAAATTCCCCACAGGTTGCCCATGCGCACTTTCCATCATCCAATATGGAGCTAGGCCATTTGTCACATGGTTTAACCAATCATCCCCCGAAGGCAGGTCCACATCAGCAAAGCTGTTCATGCTCGTCGTTGCGAGCAATAAAGTAAGATATTTAAAAGACATAATACTCAATTAAGTTATTGAATTTTATCCAGTATAAATAACTCCCTTTACACATATTGTCGTCGTGGTCACAATCGCCTTACGCATTTGTTTGCATTATTCATCTGTCTGCCTTATTCGATGACTGAGTCGAGAATAAACGCCACTCTGTCTTCGACTGACATTTTGGGCACTTCGATCAATTGATAACCAAACTTGTGGTATGCATCGACCATCTGTTGATATGTGGCGACCGCTTCAGAAAAATCTTGCTTTCGCTCTTCATCGTTGCTGAATATCGATGCCCATGGTGGAAAAATGAATACTTGAGGATGATAACGAAGCGTCTGGCAATGCGTGATGAGCTCATGCGAAATTGGCAGTTGTTCCAACTTGCTGTAGCCATATACATCCACAATACTGCGATCAAAAAACACCTCTGCTTGGTGCACATTGAAAGCTCGGTAATTGCCCACTTCTTCTTTTGTCATTTCGTCTCGAAAGGCTTGTTTATCATTCCAAGGTAATGCTGAACCGTGATTGGCAACCTGCGTTTGTATCACGTGACGACCTGTTTCTGGCGCGCAGATAAAGCCTTGTATTTTTAGTTGTTCGATAACCGAGGTTTTTCCTGCACCGGGACCACCAGTGAATACGATGAGTTTGTTCAAAATCTTTTCCTTATTTTTTTGTTTGAGCGAAGTAATGCGTGTACAGCCAAGAAAATTGGCATCATTTGGCGTTTGAAATTGGCATGGCATTTGGCACACCAGCGTTAAGCGAGATCGGCAATGGAAAGTTTTGGGATAGAAATGAGCAGTGAAAAATATTGATGAAATGAAAGCTTAAACGGCGTGTTCAGCGTTTATGAAAAACGGAGGAATTTTGAGCGAAGCAAACTTGCCCAAAATATTGGGTTGGGAAATGGAGAGATTGGATCAGCGGGTTAGCGCGTCAATTAGCTTTCTATATCAAGAAAATGGCACCTAAGCCTAAGAACGCAAAGAAACCAACGACATCGGTAACGGTTGTCAATACTACCGAGCCAGCCACGGCGGGGTCAATGTTAAACTTTTTCAACGTGAATGGTATCAACGTACCCGATGCCGCGGCCGCCAAACTATTGAGGAAAATGGCACAGCAAATAATAAGCGCCAATGGCAAAGAGTCAAACACCATGTAAACGACACCCGCGATCACCAATCCCATAATTAAACCATTAATGGTGGCGATTTTTAATTCCTTATTCACCAATAGCTTCAAGTTACTTTGGTGCAAGTGGTTTAGTGCGATACCTCGAATGGCCACCGCTAAGGTTTGGCTACCCGCGATACCGCCCATGCTCGCCACGACAGGCATTAAGATCGCAAGCGCAACGACTTGCTCGACCACATTATCAAAAAGCCCAATGATGGCGGAGGCTACGAAAGCGGTCAGCAAGTTAATCACCAACCAAAGTGCTCTTAGCCTTGTCGCCACGCTTAATGGTGTGAACAAATCTTCTTCGCTTCGTACGTTTTCTGCCACTACAGCTTGTAGGCTGAGTTCGCGCAACGTAATCGCGATGGTCGCCATCGACAAGACGCCCATAATTTTGCCACCAGCCATGATAGGAAACCAATGTGCTCCACCATCAATCGAGACTTGTTTGCTGACGCTTTGAATCGTTTGAATATCTTCTAGAATTGGCGTAACTACGGTCAAGTCGGTAAGTTTGATATGATTTTCGTGCAGCAACAGGGTTTGCGGCTCTATCGTACCAATCACACCACTTGCATCACGCACAATAATCAACCGCACTGGACTTTGCCCACGTTTTAGCAGCTCGGTTTTGATGCCTCCTACGCTGTTTTTAGGGTTTGCGACCAGAAAGTGAGGCTCGGCATAACGTCCAACTTTGTTGTCTTCATACGACAATGCTTGTTGGATATGCGCGACAGACTCTTCACTTTGATCAATAAGGTATTCATCTACAAATTCGGTCGGTAGAAAGTCCGCAAAGATGATCAGTTCAGAATCCGTTATGTACGCCAAGCGTTCATGTTGTAAGTCTTTATTGAGTGATTGATGAATGTGCTTGGCGGTGTCGTATCGGAGCAAATTTAGTACCGTCCAATACTTCTCAGGCGGCACTGCTTCTATGACACGCTTACGGTAAGCAATGTTGACCGATTCCAAAATGTTCGCAATCTGTGCTTCTTGATAGTCTTTCAAAAAGCTCAAGTCTTCGGTCGATTCTATCGCTTTAATGATCTCAGCAAGCAAATGTGGCACTTTGCGGTTAATTTGCAATTGGTTGGAATCTATCATTACTTTTACCTATAGCTTTCACTACCACATTCGCCGCATTGACGATATGTGCTATCCGAAGGCATGAATTCTTGATGTTAAAATTCTAGGCGATAGTTGACTTAATTGCGGAATTTATATTTCGCTCGCAGAAACAAAACGCCTCTGCATCAGTTCATGGTATAGACTTGAATGTGTGTCAGGCTCATTCGCCTTGTTTGATAATGGAGTAATCAATGGCACCTGTATTTTTTCTGACTCAGCAGGCCGCCTTACCAAGTCGTAAGGTGCTTCGTAAAGTGATTCAATTTTCGACAGCGTTGGCTCAGCCTATTGTGGTTTTAGTGGAAGACCATCGCCGAAGTGAAGATCACGCATTCGCTCATTTTCTCAGTTTCAACTCTGACCATATAGAAAAAAGACAAGCTGAGTTTGAAGCTTGGACCTTAAAGTTCAACGCATTAATTGTCGAACTTTGTGAAGAAGAAGAGCTTGAAACACCAACGCTCTCTTACGAGCATTTCAAAGGGAGCCATTGGGTTGAGCAAGTTGCGAAACGACTTGTTGACCACACTGACTTACTGCTCGTGGGACACTTTAACAAACACGAGATTCAAACGATGCTCACAGAACTAGCACAACAAGATTGCGACTTGTTGCTACTGAGTGAGCGGTCATGGCCTTCTCACGCCAACATGCTTTGTGCAATCGACCCACTTCATCGAGGGGATGAAAAGTCGATAGTAGATAAAGCCATCGTCTCGCGAGGCTCAAAATTAGAACAAACCTTAAGCGGGAAAATGACGCTCGTTTACTGCCGATACGTCGCACCATACCTCTCTCGCTATCGTGCAGAGATATTAAGCAATCAAAAAGCAGGCATTACAGATTTTATTAGTGCGCAAAAGTTAACGCGAGTTCCATTACTATTACCGGAAGGAAACCCTGAAACGGCGTTACCAAAAGCAGTTAAGCAATCACAAGCAGCGATTTTGATTATGGGGGCATGTAAACGAAGCATGTCATCTCAATTTTGGTCTGGCAGCACTGTAGACACGTTACTTGATCAACCACCTTGTGACCTACTGTTGGTCAACAGTTCCAAGGGCTGACTAGGTATTCCCTATTAACCAACCCTTTCAATACCAAGCGCAGTTATTGGCTCTTTACATCTTCTAACTGCGCGGCTTCATGCTCTGCGTTCAAGGCTTGTTTCTGCTGCTGTTTTATCTCATCCCAACTGCGTCCCGACTCAATCGCAGATACACGCTGATCGTATTTGTTGCAGGCTCTTTCGAGTACTTTCTCAGGATCTATGCCCTTTTCTCTTTCCAGCGCTTTTAATACGTTAAGATAGTTCCACAACACATCGCCTAACTCGTCTTCCAAATGACAAAGGCGATCCTCACGAATCTCTTCGCGGACTTCATCAACTTCTTTGCCAATGGCCTCCAGATAAGTCTCTACGCCTTTAAACCAAGTGTTGGTTTGGTCATATTGAGATTTTCTCGTCGCAATTGCATACAGCTCATCAAATTTCTTCATTGCCTCTCCGTAGAACACGTTTTTATTTATGCCTTTTTAGGACGAATAAACTTCCCTTTAGCCGTCACTCTAACTTCGCTTTCGACCCGCAATTGAGCCACCAGTTGATATATACCGCGTCGTTCACCTTCACAGTGTGCAGTAATCGTGACTCGATCATCTAACTGAATAGGTGCATGGTAGCGCACATCCAACTGCGCCGTAAGGGCTTGAATGTCTCTAGATAACAAACAATGCGTCATTGCACCATCGAGAAGCGAACTGGCAATACCACCATGCAACAGGTCTGTGTAACCTTGATGACGCGGTAAAACGTGAAACTCTCCGACAACAGAACCATCGGCTAGGTATTGGTAGTTCACGGCCAAAGAGTTCGGATTCACATTAATTGAAGAACAAACCGCACATTGATGATGAGATTCGTGAGTGTAATGACAATAGCTGTTTGTAGACATGATAGTTACTCGGTTTCTCAAAAGAGTAATTAGCATATGCCAACAATTAAAAAGAAACGGCGAGTAATCTTTGTTTGCATGTTGCAGGGCCAGCAACCTCGCTTTTCATAACACTAAATAATCATTTTAATAATTAACGATAATTTCCAGTTTATTTAGAGTGGCGATATGGTTTGCATAGTGATTACGCAACGTTATGAAAAGGCGACTTATGAAGTTTCTCCACACGATGATCCGTGTAGCTGACCTAGACAAATCTATCGAATTTTATACAAAAGTTCTGGGAATGAGTGTTTTGGATCGTTTTGAAAACCAAGAATACCGTTACTCACTGGTGTTTGTTGGTAACCCTGATCAACCAGATGGCGCGACCATCGAGCTAACTTATAACTGGGATACCGACAGTTACGACTTGGGTAACGCATTCGGACACATGGCACTGGGGTCTGAAGATATTTACGCCGCTTGCGAAAAAATTAAAGCGCTTGGTGGCAACGTTACTCGCGAGCCAGGTCCAATGAAAGGCGGAGAAACTCACATCGCGTTCATTAAAGATCCCGATGGTTACCAAATCGAACTCATCCAAACTCAAAAATAACGAGGTTTCCTATGACAGACGCATTATTTCAACCCATTCAACTTGGCTCTCTCTCATTAAAAAACCGTATCGTTATGCCTCCGATGACGCGTTCTCGTGCTTCTCAACCAGGTAATATCGCTAACGACATGATGGCGACCTACTATGCTCAACGTGCTGAAGCGGGCCTAATCGTTGCTGAAGGCACACAAATTTCGCCAATGGGTCAAGGCTATGCATGGACACCAGGCATTTACAGCCCAGAGCAAATTGCTGGCTGGAAAAAAGTAACTGATGCAGTGCACGAGAAAGGCGGCACTATCTTCGCGCAATTGTGGCACGTTGGTCGTGTGACTCACCCTGATAACATTGGCGGCGAGCAACCTATTTCTTCTTCTGCGCTAAAAGCAGAAAACGTGAAAGTATTTGTCGATAACGGCACAGACGAACCGGGCTTTGTCGACGTGGTTGAGCCACGTGAAATGACCAAACAAGACATCAAGAACGTTATTGAATTGTACCGCCAAGCCGCACTAAACGCGATAGAAGCCGGATTCGATGGTATCGAGCTTCATGCAGCGAATGGCTACTTGGTTAACCAGTTTATCGATTCTGAAGCGAATAACCGCACCGATGAATACGGTGGCTCAATTGAAAACCGTCTGCGTTTTCTTGGTGAAGTGGTAGAGGCGATGACGCAAGCTATTGGCGCTGAGCGTGTTGGTGTTCGTCTTGCACCATTCACTTCGTTAAATGGCACCGTTGATAGTACGCCAGTCGAAACCTACACCGCCGCTGCAGCGCTGCTTGATAAACTCAATGTGGTTTACATTCACATTGCTGAAGTGGATTGGGACGACGCGCCAGACACTCCGCACGACTTTAAAACCGCAGTTCGTGAGGCGTATAAAGGTACACTGATTTATGCCGGTCGTTATAACGATGAAAAGGCGCAACACGCGATCGAAAGTGGTTTAGCTGACATGATTGGCTTTGGCCGTCCGTTTGTTGCAAACCCCGACTTACCAAGCCGCATCAAGCATGGCTATCCACTGGCAGAACATGACCCTGCCACATTGTTCGGCGGCGGTGAAAAAGGCTTAGTGGACTACCCTGCGTACCACGCGGGTTAATTCATCTACGTAAAGCTGATTCGCAGCTCGCGACAAACCAATAGCTAACCCAAAAGAACCTTGCTCTTCCCCCTGTGACGCCAAGATGCAGGGTTCTTTTTAGGCAAGCCACCAGAATTAACGTCTTTGACAAGATGTACAACCTCGGCACGCAGAGCGCGTCGTTTTACTGAGCAAACGGCGTTGTACTTTACAGTAAGCATTCTTTAAAGCACGACGACCTGAAAACCAATCATCCGGTTTAGTGAGGATTAAGTAGCCGTTAAACCTCTTAACCAACTCGGTTCGGTTGTTTTCTATAAATCGGCTATCAAACTCGATGTCGAAGTAATCCAAAGCCTCTTCGATACAAGTAAAGCTGGCAATTTTTTCCTGAATCGTATTCTCTGTCATCGTTTCTTTAGCGTAATCATTTTCAATGAAGTCTAAGTGCCTCGCGCTTTACGTTCTTTGATTTAGCGCTTCTTAAGATCATTCTTTATGGGTTTTCCATATTGAAATTCAATTTGGGAATTCGTTAACCCACCTAGCATTTTCATTTTGACAATTACTTTAAGACACTGATTTAAATAAACATTATTTCTGGTTCATATTTTGCTCTACTTCATTAAACGGAATGTTGGAGCAACACGATATGACTTACAGAGCAGAAGTAGACGGATTAAGGGCGATTGCTGTCACGTTGGTGATTTTGTTTCATGCAGGAGTTGAGCAATTCGCTGGTGGCTTTATTGGCGTCGACGTGTTTTTTGTGATCAGCGGCTATTTGATCACCACCATCGTGATTAACGACTTAGAAAACCAGAAGTTCAGCCTTGGTGATTTTTATGAGCGACGCATTCGTCGCATACTCCCCCTCTTACTGGTGGTGATCGCCGTCAGCTATTTGATGTCTTGGTGGCTATTTTTGCCGCAAGCACACAAAGACGTTGGTCAGTTCGCAGTGTCTTCCATTCTCTCTTCATCCAACATTCTTCTGTATTTGAAAGGCCACAATTACTTCGGTTTAGAAGATCAAGCCAACCCGCTGTTCCACACATGGAGCTTGGGCGTTGAAGAACAATACTACATTGTCATTCCTTTGCTACTCATGCTACTCGCTCGTGGCAAAAACGCGTTTTACTTGACTTTTTTTATCACGGTATTTGTGCTGAGTTTGATGACTATTGTCTACGCGAGCAACGATCCTGATTTCGCTTTTTACATGATCTTCTCTCGCGCTTGGGAGCTGGCAACCGGTTCATTACTCGCATTAGTGATGAGAAAAGTCCAAGTTCAATCTAACGATACTCTAGCAACCATTGGCATCGTTTTGATATTGGCTTCCGCGCTTTTGTTTGAAAAATCGCAAGATGGCGCGGGCATTACGCTGCTGGTGCCGGTCATCGGTAGCGCGTTGGTGATTTTGTTTGCCTCTAAAGACAATGTCTGCGGTAGATTACTGAGCCTAAAATGGGTCGTGTTCGTCGGATTAATCAGCTACAGCTTATACTTGTGGCACATTCCATTATTTGTCTTTTACCGCTACGTGTTGGACACAACACAAGACGTCAATATCCCGCTTTACGTTATCGCTCTTTTTGTATTGTCTTACTTCACTTGGCGCTTTATTGAAAAGCCGTTCCGTAGCCGAAAAGCCATGAGCATGCGCACTGTGTCCGCGGTTATTGTGTTGTTGACGTTGCCCTTGCTAACGCTCGGCGTTATCGGTCATCAAAACGGTGGTTTTCCAGAAAGAAGCGCATTTTTCGAGGCCATGCGCGTTAACAACGGTTATGGTTTAGATTGCAACGGCAACACCAACGTTAACGATGTGTGCTCGTCTGCGCCGCAGCCCGCCATCGCTGTGTTAGGCAATAGTCACAGCATGGTTTACGTGAAGCGTCTATCCGAAGTAACACCAACTGGCGTGGTACAACTTACTCAAGATTCCTGTGCGGTCGGTTATGTCGACACCATCAAAGGCGCTGGCTCAGTTCCTTGCCGACAGTTCTTTAATGAGGCTGTCGATACCATTCTAAGTACCCCTTCCATTCGTCGCGTTGTTATCTCTTCTAATTTCAATAAAGAGCTTTCACAAGCCGATTATGAAGCATCATTAACCAAATTATTGAATGAACTGAAAGGAAAGGAAGTGGTCGTTTTTGGTCCAACCCCTTCTGCACCGTTTGCGGTAGGAGAATGCCTTTGGAAAGCGCGTTTGTTTGGCGAGACAGAAGAGTCTGCCTGCGACTTTTCTCCCAAACAACATCACCCTCGAAACGTGGCGAAGTTAGTGAACTACTTTGAGCAATTTGAGCACGTTGAGTTTGTCGACTTGACCGATGCCATTTGCAGAAGTGGCGTATGTCGAATGAAAGTTGGTACAAACAATGCGATGTATACGGATGACAGCCATTTATCTTACAAAGGTGCTGAGTTGGTGCTTGGGCATTACCTCAACACTACAAATGAAGCGCAACAGTTCACTTACGACCGACAATAACCAAGGAAATAAACTTTTATGCTTCAGCGCTTATCTCAGGTAAGCGCTGAATGCTTTAAAGCAAGACAAAACCAGCACGTCTATTTGAAAATGCGCGGATCAAACGCGAAATCGAGCTTTTCGGCTTTCTTGATGATCTCTTTTATTTTGGGATGATTTGGATTAACCACGTAGTTTTTATCACGAGGTGAAATCGTTGAAGGCACTTGCAGCGCGGCAAACTCTGGATGAGGATCATTGAGAAACTGATCACCAATGTACTGCGTAGACTCGCTCGCCGGTATTGCTCGCCACGTCACAGGGAGATCTTCTTCATCTAAGGTGGCGATGAGGTATTCTGGCATTTCAATACGATATAAATCGTAAAGTTTGGTGATAGCAGGATCGTTGTTTACGTGCACAAACACTTCCAACGAGCAAAGGGATTCCGATTCAGAGAAGTAGAGGGCTTCGGTTCCTTTTGAGTTCCATCGCCCTCCAAATAACTTTGCGCCAACGGGGCTGAATGGCGTGTCAGCAAATTTCTTTTGTGTGAGACGATAGAGCTTCATATTACGAGAATACCCCGTGCTCTAAACGGCCGATCAAATCTTTTACGATTTCAAAATCCACCGTGGTCGAGACCATATCAAGTGGACGTTTTCCACCTAAGCCATACACATTCTCTCTCATCCATTTTAACGCGCGCTCTTCGTCGTCAAACAGTTCTGTCGCGAGTTTCAATAACATCGCTAATCGATAGATTGCATCACTTTCTTGCGTATTGAAGCGCTCATCGTTTTTTAGACGACGCTTGATCGTGCTAACAGGTATCAATGTGACGTTTTGAAACTCACTCTGAGAAAGCTTCACACGCTCAACAATATTGCGATACACCTTTGGCTCAAAGCCTTTGTGAACCGCATCAGTGCGACCTGTTTCAGCGTCTTCAATACCCAACATAAACCAGAAATTGGCTTTATGAGGTTGTTTCGGTTTGAAGCTTTTTAATGCTGCAGTTGCCATATCAAGCTCCTATGGTTCATATGGTCCAGTTATTATGGTTCAAATGAGCTTAACTTTCAATCAAAGTAACAATCAAAGTAAAAAGATAGGTAAAGAAAAAGGCGAGCTTTTCGCCCGCCTCTCTTACTTATTCATCAACCCATCTACCGACGGGCATCGTTTCACTTATTGCAAGTCAAAACGATCCGCGTTCATGACTTTCGTCCATGCGGCGATGAAGTCATGGATGAATTTTTCCTGATTATCATCTTGCGCATACACTTCCGCATACGAACGCAGGATCGAGTTTGAACCAAAGACAAGATCCACTCGAGTAGCCGTCCACTTCACAGCGTCGGTTTTACGATCACGGATTTCATATTGATTAGCACTCACTGGTTTCCACGTATATGCCATGTCAGTAAGGTTCACGAAGAAATCATTCGACAAAGTGCCTACTCGGTCAGTAAATACGCCCTCTTTTCCACCGCCGTAGTTACTGCCTAGAACACGCATACCACCGATAAGTACCGTCATTTCTGGCGCCGTTAGCCCCATAAGCTGAGCACGATCTAATAAAAGCTCTTCTGGCTTAACCGCGTAGTCTTTCTTCAACCAATTTCGGAAACCGTCAGCAACAGGCTCAAGTACTTCGAACGATTCCACATCCGTCATCTCTTGGGTGGCATCACCTCGGCCTGGCGCGAATGGTACGGAAACATTATGACCTGCGGCACGCGCAGCCAGTTCAATACCTACGTTCCCAGCAAGCACGATAGCGTCTGCAACACTACAGCCCTCTTCTGCTGCTATTTTTTCTAGCACAGCAAGAACACGGCTTAGACGTTCAGGTTCGTTCCCTTGCCAATCTTTTTGCGGAGCCAAGCGAATTCTCGCGCCATTTGCACCGCCTCGGCGGTCAGAGCCACGGTAAGTACGCGCACTATCCCACGCCGTACTTACTAACTCACTAATGGATAGGCCACTTGCTTCGATTTTTGTTTTTACTAAATCAACATCGTAGTCTGTCTTACCTGCGGGCGTTGGGTCTTGCCAAATAAGATCTTCGCTTGGCACATCAGGGCCGAAATAACATGATTTTGGTCCTAGATCGCGGTGTGTCAACTTAAACCAGGCACGAGCAAAAACGTCATCAAAGTACGCAGGGTCATTTTGGAACTTTTCTGCAATCTTACGATATTCAGGGTCCATTTTGAGCGCCATATCGGCGTCGGTCATGATTGGATTGTAGCGCTTAGAACCGTCTTCAACATCGACAGGCTTGTCTTGTTCTTCAATGTCGATTGGCTCCCATTGCCATGCGCCAGCTGGGCTCTTTTTCAGTTCCCAGTCATACTTAAATAGTAGGTGGAAGTATCCGTAATCCCATTGTGTAGGGTGTGTTGTCCAAGCACCTTCAATACCACTCGTTACCGTGTCACGGCCAATGCCACGTGTTTTGTGATTAATCCAGCCAAGACCTTGCTCATGAACGTCTGCTGCTTCGGGCTCTGGGCCAAGGTTTGCGGCATCACCATTACCATGACACTTACCCACCGTGTGACCACCAGCTGTGAGCGCGACGGTTTCTTCATCGTTCATTGCCATTCGCGCAAAGGTCACTCGCATGTCATGTGCTGTTTTGAGAGGATCTGGGTTACCGTCTACCCCTTCAGGGTTCACATAGATAAGACCCATCATTACCGCAGCAAGCGGGTTTTCTAAATCTCGCTCACCAGAGTAGCGGCTGTTATCAGCGTCACTTGTGGCTAACCATTCTTGCTCAGAGCCCCAGTAAGTGTCTTTTTCTGGGTGCCAAATGTCCTCTCGTCCAAACGCAAAGCCAAAGGTCTTAAAACCCATGGATTCGTACGCCATGTTACCGGCAAGGACAATCAGGTCTGCCCAACTTAGTTTGTTGCCATATTTTTTCTTGATTGGCCATAAAAGGCGTCGAGCCTTATCGAGGTTGGCGTTATCTGGCCAAGAGTTGAGAGGAGCAAAGCGTTGGTTGCCTGTAGCAGCACCGCCACGGCCATCCGCAATACGATAACTGCCCGCTGCATGCCATGCCATTCGGATCATTAAACCACCGTAGTGTCCCCAGTCGGCAGGCCACCAGTCTTGGCTATCAGTCATTAAATCTTTTAAATCTTTTTTAAGTGCTTCGACATCTAGCTTTTTCAGTTCTTCTTTGTAATTAAAGTCCTGACCAAATGGGTTGGTTTTGGAGTCGTGTTGATGCAGGATGTCTAAGTTCAAGGCATTCGGCCACCAATCCATCACCGACTTATCTGTAGATGTTTGCCCACCATGCATAACTGGACATTTACCTACCGAACCGCCGTTTGCTTTGCTCATATAATGCTCCTTCGTGTCGTGGTTGTGGTAACCACTCTTTGTTATTCAATAAATCGAATACCCACCTCAAACAGCGTAGTTCATACACTGTTTTTTTAGTTAACGCCAAGTCAAAATTTCAAACATTTCAGCGAATAAATAATTGTTATCAAACATGTACCTATATGCAGAAAATATGGATAGAGATCAGTTTAAGTCCATACCTGAATACTTAATCCCAGACAGCCTCGCCATGTTGTGATCCCAGGTCGCTAAATCATGATGACTAAATTCATTCAGAGCGTGGCGACCACACGCCCTCGCCATGACTTTCATGAGCTCAACCGAGGATTCGAAGAAATTTTTCAGTTGCTGGGATGACTTTTCAACGTCGAGACGCTGCCTCAAATCGGCATTTTGTGTCGCAATGCCTGCAGGGCAATTATTGGTGTTGCAGATGCGAGCCGCGACACAACCGATCGATTGCATCGCACTGTTTGCTATCGCTACTCCGTCTGCTCCAAGTGCCAACGCTTTGACAAAATCCGTAGGAACTCGCAACCCACCAGTGATGATTAATGTGACGCTGTCACTTACACCTTTTTCATCTAAGTACTTACGTGCACGAGCTAATGCAGGGATGGTGGGCACACTAATATGATCACGGAACATAGTTGGCGCCGCACCCGTGCCACCACCGCGACCGTCTAAGATGATGTAATCAGCCCCAGCATCAAGCGCAAACTGAATGTCTTGCTCAATATGGTTGGCACTGAGTTTAAATCCAATTGGAATACCGCCTGTGATGCCACGAACTCTGTCAGCAAACTTTCTGAAATCGTGAGTAGTGTGAAGATCTTTGAACGTTGGTGGTGATATCGCTGGTTGTCCCTCGGGGATGCCTCTCACCTGAGAGATCTTACCTACATTTTTATTTGCAGGCAGATGACCACCCGTGCCCGTTTTTGCTCCTTGCCCGCCTTTGAAGTGAAACGCCTGAACATTAAGAAGCTTAGATTCGTCGTAGCCAAATTGAGCACTAGCAAGCTCATAGAAATACCGTGAATTGGCGGCTTGCTCTTCCGGTAACATGCCACCCTCACCAGAGCAAATCCCAGTCCCTGCCAACTCTGCACCTTTTGCTAGTACAATTTTCGCCTCTTCAGAAAGTGCGCCAAAACTCATGTCCGACACCAACAAAGGAATGGCGAGTCTGAGCGGCTTACGCGCGTTTGGTCCCACAATCAACTCGGTAGACACAGGAACGTCTTCCAACAACGGTTGTGTCGCCATTTGCGCCACCATGATTTGTATAGCATCCCAATGTGGTAGCAAATGCCTAGGAACCCCCATTGCAGCCATCGGACCATGATGACCGAGTTTAGAGAGTCCCTCTCTCGCTAATTGGTGGATAAACTCGAGGGTTGGTTCTTCTTGAGTAGCAGACGCCGTTGGTTTGTCTCTTTTCTCTCGCTTTTGTTCCGGTCCCTCTTTACCGACTTGCTCTGCGGTAAATCGCTTGTGTGTACCATCACAAAAAGGAGCATTGGCGGTATGCTTACATTGGCAGAGATAGGCATCTTCGTCTTTTTCCGCACTAAAGCTCATTGGCTTTAAGCCGGTTCCCGAATGAGACCCATCGCAGTAAGGTTGATTTTTAGAACGCCCACATCGGCAGAAGTAATATTCTTGCCCAGCTTTCAACTCTACTTTGATCGGCTTGTTATCAGCGATGATTGGCTTGCTCATGTTGCCCCCTATTTATTATTGTTAACCATGCTTTCTCGCTGGCTTGCAATAAGCGTAGAACAGGAGCGTAAAGAGCGTCAGTGTCGCCGAGTAAAATGCGCGATTGTCGCCCGACTAACCTATACTTTTTATGGGTCTCATACACGTGGAGGCTATATGACGATTGCAACCCGATTAGATGAATATTTGACTGAGCATAACATTCACTTTCAAACCGTGAATCACAGCCACAGTCATAGCTCGCTACAAAGTGGTGTTGCAGCAGGTGTGCCTTTAATGAATATCGCAAAAGGTGTGATTCTAGAGGATCATGAAGGGCGTCATATGATGGCGGTCTTACCTGCCAACAACAAAATCAGTTTGTCGAGATTAAACGACGAATTTAATGCCACCTTCCACTTGGTGAAAGAGCGTATGGTTTACCGACTCTTCACCGATTGTGAACACGGCGCTATTCCACCGATTGGTAGTCCTTACCACATGTCGACAGTTTGCGATGAAAGACTAGCAAATTTGGAACATGTCTACCTTGAAGCTGGCGATCATGAAACTCTGATTAAGCTGGACAGAAAGGCGTTTAAAGAACTGATGAACGACTGTAGATATCTAAGATTCAGCAGTGAAGTTCTGCATTAAACTTGCCAAGATCTCTCGACATTTCCTGAACAAGGCTCTTTCAACAAGAGCCTTTCTTTGTTTTGTTGGTAGCACGCGAAGGAAGTTTCTCGAACTTTGCTGCCCAGCGTTTCAGAGCATATAGAAACAAAAAACCGCCTATTCGGGCGGTTTTTTTATCAATCAAATCATAATTATTATCGAACAAAGATCTTTTGGATCGCTTTTATCGCCATAGCCCTACGGCGCATTAATACGCTCGTTCTCGGCAACCATTTCGGTGTGTGAAGAATGGTTTTCGCATGACTAAAAGTTCTGAATCCTTCCTCTCCGTGATAATGCCCAATACCCGATTCACCAACGCCACCAAAAGGCGCATCTTCAGCGCCAACATGTAAAACCGTATCATTAACGCCGACGCCACCACTGTGGGTGTTGCGTACAATATATTTGATGGTCGATTTGTCGTCCGACATAACATACAGCGCAAGTGGTCTTTGGCGCTGATTAATGTAATCAATCGCTTCATCAACCGCATTGTAGGGCTTGACTGGTAGAAATGGCCCGAAGATCTCCTCTTGCATGATTCGCATTTTCGGCGACACGTCCGTGACCAAATGAGGATACAGAAGTCGTTCCTCTTGGGGCGACGCTTCAACAGTATGAATGTTTGCACCTTGCGCTTTTGCATCCTCAAGTAGCGCAGTCAAACGATCATATTGTCGTTGGTTGACAATATGGGTCAGCTTTTGATTCTTGTTGGATTTTAAATAGAGCTTTTCAAAACGTTTTAAGAATAGCGAAATGAACTCTTCGACACGTTCTTGCGGTACAAACGCGTAGTCAGGCGCGACACAAATCTGGCCTGCATTAATGCATTTACCAAACAAGACAGCATCAACGGCTTTCTTCATGTCTGCATCTTTTGCAATGATCACCGGGGACTTTCCACCCAACTCTAACGTCACCGGGGTAAGGTTTTCCGCTGCCGCTTTTGCCACTGCGCGACCAACACTCGTAGAACCCGTGAACAAAAGGTGATCGAATGGCAGTTGGCTGAATGCTTGTGCGACGTCTGCTTCACCCTCAAAAACTTCGACATACTCAGACAACCCACGGCAAATATCGACGATGACTTTATTGGTTTTTGGCGTAAATTCGCTGAGCTTCATCATCACGCGGTTGCCAGCAGCCAATGCTGTCACTAAAGGCGCAAGGCTCAAAATCACAGGAAAGTTCCACGGTGAAATGATCCCGACGACACCTAACGGTTGATACTGAACGGTGACTTTAGAAGGTGCGAGCAATAAGCCGGATTCGCGCTTGCTGGGTTTGCACCATTTTTTTAGTCGTTTGAGGGTATAATTAATATGCGAGACCGTTGGCAAAACGTCGGTCATGGCGGTATCAAATTCTGAGCGATAGCCAAAATCGTCACTTAACGCTTCAACCAAAGCTTGTTTGTTCTCAAGCAGCGATTTTTTTAACAAAACGAGGCGCTGTTTACGTTCATCCAAACTAGGATAAGGCTCGGCTGCATATGCCGCTTTTAAGCGTTCGAGGCTTTGCTGTAACAAGTTATCTACTTCAACCTCTGTGATTGCGTTCATGATGCTTCTCCTAGCCTAGTTTCTGCCAATGACGCCCCAAGTTAACACGAGCGCAACAATGTTACTATTGTAGCGCTCGTGAAGTTAGAGTTCGAACTCTGATTAAAATATTTCTGGGGTGGATACTACATCAAACGTAGTTCATAAATGCCTAGTCGTTGAGAGCGGTCAAGCATATCGAACTCATGATCAACGTATTCTTTTAATGTGGCGCCTGCACGCTCAGCAATATTGATGCTAGCGATGTTATCTTCCATACAATGGAACTGAATGAATTGTGCGTGCCCTTTCTGCTTCAAAAAAGGGATCAATACTGCGAGCACTTGATCAATCACACGATGGCCTCGCCCATTGTTGGCAAGCCAGTAGCCAATTTCAGTAACACGCGTATGTGAATCCACACCTTTAATGCCAATAACACCCGTAAGCTGCTCATCAAAATAAATTGCACACCAGTGGGAATCCAGCGCGTTACTGTTCACTCGCTGGGAAATGTAGTTCACGGCCTCTCGATGATTCGTGACAGAATCCGTCCAAGGTAGATAGCCCTCAAGGCTCTCTCGGTGAGTGTTCACAACCTCTAGTAAAGCGGACGCGTGTTTCGTATTGAGGGGCTCAATTGAGATCCTTTGCGAGACGGAAAAACGCTTCTGTAAGTGATTTCCTTGATACGTCTCTTGGCATGTGACTTCATCCATAGATGTTATTCCTTTTTATTGTGAACGCTCAGCGCAAATCCTAACGCTTCATTTTATGAGAACAAACCTCTCTATAAAAACTAATCAAAGCCGTTGCCGTTCATTTAGCCCTTTTGATCGATCAGCGTAAATGGCGTTAGTGATGCCACATCTACATAATGCTTCCATACATGTTCATAGAGGTGATGCTGATTGGCAAACGGAGCCAGCTGCTTAGCTTCTTCAAGCGTACACCAGCGATACTCTGTATGCTCTTCGTTAAGAACAACTGATTGGTTAGGCGGACAAAATAGCACAAAACATGGGATAACCATGATACGGTTATTTTTTGCTTCGTAGAACTGCTCTAGAAAGTCTGCTGTATGTAACTCAACTTGGTCAATTAGTGTCTCTTCTTTTAACTCTCTTAAAATGGTTTGCCACCCGGCTTCACCCGCTTCGATACCACCTGCAACATGGCACCAATAGCCACCTTTTACGCGTTTGAGTAACAGCATTTTTTCTATGCCATCAATTTTTGAAATGACAACGCCTGAAACATGCGTTGCTTTTATCGGGATCATGTAAGCTCCTTAAATATCGAGTTTTTATTGTTACGCTGAGAGAGGCAGATTAATTGCTACGTATTTTACTGTTTATTCATCTTGTCGACAGAAGTGTTTGAGTTGAGAGGATTTAATCGCTAACTAAGTATGCTAAAGTGAGATCTGTCGCAACAAATGAGCAGTAAAATGTCCAATTCATTCAACACTATGATTCCCATCGGTGTGCGCTTTATGGTGCTTTCCGCGTTCGGCTTTGCTCTGATGTCGGCTACAGTAAAGCACGTCGGCAACTACGGTATCCCCGTTTTTGAAATCGTTGCAGCAAGAGCGCTCGTTTCACTTATCATTAGTTATTTCGATGTAAAGCGAAAACGAATTTCTGTATGGGGCAATAATAAGCCATTACTATTTGCACGCGGTGCTGTGGGTACGATGGCTCTGATGTGTGTATATTATTCAGTGACCACCTTACCTTTGGCAGAAGCGACGATATTCCAATATATTCATCCGGTATTTACTGCACTACTCGCCGTATTTTTCTTGAAAGAGCGCATCCAGCCGTCAACTTTCCTTTGTATTGCGTTGTGCTTACTCGGCATCTATATCATGGTAAGCCCAGAAACGGGGCAAGGCTCAGATAGCGCTTTACCAATGTTTAGCGTCATGATTGCGATCTTAGGCGCATTTGGTAGCTCAATTGCCTACGTCATTGTCAGAAAACTGAGTCAGACAGAAGACAGCTCAGTGATCATTTTCTATTTCCCGTTGGTTGCTCTCCCCGCTTCACTCTTACTGATTGGCGACGATTTTGTAATGCCCGATCTATATCTGACTTTCATGTTGGTTCTAGTTGGTGTCTTTACCCAAATTGGACAATTGGGGTTAACCAAAGCGATGCAAACTCAACAAGCGGGTAAAGCCTCCGCTTATTCGTATATCCAGATCGTATTTTCTGTGTTGTTGGGCATCATTTTCTTTGGCGAGGTTCCGATCATTTGGACGTACGTCGGTGGCGGTCTGATTGTTACAGGCGCATTAATTAATGCGTTTGGTCATCACTTACGGTTACCTTTTATTAAGCGCAACGCTTGATATACCTACCTAGAACCGTAAACACGACATTTAGAAAAACAGCCAGAGTGACTCTGGCTGTTTTGTGTTTAGCCTAACGTTAAGCTGATATTTTTAACCCTGCGATACCAGCGACAATCATTAGCAAGCTTAAGGCTTTGATAAGTGTTGCTGACTCATTGAACAGATAAATACTCACGACTGCCGTGCCTATTGCGCCAATCCCTACCCATACGCCATAAGCAATGCCTAAAGGCAAGGTTCTTAACGCAATGCCAAGCAACCAAAAGCTCAATAACATAAAGACAATAGTGAATGCCGAAGCACCGAATTTGGTAAACCCTTGTGAATATTTAAGACCGACAGCCCATGCGATTTCACACAAGCCCGCAATGAAGAGAATTCCCCAAGCCATGTCACATTTCCCAACGAGATGGGGTCGTCCCCGAGAAAAGATAGAGCGGTGAGGTCGTCCTCACTTCTGATTGACTGCTTATTATATACAGAAATTTAAACATAAAAAATAAAACACGGCGATAAGCATACAACTCAAACATCTCATGCACGCTTAAATTCTACGCTTTTCTTTTTAACGGTGGCGGACTCTCTATTTCGCATCAATAACGACACCGTTTTTTAACAATTTATATATAACCTTCTGGTGTTGAAAGTGTTGCATTTATTGCACAAATCACACAAAAACTAATTGAACATGTAAATATGAAAACGTTTGTGTGACTAATATCGCTTAAAACAATGACTGATGACTTTAATATTCAGCCGAATTAATTATAAGGTATGATGTACCCATGAAAGCAATCAAAACCTCTATCGCTGTCCTTGCTGGCGCCGCTCTACTATCTGGATGTAATGACGACACTGAATACGTCAATGTTCAGCCTAAAGAAGTAAAAATAGTGACTTACAACCTCTCTTTTGACCGCGCTACCTTCGAAACTTTGGTAGATGAAATGCAAATTGAACCAACGCAGCAAGCTGCGTTGGTCACCTCTTATTTAGACGGTTCAATCGCAGCCGAAGACAAAACCACTGCGGAAAAAGTCATTCAAATTCGTAACGTTGCAGCAATCATTCAAAAGAATCGTCCTGATGTTCTTATGATGGCGGAATACAACAACGACGGAACAGGCGAAAACAAAGCAGCCATTGAAGGATTCCAGAAGAACTACCTGTCTGTCGCGCAAAGCATCAATGGCGCGGGCGGTGAAGCAAACCTTGAGCCTATTGAATACCCTTATGCTGAATCTTACTCAACTAATACAGGGTTGTTGAGTGAGTTTGATCTCGACAACAACGGAACCGCAGGTCAAATGCCAGGTGATGCATGGGGCTTTGGCATGTACCATGGTCAATATGCATTTGCCCTTATGTCTAAGTATAAAATTGACACGGCAAACACACGTACATTCCAAGCATTTAAATGGAAAGATATGGAAGGTGCGAAAATTCCAACCATTACTATCTGTGACGGTTCGCAAAAGATTCCAGACGGCATGAAGTGTGGTGATGAATGGTACTCAGCGGAAGAATGGGATCAAGTGCGTCTATCTTCGAAAAACCACGTTGACGCACCAATCATCATTCCAACTCGCAACGGCGAAGAAGTTGTACACTTGTTGATGTCTCATCCTACTCCACCAGTATTCGACACCGGTAAAAACAAAGCGCAAAACGCAGCAGAAGTGGAGTTTTGGCATCATTACATTCAAGGCAAAGACTATTTTTACGACGATGCGGGTAAAACAGGTGGCTTAACGAACGGCGCTAAATTCGTAATGATGGGAGATCAAAACCTTGATCCAGTGTCTGGTGACGGTATTAGCTCTGTAATGCAGGAGCTGCACAACGATCCATTGGTTAACCAAACCGTGATGAATGGTGAGCTTTACCCAACAAGCTTTGGTGCAGCTGAACACGCTGTTGACCGCAGTTCAACTCACCCATATCCGAATCGCATCACTTCAACGTTTGGCTTAGGGGTAGACTATGCCTTGCCTTCAGCAAATTTGAATGTAATAGACTCTGGTGTGTACTGGTCAGCGTCTTATGAAGAAGGCCATAAACTATTTAACGATGCACGTATCGGTAAGTATGGTGATGGTAAGGATGTATCTTCCGACCATCGCATGATCTGGATTAAAGCACAGTTCTAGACCGCATAAAAAAAAGCCAACCACAAGGAGTCGTGATTGGCTGTATATATTTGTGAACAAGATGGTTCACTAACAACGTCAGTTGGCTAGGTGACCCTCGGCTTAGAAAGGGTCACTCATACTAAAGCATGAGGCGTGCCAACTTTTCAGTGCACAAAAACAGGTTGTTATTTAATCACTTTCATTAAAACTTAACCAATAGCTACTGTTTGCTCACCGAATAAATTGCAATTTGCAAACTACCATTGGCATTTCGCAATAAACCTGCTCTTTAGCTCTTGCTTTTATTGTTTCCTAGCTAAGTCGCGAGCAAGGATTAACGCAAGTCCGAATACTTGCAAGAAGAGTCCGATATTCTTGTACCAAGCGATCTTTTCATCCTGCTTTGCCATTACCTCATTGAGCTCTACATTCTCAATGTAGTAATTATCGATGCGGTCTCTATACGAAGCTTGTGCCTGATTTATCTTTGACATCAGTTGAGGAAGTTGATCAATTTTTATTTCATCCGACTCGTTGAGAACCCAAGAAGATAAATGCCCTGCTAATACCTCTTCTAGCTCTAAAGGTATCGCTACGCTCTGACTTATGTGCACATGCAGCAGTAAAGCTTCTCTTTTCCTTTCTAGGGTTTCCACACTGTTCCATGCGAGTTGGATGGAATACAAGTTTTTTGCTGTTTGCTCTGCGAGCTGCGATTGCTGTTTACCCAACTTATCAAGGACTAAGCTAGTAACGATGATCGCGCCAATATTCAGTACTAATCCAATCAGAACGAGTACCCATGGTGGTGGAATGTAACGTCGCAGACTTACCATAACTTATCGTATGGCAGGTAAATCATATTTAACACAACCAATGAAAGTATCACCAGAAATGTCACCTGCATCCCTCTAATGCGCTTTTTCAAGTCTTTTTTCAATATGCCTTTAGCATGAATAACTCGACCAATTACAAAAATAATACCGGTGAGATGTATCCATGTTGGGTAAGCACTATTGAATTCTAAAAGTGCCATTAAAATCAGGGTGATGGGGATATATTCTGTCGCATTACTCTGGGCACTACGAGCAATTTGTAGAGCCTCTACCCCACCATCTGCATAAGCAATTTGATTTAAGCGACGTTGCTTAATTACTTGAACAGCCAACCAAATAATGAGTATTGCGAGAATGTTGGCATACAGAGCTGTGATCATATGTCGTCCTTCTTGATCTGGTTTTCACTTATATAAGCGTGTCACTTGGCTATAACTATAGCGGTATCATTATGATAATGCGTCAAATAATCTCAAGTTATGATTTCTATTCGGGCAAAAAACGAAAGCCAATGCTTCATGACATTAAAAATGCCCTCGAATGGAGGGCATAAGAATAAAGAAGCTAATATGTGAGAATATTGAAACCACTATAAGGGGTGTTTGACCAGCTTTTTGCGCCGATGCCCTTTGATAATACTTTCAAAAATTGTGAACAACAGCCCTACCCAAATAAATGCAAAGGTCACCGCTTTCACTTCGTCAAACAACTCGCCAAAAAACATAACTGCCAACACAAACTGCAAGCTTGGCTCGATGTATTGCATTAGACCGACGGTTGATAAATTAGTTATACGTATTGCGATAGAATAAAATACGAGTGGTAAAAGTGTGATAGGTGCACTGCCAAAATACAAAAGCAATGTTGTGGTATCTGTGCCCGAAGCCAGTTCACCAGTTGCCCATTGTTTATAGAGCAAATAGGCGAGTGCAACTGGAGTCAGTAACAATGCTTCAACAAACAAGGTTGTACTCCAGTCATAATTTATCTTCTTCTTGTACAGCCCATACAAAGCAAAGAACAACCCCATCGTTAGTGCGATAACGGGTAGCTGACCATAGTGAATCACTTGATACATAACACCAATTGTTGCCAGCACGATTGCAATAAGCTTGCCTATTGAGAGCTTATCCCCAAGAATAAATACGCCCAGTGCAACAGATACTAATGGTCCAATAAAGAAGCCTAAGCTGGCATCGATGACCCGATGATGGGTCAAAGCCCAAGTGAACGCACTCCAAGAAATACACATCAAACTGCTCGCCACAAAAGTGTACCACAAGGATTTTTTATCAAGCCAGATTTCTTTCCAATTCAGCCCTCGATGGGTTATCCCAAGTACAATTAGAAACCCGACAGGTACAGACCCAATGATTCGCCATGCTAGCAACTCATCCATAGAAGCATTTGGTAAATAACGATAATAAATTGGTAGCAATCCCCAGATCACAAAGGAGAATGCTGCCATAAAAGTGCCATAACGAGTGTTATTCATAAAACTATCGCCCATTTAAACGACCAATTTGGCGTAAGTAAACAAGTCCGCCATACATAAAAAGGAATGCAATCCCGCAGTGACTTTATGATGCAGATGGCATTATTGGCTCAACGCTTGTACGACGGCGGTAAAGCCACTCACAAAACACAACATAAGTGCCCCAAACCGAATCTTTTCTTTTGGTAACGACTGGGTAGTTTTCATTGCTAGCCAGTAACCAAGCGCCGCAGCAGGCAATAGAGGAATAGTAATGACCAAATGATGCAATGTGAAGAAGCCCACTGGGATTTGTACTATTAGTGAAATAATCGAACTGAAAACAAAAAAAGCCGATAAGTTGCCGCGTAACTGATTTGCTTCTTGATGCTGCAACAATAACGCCATCGGAGGGCCTCCAATCGCAGAACTGGTACCAAACAACCCAGAAAAGAAACCAGCACATGTCATACGCGAAGGCGTAGGCTCAACCCGAAACGGTAAAACACTCACCAAGACTGCAAACAGCACCAACAAACCAATCCAAAGCGTGAGAGTTTGTGTAGATACAAAAAAGAGTAGCAAGCCACCAGCAATTGATCCCGGCACTCGCCCAATCAACGCCATCTTTAAGCCGCCGATTTCAACACTACTGCGGTGCTTCATCGCATTCATCAACGAAATAAATAACGCGACTAAACAAATTGGCGCAGGAACATATTCTGGCGCCCAAAGAATCAGTAAAGGTGCGGCAACAATAGCCAAGCCAAAACCGATTGCGGTCTGAACATAAGAGCCAAGAAATATCAAACCTATTGCAAGGAAGTTTATCGAATCGAATTCCATTTAGATTATTCTTATATTTGAAAAATAAACACAAAACCAAAGCACATTCGCATGATGAATACCTCAGGCATACTGCGATATGAATTCCGCGTAGCATTCATCAAAGTGAATAAAAAGACAATCCATTTGTGCGGTTCGCCCTCATTTGCATTTTGTATTTCATTCCGCTTATGTACATGTTTGCTTACATCGAAGAGGATTCATGCTCGCCTGTTCACGCAGCATTTCTTCAGCGGAATTAATGACCTCTTAAAATCTAGCAGAATTAGACCCGTGAATTCTCCATTGCATTTAATGGATTCAGTCAATTAGTACGGCGTCGGTATAGCACTTTACAACTCACCTCTTTATACTACTGATCGATTTATCATTACCGTACTTATTTACACAATAAACAAGTGTACGGTCAGTGTTTTTCTACCTTTAACTTGCTGTGAAAATAATATGAAAAAACAAACGGGATTTACTCTAATAGAGTTAGTCGTAGTTATTGTCGTGCTCGGTATTCTTGCTGTCACTGCCGCGCCACGCTTTTTAAACCTTCAAAGCGATGCACGTGAAGCACGTTTGGAAGGAATGAAAGGCGCTATTGCGTCAGCATTAGGCGTGGGTTATGGGAAAATGGCGATTGCGGGATTGGAAAGCAAGCCTTACGTTTCAAACTTCGTAGACAGTGCTTTAATGGCAGATTTACCATTTGACGGCTGTAATATTGGTGGTTCAAAGCGCTGTGTTTTTTTATATGGATATCCTGATTCTGATAGCGAATCGATGAAGTTACTCGTGCAAGGACTGAACGAAGAAGACTCGGATTGGAAAACATTTCATCACCCGGCTGGTTCAACAACTCGCGAAATGGTCATTGCTGCAGCCGACGAAAAAAGAGCTAGCCTTACACAATGCGGAATTTTATATGGGCCACCGCAGACTCCAAACGAGAGTTACACCTTAGATATTCTTCCCTGCCCTCAATAAAAATAAGGCTGCCAATCGGCAGCCTTATTTGTTTCATCTGATCGGTTTTTTACGCAAAGTTAAACACGTATTTATCCATCATATTCACCATGCGGCCAATCTCTGGCTTGGTAATCGTATCATTTGCGCCAAGAGATAGTGCTTTCGCTCGGTTATCCTCACTCATCAATGACGAGAACATAATGATCGGCATTTCATGAAACGCTTCGGTATCTCGTAGTCTCTTCACTAAGTGCATACCATCCATTCGAGGCATTTCTACGTCCGTAACCACCGCATCTAATAGCTCTTTAACTGGCAAGTTTTCTTCTTTCGCGACCTCGATCAAGCTCATCAACTTCTCATGCGCCTCACCACCGTCTTTACATGTGATCACATTGTAACCTGAAGAAGCTAATGTATCTTGGATCAAAGAGCGAATAAATGCTGAGTCATCCACCACCATGATCGTTTTAGCATTACGCTTACCGACCATTCTCTGGTTGAGATCCACCGACTTGTCCCCTTTCACATCGTATTTTTCCATACTCAGTTCTGGGTTGATGTCTGCGATGATTTTTTCAAAGTCGAGAATCATGATCAGGTTGCCTTCTTTACGGACAACGGCTACTACACAATCTTGTTCGCCCGCTTCCAAAAACTGACTTGGTGATTCCACATCATTCCAAGAGATACGATGAATACGCGAAATGCTGTCAATTAAGAAGCCATTGGTCATTTTGTTGAAATCCGTAACGATTACAAACTTGCGCTCCAGATCTTGTCGTGTTGGCACACCTAACCAACCAGCTAAATCCACTAAAGGCGTCAGTACATCTCTGGATGAGAACACACCAATCATATGAGGTTGTGCGTTTGGATAATCGGTTGTTTCTGGCACGCGAATCACTTCTCGTACTTTCGCAACGTTAATGCCGTAATAACAAGTTTTTGTGCTGCCATCTGGCAATGTTTTTTCTAAATGAAACTCGATGATTTCAAGCTCATTGGTACCACTTTCTGTCAAAATGGTGCTGGTTACGTTACTCATAAAGCCAATTATCCAACCAAAAATACGCATCAGAAAAAGTTTGATGCAAACGCCATGAGAAGCCATTCTCTGGCTAAAAATCCAAAAGTCCTTTTTAGTCGTTACAACAAAATTTGTAAACCATCAAAAGGACGGCTAACGCACATTTCCATACCAAACCATGTAAAATTGTCTCATTTTTGAACACGACATTATGAGTGGCCAAAGTGCGAATTAACACCTCCACTTTTAGCGGCCGAGTCAATGAAAAGTTTAGAAATAATTTGAAGTGATGTTCAGCGTCAATAGCCAAACCTATCTAACATATATCAGTACAAAGTTGGCTACCGTGCTCATGCCTGGTGTAGAACAAGCTCTCTTCAAGTGGCTTGGTATAAAACTGCGCTTGCTAACACACGGGTTTAAATCGAAGCGCTAGAAACATCACAAGAAAATCTGAAGGCATAGAACACTTTCAGTTTGTTAGTTTTCTGTCAGCGTAAGTTTTAAGCAATCATCCTATCACTAGGTATTTCAATACCTGACATCGCTATTCCCATAATCAAGACACTGATTTCACTTTTGGAAAGAGTCATTTTCCTTCCTCTTAGCAAGGTTTTTCCTACAATCCTATTCATCCAATTGCGCTGTCGCCTGACAGCACACTAGTTGATGTATTAGGTGAGGTTCACTTTGAATAATGTTCTTATTATCGACGCTCAACCATTGTATAGCGAAGCACTTGCTTCTCTAGTTGAATCCGTAATCAACGCAGCTGAAGTGATTCAAACCACTGACAGTGCGGAAGTGATGGATCTTGTCCGAGGCCAAAAGATTGATTTGATTATTCTAGACGTAGTGCTTGGCGACCGCGATGGTATGCGTTTAGCCAAAAACATTTTAGCGACGGGATATCGTGGCCGACTGTTATTTGTTTCTTCACGCGACTACTCGAGTCTTTCTAAAGCAGCGTACGAAATGGGCGCAAACGGCTTCTTAAGCAAACATGAAACAAGAGAGACCATTATCGACGCAATTGTGAGTGTTTCACGCGGTTACTCAATGTTTAAGTCGACTCACACACCATCGTCGGGTAACGTAACACTTTCAAATCGCGAAGCCATGGTGTTCCATTATCTTGTACAAGGCTACTCAAATAAGAAGATTTCTGAACAACTTTCACTCAGCGCTAAAACAATCAGCACCTACAAAACGCGTATTCTGAAAAAGTACCATGCGGACACGTTGATTGAACTTCTGCATACTATTCCTCAGTCAGAAAACATTGAGTTTTGCCGCTAAGCGCTCATGTATTTTGCAATAGCACCGATTAACAACTGGTGCATTGCATCATGTCTTAAGCTTTGCTTCACCTGTACAACCACTTTTGGCCAGCCATCTGGGTAAAAATGCTCTGGCACTCTTATAAATTTATATCCATCAATTGGCGCCTGATATTCAAGTAATACGGTTGCGGCGCTTTTTTGCTTAATTAGCTTCAATACGCTGCTTACGTTGTCTAGAGCCGCAATACGGTTGATGACCATACCGTGGCTTTCCATTGCACGCTTAACGAGCTGCTCTTTCTCTTTCCAACCGATAATCTCTAACATGATAAAGGGAAGTTTGGCCGCTTCTTCCAGGGTGGTAATTCCCAGCTCTTCAGGGACAACTACCACAGCAGGCGCATAGCCGATGAACTTCTGATAAACAGATTTCGGAACATCCTCGTTGAAGTAATGTAACTGCGCATCCACTTTGCCTAGGATTATCTCTTCTATCGTATACTCTATAATCGTTGCTATCGAAATGTGCGCCTTGGGAAACAGCGCCATTAAATCCATTGCAAGTAAATGCCCAAATGAGTATTGAGCGGTTTGCGGCAAACAAATGGTGATGTCTTTTTCGTAATTTTCCGGTTCAAACTCATCTCTAATTAGACAAGTTTCAAGCTTCTCGAGCGCATCGGAAATTTTAGGTAATTGACGTTTTAAATAGTCCGTCGGTTCCATGTGGTGAGGATGCCGAATAAACAATTCATCGTTTAGCTGGAGTCGCAATCGGGCAAGGTATTTGCTAATTGACGCTTCGCTCTTCCCCATCGCTTTCGCAACGGGCTTGAGCTGACGGTGCTTATCCAGTAAGACAAGTATTTTAAGTAAGTTTAAGTCGAGATCTTTGTTCACGTGCGACACCAGATGTAAGGTCGAGAATAAATAGAGCAATCACTATTTGTTGACTGCTCTAATATAAAAGACCACTCATTCTGTTTGGTCAAATTAATCAAACAGTTATGTCATGGTTATGTTCCGTAACTTTGCATTTAGTCAATACCAGACCTGCTTAATGGGACTTCTGTCTGTGTTTTTTCATCTCATAGAGATCTTCATCTGCACGTACAATAACGTCCTGAAGCGTTTCGTGTAACTCATTCGCCGCGATACCAGTACTCACACTAACTTCGATATCCAAGGTCTTTAGTCGGTTATCTTTAACGACACTACGAAGCTTCTTCGCCAATATTGAAGATTGGCTGATACTGCAACCTGGCAGAATCGCAACAAACTCATCACCACCAGTTCGAACTAGATAATCACTATTTCGAAACACTTTAGACATAGCATCAGCAATAATCCCAATAACTTCGTCCCCTACATGGTGACCGTAATGGTCATTGATTCGCTTGATCCTATCGCCATCTATTGCAATGACGGAATATGGCGCGGTTTCCAAACGACGTTTGAATTCGCTATCTTGAAAGACTCTGCGGTTAAACAATCCCGTTAAATCATCTTTCGTCACGTTCGTCAGTGCTTTCGCGAGGCGAAGTTTGCTCTCTTTAGATTCATAAGCTTTGTTGTAATACGCTAAAGTTACGAAAAAGAAGATGATAAACAAGAACACGTAATCCAGTGCAATTTTACCGAATGGGTACATGTAAACAATGAGATTGTTGTTGTCTGCGACATATGATTGGGTGTACGCGAATGATGGAAAGGGGTAGCCAGCGAAGTAAATCACCATTTGCTTGTTCCCATTCGCAATTTGAACATCCACCGCTTTCCCATCATTATAAAGCGGCGAGAGGTACAATTGTTCCGAAAACTCTCCCACTAACTCACCTTGAAAGTAAACCGGACTCATGATGCTTATCGCCATGTCATCGGAGTATGTCGTTTTAAATGGTAGGGAAAACAATACCCGGTCCGTTAGTTGCTCTTTCCACGCGGCTAACACACAAGAATAGTTACTTTTACACCAATCAACATCAAATGTGGCTTTCACTCCCTCTAGCGCTTCAATCGGTCTCTCTAAGATGAGTTTGTTTCCAGTATAAGAACGAAAATACATAACGGCATTTTGTCGATTGAACGCATTTGATAAATACGCTTCAGCCTGATGAAGCGATTTCCGTGCAACAGCTTCAACGTAATTGAGTTTTTCATAAGGTGACAGGGAGTAAATCGCATCTTGAAAGCTCAGCTCTGTTTGCGCTTCTACTTCACTCACGCTCATGCCTTTGTATTGCTCGAGCTGCGCTTCCGTCAATAACCCCATGAGAATCACTTTTTGTTTTATTTTGGCTAAATTATTCGCGTAAGTGTTGAACTGCTTTACTTCATAAGAAATTAACACCGCACCAATCATTGTGACAGAAGTGACGAATAGTAATGTTGCGATGAAAAGAGACAACGCGATACTTTTAAGTGTCATGATGCGGTCTTACGCCCCCGCCACTCTTGTTAGCTCAACAATGTTCTTTACGTTAAATTTATCCAATAGACGGCGTTTGTATGTGCTGACTGTTTTATCACTTATTGATAGCACTGAAGCGATTTCTCTATTGGACTTTCCTTGTAGTAAATACTTCATTACTGCACTTTCTCTGCTTGAAAGTTGTGGCATTTCTCGAACGCTGTTAACAACTTGCTTAAATTTGAAGAAGGTATACCCCTTCTCTACCGCTTCTATCGCGTCTTTAAGAATGTCGTGATTTTCCGATTTACACACATAGCCATCAGCGCCAGAACGAAAAGCCATTTGGCTGTACATTTGGCTAGTTTCAGCGGAGAAGAAAATGACTTTGCCTTCATAACCATGGGATTTGATACGTTTGTAGAAATCAAACCCATCGCAATCTGCCAAGTTCACATCTAAGATCAACAGTTGAATTTCTTCCTTTTTCAATATTTGTAATGCCATCTTCGCTGATGTTGCAGTAAATACCCCATTTGTTTTCCCTAACTCTTCCAACAACGACTTGATCGCAACACAAACGAGAGGATGATCGTCAAAGATCAAGTAATTCAATTTATTCATATCTTTCATTTAGTATGGTTATGGCTTCTAGTGGCATGGGTTTATCAATGTAAAAGCCTTGGCAAAGATCAATGCCATACTCACGTATCGCTTGCAATGTGACTTCGTCTTCAATACCTTCCGCGACCAGTCGTATATTCAAACTTTTCGCTAACGCGCAAATAGCAACAACGATGTTGCGTTTTTTGATGTCGCATTCGACACCTTGTACAAACGAACGATCGATTTTTAACTCGTTGAATGGCAGTTGAGCCAGTTTTTCAAACGTCGATGACCCCGTGCCAAAATCATCTATTGAGACAGTGACACCGTTCATCCTCAACTTGAGTAAATTCTTGTACAGGGACGCGCTAGTCTGAAATGTATCTCGCTCTGTAATTTCAATGGTGATTTGTGATGGGTCAATCTCGCTCTCTAAACATTGCTGTAAAAAGTAATGAGAGAACGCCGTATCTTCTAAATTTTCATGGTCTACATTGATGGATACGTTTTGCGTCAATCCTCGGTGTTTCATGTCATAGATAACATTACTCAATACAGCTTGAAACAACTCTCCTGAAAGGCGGCAACGCTCTACAATTGGCAAAAAATAATGAGGGGGTAACACACCATAAATAGGATGATTCCAACGCGCGAGCGCTTCATACCCAAGCACTTCCCCACTTTGCACATCGACTAAAGGCTGGTAATAATTTTTCACGCGCCCTTCAGCCAGAGCAAACAGGAATTCTTGATCTTCCACTTCAATAGGTTGCGCAAAGCTGACTTGTTTCGCTTTTTCATCTTTTATTTTACGTAACAAATCAACGACTTCATTTTCATCGTATGGCTTGGGTAGCTTCCCTAATACTTCAAAGCTAAATCCCTCGCACATGGCTCTTACCGCAGAAATAATGGTCAATTCCATGGCACTGACCAGTACAACTTGCCCCTGGTACTGGACTTCATCGAGCATTTCCATCATATCGATGCCGTCTTTTCCGGGCATTTGGATATCACAAAAAATTACGTCAAAATGTTGTTCCTGCACACTCTGAATAGCAGCATCCACACAGTTAAAGGGGATGGCTTGCGCGCAATAGCGATCCAATATTTGCGTGAGTATTGTGGTTTGTAGCGGATGGTCATCAATCACCATCACATTAAATTGTGTATTCATTTGTCTCTACCCAATAGTTTATGTTTTCGATCTCCTGCTCGATTCGTAAAATTAGCTCCGCTGTTCGCCTGTCAAACTCCGCAGCAGTAACTCGTTCTGCCTCAATACAAAGCTCAGCCAGCATGCTTACCCCTATCGCCCCAACCGCTCCTTTGATGCCATGAATGACCCGTTTTTTGTCTCGCTCAGTCGATGCGGCGTTTAAGTTTTTTATATCTGTAGACATTGATTGACTAAACACGCGCGCAATCTCTTTTGCGTCCTGTGCTTTGAACCGTTTAATCCAGCCGGGCAGCCTACCCCTCTCTTTTTCGCCAATAAATGGAATCAAAACGGTTTTTAATTGATTAAGGTCATAGGGCTTGTAGAGCACATCATCAATGCCGATATCCTGTGTACGTTCAATGGCAAGACGAGCATCTTCTGCTGTCACACCGATGATTGGAATTGCTTTAAATTCGGAGTTTTTCACGTGCCTAACAAGCTCATAGCCATCCATTTCTGGCATATGAAAATCGGTCAGCAGCAACACAACGTTTTCATCTTGGTTGATGTATTCCCATGCTTCGCGGCCGTTATTCACAATGACAGGTTCGATTCCAAGTTCATGAAGCTGCATTGCTATCACACTTTGGTTAATGGGATTATCTTCTGCGACCAGTACCGTGCCGAGAACCCAAGAAACCACTTCTTGATTTACGTCACTAAGCTTGGTTTCTTGCTGCGTTTGGCTGAGCAAATTGAACAATGTATCTGGATATTGAATCTCTCTTAGCGTAAGACTGCCAAGTACCCTTTGTTCGTCACGCAGCATTAGGCCATTAAAACTGGCATCGCTGTCGTGTATAGGGTGAAGGTTCGCCACCATTGTTTTTAACGTCGCTGGACGCATTTTCCACGCGTCACACCACTGGCGAACATTAAGTGGTAAGCTCTCGCTATACGTCCAGTTCAAACAAACGTCTGGCTCAGAGTCGCAATGCTCAATTGGCAGTCTGACGGTAATCGTCGTGCCCAAGCCAAATTGTGAATCGATGCAGAGCACGCCGCCCATGCAGTCGATCAATCGGTCAACAATGCTTAGCCCCAATCCAGTACCGCCATATTTACGCGTAATAGTGTCATCCGCTTGAACAAAAGGATTGAGAATGCCTTCGAGTTGGTCATCCGTCATGCCGATACCTGAATCTGCCACTTTCAAGATAAGCTGCTTTTCATGAAGAATGACACTGATTCCAACCTCGCCTTCCGCAGTGAATTTCACCGCATTGGAGAGTAGATTGGTGGTAATTTGCACCAATCGCAGCGCGTCGATTTCAATGAAAGCATTCGAAAATGGTTTGATTGTCACTTTGTAATCCAAACCTTTCGCGAGCGCTCGTGGTTCAAAGCTTCGAAACACATCGCACAAGGTTTTAAGCAAGTCAGTCTTAACTGGGGCGACGGTTAAGTGCCCTGCTTCTAACTTTGAATAATCCAGTACTTCGTCTACTAGCGTATTCAAATGATTGAGCGAGCGTATGGCTTGGGCAATTAACTCGCGATTTGAATCTGCCGTCACTTGGTGATTTAGAAGATCGAGGATGCCGTGCGCTGCCGACAATGGCGTTCTTAATTCGTGACTCATGGTTGCCAAAAAGTTTTCGCGCGCACGTACCGCGGTTTGCGCTTCTTTTTGCGCATCGATTAACGCCTGCTCACGTTCTTTTTGCTGGGTAATATCTTGAATAACAGTCAGTACAAACTTGTTCTTACCGCTAGGAGAAGCGATGACTTTGCGTTCTCGATATACATGTTTAATATCAAGTTCACAGCCCGATGAGGCAACCTCTTCTGAAACACGCTTTCCAGCAATAACAGTGGTCAGTTCATCAAAATTATTCACCAGAGGAGCGTGCGTAGAATCACTTTTCAACTTACATTGTTGGCACTGTTTACTGTTGTAGTTGGCACAATTACTCATCTCCATATGGTTATTTTCACTATGGATAAAAACCAAGCTATTGATCTCTTTGATTATGTCCATCAGCCATTGCTTTTCCGCTTCCTCATTGTCAGCATTAAATTCGGCTAACCTCACTTTAAGTCGCATGTGAGATAAGATGAAATACGCCGCAATTAACATGAGACAGAATATGAATGAACCAGCAACAACAAATGTAGCGATCTGCTCCGCGTCATAGCCATAAGTCAGTTTGAAGCTTCGGTGAGAACGCAGCAGTTTTTCGATCTCGTTAGAATCAATGGTTTCGATGATGCTGTTCAACATGTGTTGAAGTTGTGTATTGTGGTTTGCAACCGCAAATGCATTAGAGAACGTCAAAACGTCCTCCGCATTGATCACCAAGCCATCGACTTGATCTTGTGCAATCATGTTGTGAACGATGTCGTCAGGAATGTAAGCCACATCCAAAACGCCCGATTTCAAATCGGTAAGCAGCTTTTTCAAATCATCATAATGATCAACTTGGCCTTGCTGCCAAGTGCCCAAATGAACTAACCCTTGCTTTTTCAAAGTGAGCAGAATACCCGCTTCTTTCAGTGCAGATTTATCGCGCTTGCTCTGCTCCGCTTGGATAGCCACGTAATTACTGTGCATGAATGGTTTAGTGAACAACCAGTCTGACTTAGGTAGATCACCCACATAAGAGATGGGGACTATATCGGCATCAAATGCCGTTAATCCATTGGAAAGGCTCGACGTCGGTTTCACATACTTAAAGCTCAAGCCAGTACGAGACTGCAATAAGTCGATGAAGTCTGGAAAGAAACCGTCTAACTCACCCGTTTGCGAATCTCGGTAGAGAAACGGATAAGCTTCGTCACTGCTGCTGTAAGTTATCACTAGTTTGTTTTGATGATTACGTCGGTAATCTACCAATAACTTATCACTGATATGGTAAGGATTTTTCGAGGCGACGGAGCGAATGTTTTTTCCATTTTGCTCCCACTGAAGGATTTTGTTGATGTCATCGATCAGACGTTGTTTGTCCAACGAAGCGATAAAACTCACCTCTTCGTTTTTCAACCAACTGGGAATATCGACAACCCCTTTTACAATGTCATTCAAATCCAAATATTGGGTAATACCAACATAAGTGTAAATCAGCGCGTTCGCTTTACCTCGCTTAACTTCATTAAACGCCTCTAAACGTGTTTTAACGTAATGTATCTTATCGATACCGCGTTCAGTGAGGTTGTCACAATATACACTGCCCTCAACACACACCCATTTAAGATCACGCGCATCACTATCTCGGTAAGTGGCATTCCGATACCAAACAGCGATAGTGCTCGAAAAAAAAGGCATCGAAAACAAGAAACGCTTTTCTCTTGCTGCTGTTTTACTAAATCCAACCGCACCATCAATCCTCTTGCTTTCGACATCCGCAAGTAAAGACGGAATATGCTTGTAAGTCCGAAGTTCTAACTCATAATCCAAAGCTTTAGTAATGTTAGACAAATACTCAAGACTAATTCCGTACGAAGGACCAACGCTACCGTCAAACGAGTCTTTAGCTTCGTCTTGCGCAATAACACCAACGATGACCTTCGGTTTAGGACTCTGTTTGGCAGTTGAGCAAAAAGAACTCGCTAAAAAAATTAAGGCGACGGACGATACCGTAATACTTCTAAGAATACTGAGCATGACTGCTTCCTCTGAATGGAAGCTCAGACTAGTTTTTGTCAGATAAAAGTCAAACTTCGCTCAATAGCGAAATAAAAATAAAGCTTTGATATAAAACCAAAAAACCAAAATTCGTCAGAACAATCTGACAACACAATCCACCTTTGACTACACAGTGTTTGCGTTCGGTCTCTCACCCAGACGGATATTCACTGCGAGTCGGTATACATAAGGGATGTGTGCTTTTAGGTTTGCACGCCATAGCTTTTTACTTTCATCTTGAATGATTCATCATCATTCCATGATAAACTGGCGTATTAACATGAAAGAAAGCTCAACTCCGCGGTTTCGAGCAGCTTGAAGTAAACACAGTTTTAGAAAATGCGTTCTAGTATTGTGTCACTCAAGATTCACATTGCTACTTTTACAACCGCTGGAGCATTAGAAAAATTAAGGTATTAAATTCAAATGGTTAATAACTCAATCCAGTGGTTTCCTGGCCACATGCACAAAGCACGTAAAGAGATCGAAGAAGCAATCCCTCAAGTGGATGTGATCATCGAAGTACTGGATGCTCGTATTCCTTTCAGTAGTGAAAACCCTTTGATTTCTCAAATCCGTGGTGACAAACCTGTCGTTAAAGTTTTGAACAAACGTGATTTGGCCGATCCAGAATTAACTCAACTGTGGATTGAGCACTTGGAGCAAGAGCAACATGTAAAAGCAATGGCGATCACGACTTCTGAACCACAAGAAGTGCATCGAATCATGGAGCTTTGCCGCAAACTTGCCCCACACCGAGAAGAAATTGGTAAAAACATTCGCACCATGATCATGGGCATCCCAAACGTTGGAAAGTCGACGATCATTAACGCCCTCGCAGGTCGAACAATCGCTGTAACAGGTAACCAACCCGCGGTTACACGTCGTCAACAACGTATCAACCTGCAAAATGGCATCGTATTATCTGATACTCCAGGAATTTTATGGCCAAAAGTGGAAAATCCACACAGTGGCTTCCGCCTTGCGGCTACCGGCGCGGTAAAAGATACAGCGATGGAATATGACGAAGTCGCATTCTATACCATTGAATACCTAGCAGCTCATTATGCAGACAAGCTTAAAGAGCGTTATCAAATTGAAGAGCTTCCAGAATCAGATATCGAGATCATGGAAGAAATTGGTCGTCGCCGCGGTGCACTACGTGCAGGTGGACGTGTTGACTTGCACAAAGTATCAGAGATCTTATTGCACGAACTTCGTCAAGGCACTTTGGGCCAAATTACATTAGAACGCCCAGAAATGATCACTCAAGAACTGATTGAAGTCGAGATTGAAACCGCCCGTAAAGAAGAAGAGAAAGCGAAGCGTAAAGAAGAGCGTCGTAAGCGCTATTTACGTAATAAGCGATAAGCTTGTCTCTTATCTACTCATGTTTCAAGGCGCGATTTTCGCGCCTTTTTTGTTATCTAATGCGCCCATTTTTTTCACTTTTCAAACTTTATATTCCTCATCCAAAATCCCAGATATGAAGCACGAAAAAACACCGAAAAATCGCCGTATAAACTTTAAGCACAAACTAGTTTAGACCCCGGGCCCCTATAGAGTTACAGCCACCATCCAACCCTCAAATGTCGAGTTTGCAAGGGTCTGCAAACTTATGCAACCTGGTTAGTGACACTCTCCCCAAAATCCGCAATATGAATAAGTGTCAGCGCTGGCGTTTTTCCATATGAAGAAGAGATTTATTATGAGTGAAACTATACAAAGCAAACCACTTCCCTCCTTTATCGAGGAACGCCTAGATTTTTATATTCAAGATCTAATCGAACCGAATGAGAACAAAAAACACCTTGTTCTTGGTAAACGCCCACCGTGTAATGCCGTTGTCCTGCAAAGCAATGATTACCTTGCACTGTCTCATAATAAGGAGATTCAAAACGCGCATCGTGATGCGATTTCCCAGCACGATGACAACGTCGTGATGTCCGCGATTTTCTTACAAGACGATGAATCGAAACCTGTATTTGAAACGCAACTAGCCAGTTTCGTTGGTATGCCTAGTTGTCTACTTTCTCAATCTGGTTGGGCTGCGAATGTCGGTTTATTGCAGACTATTTGTGCACCGAACATACCTGTGTACATTGATTTCTTTGCACATATGTCTTTGTGGGAAGGCGCACGTATTGCCGGAGCACAAATTCATCCGTTCATGCATAACAACACCAGTCACCTAAGAAAACAGATTTCACGTCACGGTTCAGGGATCATTGTTGTGGATTCGGTTTACAGCACTATCGGGACCATCGCTCCTCTACGTGATATCTACGAAATAGCACAGGAGTTTGACTGCGGCCTGGTTGTAGATGAATCACACTCTTTAGGTACACACGGTCCACAAGGTGCGGGGATACTGCAGGGTCTTGGCTTAACTCATAAGGTAGATTTTATTACCGTTAGTCTTGCCAAGACATTTGCTTATCGTGCTGGCGCGATTTTAGGCCCAGAAAAACTGGCGAAGACGCTTCCATTTGTGGCGTACCCTGCAATATTTAGTTCTACCGTATTACCGCAAGAGATCATTCGGCTAGAGAAAACACTGGACGTCATAAGAAAATCAGATGATAAGCGAGATATTCTGTTTGAAAGAGCCAAGTCTTTAGCCGTTGGTTTAAAACGCATTGGATTTACTATTCGCAGTGAATCACAAATTATCGCATTAGAATGTGGTAACGAGAGAAACACTGAGCGAGTCCGCGACTTTCTCGAAGAGCGAAATGTTTACGGCGCAGTGTTTTGCCGCCCTGCAACTGGAAGGAACAAAAACATCATCCGTTTTTCAGTCAATGCAGACATGACAGCTGCTGAAGTTGATCATGTACTCACTGTCTGCCAACAAGCATTTGCACACCCTGACTTAGAGTTTGTGTAAGTTAGTGTGTAGATAAAACTAAAGAGCTCAACAGTTTTGCTGAGCTCTTTATTCGTGTTATTCGTTGTGAGCAACTCGCCTCAAGAAAACAAGTCGCGAATGATTAGATCCAGTTTGCGATTTTATCGAACAAACGATTTTTATCCGCCGGTTTTACGATGAAGTCAGACATACCCGAAGACCCAATTTTGTCCAACGTGACAGGTGAACTATCCCCTGTATGTGCAATAATAGGTACCGACGCATAGTTTTTATCCGAGCTTCGAATTCGCCTAGACGCTTCTACACCATCCATAATTGGCATTTCGATATCCATCAGAATGAGATCAACATCTTCTTGCTCTAGTGTATCCAGAGCCTGCTGCCCGTCTTCTTTCTGAATCACTTCAAAGCCTTGCTTTTCAAGTAACATTGCCGTGAATTTACGCAAAGATTCATTATCATCCACGACCATAATTGTGCGCTTATTTGAATTATCTAACGTCACCGAGGCCGTTGGTGTCGGTACATAGCTTGAATCATATAAGAGACGCTCAATAGTTGGTTTAGTATTCAATAACCAGGCTTGCGTTTCGATCCAAATAGGTTCATATGCAGCCTTACGTGCTCTCTGAGTCGGATGATGCTCAAAAAGATAAACTATGCGTGCTTCAGTGAAAGACAAGAGAGATTCTAATCTATCCAATTGGTTTGCTCTTGGATCTAAGCTCTCAAGATCGATAAAAATCAGATCGAATTCGAACTCGTACTCTTTCTTTTTGAGTACTTGGTTGGCATCTAAAATCGTCGAGTCAAAGCCCATAAAACGGCTAATATCTGTTACTTTAGACACCAAGATATCTTGGCTAGTCACCGTTAGAATGGTTTTGAGTTTAGTCAGATCGTTTTTGATTTCAGTAACGGTATCAGATGTCGTTAGTGGGAAAGTTAACGTAAATTGAGACCACTCCCCTAACTGAGATTGACACTCAATGTTCCCCCCAAATGAACGCATGACTTTTTTACAAAACGGTAGACCCAAACCATAACTTCCTGATTTGCCAGTGGTGTAAAAGTCTTGAAAGATATTGCGTAGAACATCAGGAGCAATGCCAGCACCATTATCGGTTACAACAATTTGATTAAAGCGTTCTGAACTTATCATGGATACATGTATGTGAAAATCTTCAGATTTACGGTGATGGAAGGCATTCTTGAAGAGGTTATACATAACGTATTTAAGTAATGTATCACTACCTAGAAACTCAAACTCACTTCTCGCATCCAGCGATATGGCAAACCGATCAGTGGCACGTTTATAACTGAAGCTTTCAATTGCCTGTTCAACGACCGAGTGAACTGAATATTTTTTGAAGCTAGAACGAGAAACTCGATTTTCATCAATCGAAGTTAGCAATAAATCGATGGTTTCATTACCCGATTGGATAATGTTCATTGCATCCTGACTCACTTCACGTAATAAGGTGACATCCTCTACACTCATGACGTACTGCTCTTTTCCTGCCTCTTTCATGTTGGGCAAGATCGACTGGATAACATCTATTGAAGTGCAAAGCCCACTCAACGGGTTACGCATTTCATGTGCGATCCCTGCCCCGAATGATTTTGCCAGCGAGACTTTCGCTTCATGTTCAACTTGGTTACGAAAATAGAACAAATTACCGAAGACATAAATAAACAGAAAGATTGGCACATGAGTCCAATCCATGGTCAAGTCAAGATGGAACCCTTTTGCAACCCAAGCGAAGAATGTTGCTAAACCTATCCCAGCAAAGGTTTGAGCAAACATGACCCTAGTAACATGAACCAGTAAAATGTGTAAGAAAATTGCAGACATAAACGACATAACCCATACATTGGACCAGTCATTCATCAGTAACATATAAAAAAAGAAAAACGGTAAGCACAGCGTTATCGTCACTTGGTAGTAAATAGGAACATAATCTCTCCAAGTCGATGATAAGCGGTTTCTAAAAATGATGCCGAAAAACAATAACGAGCAAAACAATCTAAGAGATAAATTTTCATAAGCCTGTGGAAAGGCAAACTCCCAGACAAAGTAGTACAGCGGAAAGCCAAGAAACCCCATCCAGCCAACGAGAGTTAGGTTTGGTTCTGCATATTGATAAACCTTACGTATCGAGTCCATATAATCTGTTTTGCTTACTCCGCCTGACGCACAATAGTGTGATTTTGATTCACTTTTATCGTTTTATTATTAACTAATTATATATTAATCATCATTTATAAGCAGCGCGAAATGACGTAAACAGCTCGCAATACTTATCTTTAGTTTCAATCTTTTAAGACAGCTACACTTGATTTACAACCAAATAAACAAAGTTGCATATAGTTTAGTGCAATTTTGCGATAATCGCTCTGTATCCAATTGGATGTTAATCTCATTTTGTGTAAGAAACTTAAGTCGCGCCTTTGGCACGACTTTCCAACGATTCAAAAACAGCACTCACCGCATATAGCGTGGTGAAGAACAATTGGCTTGGGGTGTGTTATGAATTCTGTCCAGATAAAAAATGTCATTTTTGATGTAGGTAATGTGTTGGTACGCTGGTCTCCAGTAGAAATCGTTCGCTTAACATTTGGTGGTTCCGTAGAATCAGAGAAAATGGCTCAGATGCTATTTTCATCACAAATCTGGAAAGATTTAAATAAAGGGACGATCTCCGAAAGGGAAGCAAAACAGCGTTATCAACGTGAACACCAAGTAACGACGGAAGAAATGGACCGCTTCTTTTATTATGTAAAACACACTCAAATACTACTTTACGGCAGTATAGAGCTGTTAAAACGAGTAAAAAGTGCCAGATATGGCGTATATGCGCTCACAGACAACATCAACGAAATTGTGGAACATCTTCGTACTACCTATGAGTTTTGGCCACTGTTTGATGGAGCAATCATCTCTTCTGAAGTTCAATTACTAAAACCACAAGCGGAGATCTACCAAACTCTACTTTCAAATTATCAGCTTAACCCCGAAGAGACAGTATTTATTGATGACATGCCTTACAATGTTGAAGGTGCCCGAGCAGTTGGCATGGCTGCTATTCAGTTTGAAAATGCTCAGCAATGTGAGCTCGAACTAAAAGCCATGGGGGTTAACTTCTAGAAAGCTTTTAATAAAACATAACGTTAGGGTGCATAAACAAAAAAGAGCAGTGTTGAGACTGCTCTTATCTAATGTTTTAGAACGCTAGGTTAGGAGTAAATCACGTTTTCCTCAATCCCACTAACTAATGACTGGGCGTTCTTCCAACGGAATACTTTTTCTAACACCTCTTTGCCATCAGGTGCGCGCCAAGTTCGCTCTTGATCCTCTTGTCCACCAATGTGGCGATAGAATTCAATCGCAGAAATGTTTTGCGACACAACTTCTAAATAAAGACCTGTGTCTTTAAAGTACTGCTGTTGCCATTCTGCGACAGCAAGTAATAGCTGCTTACCAATCCCACGACCACGGTAACTGTCATCAACATGCAATGCGTCAATAAAGGTTCCACGCTCGAAATCATGGTTGCCGAACACACAAACAAAGCCAAGTAGCAAACCTCCCTCCTCCGCCAAGACAATGTGCTGATTGAATGGTGGGTTGGTCAAACGGGTTTGCCAAATCAGTAGTTTGTCGTCAATCGCTTCTTTCTCAAGATAGTTATCACTAAGAATGCCACGGTAATGACGCTTCCAGCTATCCGCATGAAGATGTGCAATGCGCTCGTAGTCCTTATATTCCGCTAATCGTAAATCCATTACGTATTCCTATTTTCTTACATTTTTGCTTCTTTATAGAGTCTCGGTATATTCCACCTTTATAACACTTGTTTCTTGGCAGATTTTATACACCTTAAGCCAGAGCTCATTTTTTAATACTACTCATTATTCAATTAAAAGCAAAATATCCCATCAAGTTCCTTAATCTACACCCAAAGGAATAGTCACATTTGTCTAACTTTAATTTGACTTACATGTGTACGCTGATATTCTGGCGAACAGTTGTTAGCTCAAAGTTAGGGATACACCTGTGACTCAAAACAAACCACCTGTTATCTGGTTGAATACATTAATATTTTCTGCCAGTTTTGTTCTGACTTTTATTGTAATGCCTTGGTATGCATATCATTTTGGACTGGGTTGGGAACATCTAATTTGGGGAGTGATTGCATTTAGTTTTACTAACCTTTCTATTACAGCAGGCTATCATCGTCTCTGGAGCCACAAAACATACGAAGCTCATCCTATTTTGCGCGCCATTTTTGCGATTGGAGGAGCATTTTCTTTGCAAAATAGTGCATTACATTGGTCTTCTGATCATCGTGTGCATCACAAACATGTCGACAATAACGATAAAGATCCGTACTCAGCCAAGCGGGGTTTTTGGTATTCTCACATTGGGTGGATGTTACGTGATTACAATAAATCAAAGGAAAACGAATATACAAACTGCCGTGACCTAAAGCGCGACAAAATCGTCATGTGGCAGCATAAGTATTATGTTCCACTTGCCCTACTGACTAATATTGGTTTCCCAGTCATACTAGGACTGATCTACGGTGATATCTGGGGGATGTTATTGGTCGTTGGTGCAGCTCGACTCTTTATGAGTCACCATACAACTTTTTTCATTAACTCCCTCGCACATATTTGGGGTAAGCAAACTTTCACAGACAAAAACACTGCTCGCGATAATGGTGTACTCGCCTTTTTCACATTTGGAGAGGGTTACCATAATTTCCATCATATTTTCGAGAATGACTATCGCAATGGCGTGTATTGGTGGCATTACGACCCAACGAAGTGGTTGATAAAGTCATGTTCTTGGCTAGGACTCACATCTAAGTTGCGCACAACGCCTACATTTAGAATTGAAAAAGCCCGTGCGAGTCAACTTTTGAAGAAAGCAAGAGAAAAGCTAGAATCGAAACCGAACACGCAAACAATCCTCGATCAGCTACAGCACGAGTTTGATACTTTAGTTCATCACATGCAGGAATACTACGAGATGCGCAAAGAAGTACTCGGTGCCAAAACTGCCAGTGTGGTAAAAAAATACGAATGTTCTGTAACGAAAATGAAGTACCAGCAAATTAAAGCAGAGTTCGAACGGCAGCAGCGTAGTTGGAACCTTATGGTTCGTCGATACGCATAGTTTATCCTCATTCTTACGATTACTTAGCTTCGCTTCGGCGAAGCTTTTTTGTTGTGAAGAGTGTTTTCCAATAATTGCTTACTGAGTAAAGTCTTTTTCCTATTGTGAATCAATTCACTCTTTATTCATTCACTTTCCTAGTCATATTTTCCTTCCTATAAATAGCTTCAAACCAGCACATAACACTTAGAAAACCAAATTCCAACAATACAATCTAACGAAATTATTTATTAAATTATTATTTGTCTCAGATCATGCAAGCCCCATATTTGTCTCGTGCCACAGCTAAGAATTCTGTAAATTCCTTGTCATAAACTGAAACAGTTTCTTTCTTTTTTACATAACATTCGGAGATCCCTATGTTAGAGCTCTTAATTGGCTTAGTGGTTACCATTGCGGTGGGTTACTTTATTGTCAAAGGCTATAAAGCTGCGGGCGTGTTACTGACCGCTGGTATTGCTTTACTTCTTATGACTGGCGTTTTGGGGCACGACGTGCTGCCGTCAAAAATCACCTCAACTGGTAACATGGTGACAGATGCGCTTGAATACGTGAAATACATGCTTCAATACCGCGGTGGCGGTCTTGGTATGCAAATCATGCTGCTTTGTGGTTTTGCGTCATACATGACTCATATCGGCGCGAACAACGTGGTAGTGAAACAGTTCTCTAAACCGCTTTCTGTCATCAAGTCTCCTTACGTCCTTTTGGTAGCGGCTTACATTGTGGCGTGTTTAATGTCTCTTGCGGTAAGTTCTGCAACAGGCCTTGGCGTACTATTAATGGCGACATTATTCCCAATGATGGTCGCGATGGGCATTTCTCGTCCAGCAGCCGTTGCAGTGTGTGCCTCTCCAGCGGCAATCATCCTTTCTCCTACTTCTGGTGATGTTGTTATCGCAGCAGAAAAGTCTGGTTTAGAGCTTGATGTGTTTGCGGTACAAACTGTGTTGCCTGTTTCTATTTGCGCAATCATCGTCATGGCAGCGGCAGCGTTCTTCTGGAACAAATACTTAGATAAGAAAGAAAATACACCAATGGAAAAAATTGATGTATCAGAGATCAAAGCTGACGCACCAGCGTTTTATGCAGCTCTTCCTTTTCTACCTATCATCGGCGTTTTCCTATTCAACGGTCGTACCATTCCAGGACTTAGTCTAGACATCTACACTATTGTGGTTGGTTCGATTTTCCTTGGAGCTCTGATCCATTATGTTGTAAATAAGTTCGATGGTAAGAAATCACTAGAAGATTTAGATTCTTGTTACGCAGGCATGGCTGACGCGTTCAAAGGCGTTGTGATGCTTTTGGTTGCCGCAGGGGTTTTTGCACAAGGTCTGATGTCTATCGGAGCTATCGATAACCTACTTCATCTAGCAGATAATGCTGGTGCAGGCGGCGTTGCTTTAATGCTTATTCTAACTGCATTGACAGTTGCAGCAGCAATTGCAACGGGTTCGGGCAACGCGCCTTTCTATGCGTTCGTGGAGTTAGCACCATCTTTGGCTGCGAAAATGGGATTAAACCCTGCTTTCCTAATTATCCCGATGCTTCAAGCATCAAACCTAGGCCGTACTATCTCACCAGTATCTGGCGTAATCGTTGCGACATCAGGTATGGCAAACATCAGCCCGTTTGAGGTTGTAAAACGCACATCCGTTCCAGTTCTAGCAGGCCTTATCACGGTGATTATTGGTACTATGGTGCTTGTTCCAATGAGTGCCTAACGGTATTGCCACGATCAAACTAAAAGCAATATCCGAACAAAATTACGTTTAATTAAAAACGCCAGCAAATGTGCTGGCGTTTTTTTTATTCTAATGTGTTGATTTACGCTGACTTAAATCGGTCAGGAATCTTAGTGATACTCTCTCTGTAGCTAAACCATAAGTAGGTAACGGCAAGCGAAAAGAATAAATATGAAAGTGCGAATACGATTGGAGACGTGATTAATTCCGCGGACATTCCCCACATCACACCGACTACGGTTATCGTCAACTTAGAAAGCATACCGCAAATGAGTAGGAATAAAGCAAGCTGTGGAAAGCGCGAGCTGCGAAATGCGAAGAAATAACAGCTACCTACCGCTAAAGAAGCAATAGATAAGCCCAACATAAATGAATGGATGTGGTCTGCTGATGCGATACCAGCGGATACCGAAGCCATGAGTAATAGGAACAGTTTCATAAGTCACCTCACAACAAATCTAAAAAGCATCCCTTCATAAATGAAAACTCATTTTTCACTATATTCTGCGCCTAAAATCAGCAATTACAAGTTACTTTTTTGCTCACTTAATGTACATAAAAGCTAATCAGCTTCAATTATTACAAAAGGTTAACAATTAAAAATTAGGAAACCCTTTGCATCTGATACTTACGACAGTCAGATGATAAATTCGCCATTTTTGTTACAGATGGTTAACATGGAAACATTTAGAAATTTTTTATTTGAAATGTGAACTGTGCACTCAACAGCGTAAAACCTCTCTCTCTTGACTCATCATTCGTTATTAGTGAACAAAAAAATGTCACTTTTTTACAACGTTCTTACTACATACAAAACCATGAATTCACATCCACTTTTAATGTTGCAAATTATTTTATCAGTAACCGTAAAAAGAGATTCCAATCACATATTTATTGGTTATAATCCGCGCTCATTGCGTTAAACGTTGAAAAACGCAAACTAATTTTGAGAAAAAACATCTTTAAACCAACCTTCTTTGCGGCATTGCCAATAAGAGGAAAAACTGAGAATAAAAATGAGCAAGATTGATAAAGCTATGCGCATCCTGTTAGCAGGGTTCTGTATCAACCTTTGTCTTGGCATCCTGTATGCTTGGAGTGTATTCAACAAGGCACTGGTAACTGAATCAGGCTGGAGTGCTGCAGAAGCTTCTGCACCTTACGCAACTGCAACCATCACTTTCTCTATCTGTCTTCTTATTGCAGGTATTCTTCAAGACCGCATGGGCCCTCGAATGATCCTTATCCTAGGTACTGTTCTTACAGGTCTGGGCATGATCGCTTCTGGCTTTGTGAACTCTCCACTAATGTTGAACATTACATTCGGCGTGATCACAGGTGCAGGTATCGGTTTTGGTTACGCATGCCTATCACCTTCTGCGATGAAGTGGTTCCACGCTTCGAAGAAAGGTATGGTTAACGGCATTATTGCGGCAGGTTTTGGTCTAGCGGCTATTTACCTTGCGCCAGTAACTTCTGCGCTAATAGACAGCATGGGCATTCAAACTAGCTTTATGGTTCTTGGTTTTGGTATCCTAGCGATTGCGGTTCCTCTTGCAGCAACCATCAACAACCCACCAGCAGACTACACACCTGCGGAGCCTAAAGTAAAAGAAGGCCAAGCACCTAAAGCGGTGAAAAAGTCAGATGACTTAACTTGGAAAGCAATGTTGAAAACGCCACAGTTCTACTCTCTATGGATCATGTACGCGTTTGCAGCTTCTGTTGGTCTAATGATCATTGGTAACATCACGACAATCGCAAGCGTTCAAGCAAACTTGCCAAACGCGGTTTACCTAGCATCTATTCTTGCTGTATTTAACTCTGGCGGTCGTGTTGCCGCGGGTATGCTTGCAGATAAAATCGGCGGTGTTCGTACGCTTCTACTTGCGTTCGTTCTACAAGGCGTAAACATGGTGCTGTTCGCGACGTTCGACTCTGAGTTTACACTGATCATCGGTACAGCAATCGCAGCGGTAGGTTACGGCACACTTCTAGCGGTATTCCCTACTCTAACGGCTGAGTTCTACGGTCTGAAAAACTACGGCACTAACTACGGCGTGCTTTACACAGCATGGGGTATCGGTGGTGCAATCGGCGCAGCGGTTGTTGGTTTCTCGATGACAAATGGCGACGGCTACACCTTGGCTTACACAATTTCTTCAGCAATGATGGCAGTATGTATCGTACTTGCGTTCATCACTAAGCCATTGTCTGATGCGAAAGTAGCACAGCTAAAAAACGCATAATTGCGAATTGATTTGATAACAAAAAGGCTTAACCTATGGGTTAAGCCTTTTTGTTATCGGTCGTTTATGGAAAGCCCTATCGAACTTGCACCAGACTACTATCTAGAGAACTTCATTAAGCTGACTCATCACGCAGTAACTTGGTACAGCGATTTACTGACCAAGGAAGAACACGCATGGCTTTGCTCGTTTGATTCTTTGAGCAAACACGCCCAGTGCCTTTTGGTACGTTTATACAGCCGAAAGGGATGTTGGTTTCGAAGTGATAAACTGAGTTATCAAGAAATACCTTCTATCAATGAAGCGCTGGCGGAATTGAGTCAACATGAGTTTGTAGCCCTTTCCCCACCCCTTTCTCATCAAGAGTTAGCGGCCAATTTACTGACCAAACCAGAAATCTCTGCGCTTTATCCCGAACTGCCGAAATCACTCAAGAAAGACGCCCTTGTCGAACGTTTGAGTAATGCGGAATTTGATCGTATAGAGAAGCTTGAGTTTACGATCGTCAAACTCAATTCAGCTCATATGATCGACGTGTTGCTCACTCTGTTTTTTGCCAACACCCATCAAGACTTAAGTCAGTTTGTGCTTGATGACTTAGTTTTGCATCAGTTCGAGCAATATCAATTGAGTAAAGTGCGCCGTTTCTTTGATTCACGTGAGCAAATAGACCGTTTAATTGAACTGAGCCAGTTGGCCAACCTGTACTGGCAATTTGACCGAAAAGACAAAGCCAATCTCGACTTATTAATTGAGGCAATGCCTCAGCCCGTTAAACACCGTTACGTAGATCGTAAACGCGAGCACATGTTGAATGACATAGCACGTGATTACGAACGGCTTAATGATCTAGAGACCGCCCTATCTCTATTTGGCCAAACTCAACTCACACCGAGCCGAGAACGACGCGCACGTATCTATGACAAATTAAACCATGATGATTTATTTTGTGACATTGTCACAGATATGCTTAACTCACCGATCGATGTGTCTGAGCTCGAAGTTGCACAAAAACTTGAGCAACGGTTAAAACGAAAACAAGGCGAGAAAGTGCCAAGAGTGACGAAGCCAACCTGTACGGAATACCGCCTTGAACTGGATTTATCTCAACAGAGAGTCGAACTCGCCAGCAAAGCGTATTTTGAGTCCTTAGGCTGGACTGTATTTTACGCCGAAAATGCACTGCTTAATGCATTACTTGGTCTCACTTTTTGGGATGCGATTTTTGCTCCTATTGAAGGGGCATTCATTAACGCTTATCAACACCGTCCTTTAGATTTATATCACTCGGATTTTGTTACCAAGCGCCAAGCTTTGATAGACACCGCTTTTGCCGAACTAGAAGCGGGCAACACCCAGATGTTATTGACAAAATACGATGAGAAGTTTGGCATCAGTAATCCATTTGTACATTGGAATTTAATAAGTAAAGAGCTACTCGAAACAGCACTCAACACTATCCCAACCAATATGCTGATGGCGCTGTTCAAAATACAATTGAGCGACCTTAAGCTTTACCGTAATGGGATGCCGGATCTCATTGCTTTTAAAGAAAACGAGTTCGAGTGGATTGAAGTGAAAGGCCCTGGCGATAAACTCCAGGATAACCAATGGCGTTGGATCAAAGAGTTTACTCGCCTTAATGTCCCGTTTGCGGTGTGTTACGTCGCAGCAACTTAACTTACTCTATATAAAGAGCTTGGTGTTTGTTCACTCAAACCGCCCCTCGGTTATCGCCCCTTGCTCTTTTTTCTAAACATTTTTTCGTTTCTTCACGATCGCTTCACGCTTCTTCACACAAAATGCGCTTCTACTCACTAAGTTGATTTGAAGAGGCAAAATAAAATGAACAAAACACTTCTTGCGTTACTTGTTACCTGCTCAGTTTCGGTATCTGCGGCTCCTTATGTAGGTCTGGAATATGGACTAGGCACCACTGACCATGATTTGGAACCTCACTTTTCAACTGACAACGTAACACTCAACCCTGAGCTTGAAGACGGTATTTTCTCAGGCTTTGTCGGTTACGCATTTAATGACAACTGGGCATTGGAACTGGGTTACAGCCAGTTTGACCTTGATGATAGTCGTTCAAAAAACCTAGGTATCAAGTCAATCGATGGCAAAGATTACCATCATGAAATGGATTGGGATGCGTCAATCAAAGCCAAGCAAGTGTCGTTGGCTCCTGTGTTTAACTATGCATTAAATGATAAATGGACAACAAAATTCAAAGCGGGTCTAACGTACACGGAATACAACGCCAAGGTTTCTAAACATCAAGAATACGAACTTGTCACGAACGACGATGTGGAAATGACCAACACGCTTTTCCATAGCGCGGAGAAAAACAACGAGCTAGGCGCAATGTTCTCAGTGGGTGCGGAATACAGAATTTTCCCGCAGCTCACCATAGGTGTAAACGCAAAATACCAACTAGACAGCTACGCAAACACTGCATCCTTTAATGTAGGCACAACTTATTACTTCTAATATCAGGAGAGGATAATGAAAAGAGTATTGTTAACATCCATGCTTGCCCTACTTTCAAGCTCGGCTTTCGCCGCGTTTAATGGCCCAGAAGTCAGTGCAATCAATGCGGTGAAAGAGGCGCGCAACGCAACCGACGACAGCGCTGTAGTGCTAACCGGGCATATTGTTCAATCATTTGGTAACGAGACTTACTTGTTCAAAGACAACACTGGTGAGATCGAAGTAGAGATCGACAACGAACATTGGATGGGTCAAGAGGTGACACCAAAAGATACCGTAATGATTCGAGGAGAGGTTGATTCAGATTGGACAACTACGCAAATAGACGTTGAGACCATTCAAAAACGTTAAGAAGTTGACGATACCTCAACACAAGCAACACAGCCACATTTTAGTGGCTGTGTTAAGCAATAATCATGGAGAACGCTCGTTTAGCTAGTCAAGCAAGGACAATCTTGCGGTACGACTAATCGTATACTCTTAGGCTGAACATCAAATCTAATGGTTCTCGAATGATAGGGTTCTCCATCTAAATTAAGAGGTAATGGATTCGGGAAGTCTATCTCCAACCAGCTTGCTCTTGTGTACTTCACAAACTCTCCTTTCTCACTCGGGTTATTGATCTCGTCGATTACTTTAGGCAGCTCATGAGGTAAAAATGGGCGCACCAATGTTAGATCCATCAGCCCATCATTAATCATCGCTTTTGGAGCTAACTCTTGCCCACCTCCAGCAAGGCGCCCATTACAAAACGCACCGAGCAACATTTCTCCCTGATACGCACCACCTTCAATCGTTATTGTTCCGTCATATGGTTTAAAGCCAAGTGCTTTTACAACACCAGTTAGCGTATAAGCTCCACCGCCAAGAAAGTTTTTGAGTTCAACAGGCGTTTCTGCTGTAACTTCTGCGCCAAACCCTGCTGTTGCCACGTTAATAAAGCAGCGATCGTTCGCTTTGACGCAATCGACCAAAGCGGACTGCCCCTCAACAGCAAGAGATAAAGACGCCTTAATGGAATTAGGTACTTGAATAGCGGTAGCAAAGTCATTGGCGGTACCAAGGGGAATAATGGCTAACTCAGGGCGTTTTTCTTCGTCAATTTGAATAATCGCAGAAGCCGCCTCATTGACGGTCCCATCGCCACCAGCGACAACAATACGTTCAATGCTTTCATCAACCGCTTCTTTTACTAGCCGCGGCATGTCTTGAGATTCCCACGTCACACGCACCTGTACGTCGATGCCTTTGTCTCTCATTTTCATGATTGCATCTCTTAACTCTGGATTCCCAGCTTTTTTTCCGTTAAGGATGGCACGTATTGTCTTTTTCATTGCACTTCCTATTGGTTGATGACTTTTCCTGCTTGCTTAATCTGTGAACGCAACCACTGATGGGCGCTGTCGTTTGTGCGACTAGGATGCCAGATTGTGCAAAGCTCATACATTTGTTCATCAAATGGCATTGATAAAGATTTAACATGATAGGTGTTATTGAACAAGTTGATCATCGACTCTGGCATTAAACCAATGTATTCACTACCACAAATAATTGGGAGCATTTCTAGTACGCCTGAGGCTCGATACTTAATCTTTCTCTTATCCAAGTCGACAATGTCATCGGCGTTTAACAGGCTCTTACGACTCTGCCACTGCGAAACTACTACGTGTTCTTCTTCAAAAAATTGTTCAGCCGTAATCTCGTCATTCAGGCGGGGATGCGCTTCGCTACATACCACCACCAAACGCTCCGTAAGTACAGTTTCCAGTTTTAGCACCGTTCTTGCTCTTGGTGTGATATCAATGATCAAATCGTATCGTTGTAACCGCAGATCACTTTCAAAATCTTCCGTAAAAAGCGGATGTACTTCTAATGCAACATTTGGCGCCGACACACGGATTTGTTTCATGACTTGAGGTAGCAACTCAAAACTTGCAACGGACACACAGGCAATAGAAAACACTCTATTCGACACTTTAGGGTCAAACTCACTAGAGGCCGATAATGTCGAAGTGAAATTTTGTACTGAAGCTAGAAGAGCAGGATAAATATCCATCGCAAACGAGGTAGGCTCGACACCTTTAACGCAACGATGAAACAATGGATCATCGTAGATATCACGTAGCCTTGCTAGCGCTTTACTCACCGCAGGCTGGGTGATGTTTAAACGCGCCGCCGCCCGAGACAAGTTACGCTCTTCATAGATGGCAGTGAAAATGGGAATAAGATTAAGGTCGGTCGGTTTCATGCTATTAAATTTTTCAAAAGTCACTTTCTCTATTTTAATCTAACAGCATGATCCTTCACGTAGCCAAGTGCAATAAATGGGCGGTATCGCTTGTTTTAATGAGTTTTAACTCAATTTTGACGCACTTCATTCACCACATAAACTGGCACCATAGTGCAACGTAAAGCTTGACTTAGGCTTTGCCTAGGTAAGGGGTAAGAAACTCGCTGACTTCCTCGCCGCATAAACCAGTTTCTACCTCTATACCTGCTTGTTTTAGAATCTCGATACCTCGACCACTGTTGCGTGGGTCGGGGTCCAATATGGCTACGACGACTTTGCTTATGCCGGATTTGACTAATGTCACCGCGCAAGCTGGCGTGCGACCAACAAACGAACACGGTTCCAGCGTAACGTATGCCGTCACCGATTCTAACGAGCCTTGATACGCATTCAGCGCTTCCACTTCCGCGTGATTGCCACCAATCGCTTGAGTATGACCTTCAGAAACGATTTGATTGTCTTTCACTAACACGCAGCCAACCGGCGGGTTGGGTTGACATTCAGGAAGCGCATTTTTGGACACTTCCAATGCGCGGCGCATAAACTCTTGGCTCATTTAAACTCTATTCTCTAATAAAAACGAGGCGCTATATTAGCGCCCCGTTTTATTCATTGCCATCTCTTCCAATGACTTTGTCCAGTTCTGGTAACGCTCGCGGAATACGGAATTTAAAGCGTTTTTGTTTGGTCTGGACTTTGCGCCACATCGACTTCAGTAAATGAGCGCTATTTTCACCATTTTGCATTCGCGACGCACTTTTTTGCCACGATTCACTCGTATCGGCTTTGGTCATTTCTAGCTCGGCCGTATTTAAACGCAATTGTTTGTACAATATGGTCCTTGCTTCAGACCAACGTTTAGCCTTTAACAAACGGTGGAACGTCAGCCATGCTGGTGTCGGTCTGTTGCGGTAGTAACGTTTAATGGCTACCAATGAAATAATCACAAAACCCAGAAATACAAGCGTGGATACAATCCATGCAAAGTACGTTTTGATGAAGGATTTCAACGTGTGCTTCGCAGCAAATGTTTTGCCCTCTAACATCACCGTTTCCACTTGCTGAGTCTTACTGTTCCACCAACGAAACTCATAATCAGGCAGGGTTAATTCACCACCTTGTTGAATCACGTACACGCTCTCTTCTGTGCGTGTTGACTGGTAATCACCACGTGTTTGCGTATCTGTCAAACGGTGGGGTTGAGGATACGCTTGATAACGGGTTGTTGATTCTCCTTTCAACAAGTCTGGTAGCAATACAGATAGTGAATCTTGAGCCGAAATGGTGATTTTACGCGTGATTGCATCCCCAACTTTGAGTGACTCAGTGGAGGTATCCCACTCTTGCTTTACCTCTACATCTGTTGCAGAAAACCAAGGTGTCTCACCACTCAGCAGGCCCGATGGCAAGGCGGTTTTGAACTTAATCGGCTGCGTGTAAAGTGTGCCTGACACCTTCTCGCCGTCCGGCGCAGACACCTGAACGCCCACTGCGACAGGTGGAATCACAAAATCACCAGAAGCTTGAGGATACAAAGTCACTTCCCAGCGTTGACGCGACCAAGTTTGCCCCTCTTTTTGCTCAGTAAAGTTGGTTGCTAGTTGATTACGCTGTTTGGCGATAACATTGGGCATTTCAATATTGCCAATTCTCGTACCCCCCGTAAACCAACGCGGGGTTGCCACTTCGATGGTTAAAATAACTTGCTCATTGACGCTAAAGCTTGGTGTTTTACGCTTCTCTCCAGCCGTTGGTTGTTGACCAACCCACGCTTGTAACTCTACACCATGCTCTCGTTGAACGTCACGAATATCTTGAGCTAACACACTACTGCTCAGGAGGAAACCGAAACAGATAACTACCCACAAGGGTAAAGCAAAGGGCGTAAAACGGTGGCTTTTCATCATTGCACCGCCTCCTCTGTATTTTCGCTCGCAGTAGAGGTTGATTCTCCGGTTTCTATTGAACGCAATTGAATCTGAAACTTCGCATTTAAGAAGTATTTAGGATCCGCTTCGACTCGCTTTAACCATTTGTCGGCTAATTCTTGGCTACCTATGATGTCGTCTGCATTTAACGTCTCTTTAATCATCAACTCCGCTGACGTTTTTTCATCCGCCCCTTCTGCGGTTTGAGGGTTATCGCCTAGCTCGGTTGATGCTTCTTGCTCTGTTCCTGCCTGACTCTCACTCATCCGGTTGATGTCCTCTACAATACCACCAATCACTTTCAAGTTATGCTCAACATCCGGTCTTAGCCTCTCGCTCAACGTTGGCTTGTTGGCTAGGGATTTTAACAAGTCACGTGCAGCCAAATATTCACGCTGACGCGCCAATGCACTCGCCGCATTATAAAGACCGTAATCTCGAACCTCTTCGGACGGGTCGTTTTGCATTTCCAAAAACGCACTGTGGGCGAGTTCAAACTCGCTAGCGTAGTAGTACGCCGTGCCTTTGCGTAATGGATTGACAAAGTGTTTCGCGGCTTCTAAATACGCTTGTTTGTTAAACAAACGCTGTCCTTGTTGGTCTGGCGTTAGCCACAAATCCCACCACCATTGCGCTACCTTGTCGAAAGCCGTCACTTTTTGCACAACTTGTGGCTGCTCGGCTTTAACAGAAATGTTCTCCGCCAACGCACTGGTTGGCATCAATAACGTGCCGCTCACCATTACAATCACGCACCACTGCACTAACCACCCTTTTCTAAACCACAGCATCATGATCAGCGCGATTGGGAACAGAAGCTGATATCCCATGTCTTTCCAAGGCATTGAAGATTCGCCATTAAGCTGCATATTGCGCTCAACGTATCGATTCAGTTGCTCGATATCACTATTATCGACGGTCACTTCCACCAATCGACCGTTAGTCTGACTAGCCAGTTTTTGTAGAGAATCCAAATCCATTGGGTTGTTACTCACAATGTCAGCATTCCCTGCCGCAAGAATTAACAGTTGATAAGGTTTGCCCGAGAAATACGCTTGGTATTGCTCAATCGTGGCCGGGTTCACGCCGTCACTCACCAACAGAACAGTGGAGCCTGGTTGACCTTGCAATTGTTGGTCAATTAACGGCAATGCTTTTTCGGCAAGCTTACCTTGCACGGGCATAATTTCTGGCGTAATGGCCGCCAAAAACGGGTCAAATACTTTGCTGTCTTGAGTTATAGGCATCGCGACATGAGCACTGCCCGCGAACACGACTAAACCCGTTTTTCCGCCTTTTCGCGCGGCTAGCAAATCGCGTATTTTCTGTTTGGAACGCTCAAGGCGGCTTGGTGGGAGATCTTTTTGCAGCATCGAGTCGCTGTTATCAAGCACCACAAGCATAGAGGCTTTATCTTCGCCAAAGGGGGAAGATTCACGTTGCCACGTTGGGCCTGCACAAATCACAATGGCGATGAACACAATCAGCATCAAGAGCTTAAGCGGCAGTTGCTTACGCCAGCCTCGCTCACCTATCGTCAAAGCATTGCGTAAATGTTCGGGCAGAATATCCTTCCAGCTTGGCTTGCTTTCTTCTCGCCAGCGTAACCACACCAAGAAAAACATGGGGACCAAAGCCAGTAACCACAGTGGTCGAATAAAATGAAACTGCGTAAAGAATTGCGTCCAACTAAGAGAATCAAACATCGCTCTCTCCTAATGATGATCGTGTAACAGCCCTTCTTTTGAGTGTTGCGACGCTGAACGCGAGCAAATGCATGATGACCACTAACGCCATCAAATAATGATGAAGGCTTTGTTTTGGGCGGTATGTAGTGCTTTCGTAAAGTTGAGGTTCCAGTTTGCCAATTTCGTCGTAGGCAGCCGATAGTTCATCACGGTTGAGTGCTTCAAACGCTTCACCGCCGGATTCTTTCGCAATGCGATGAATTGTGTCCATATCCAACGCGGTTTCACCTATCGTTTCCGGATCACCCATCGCAATCACGTGCACTCTCACGCCTTTGGCTTTCGCAACTTTCGCCGCATCAATCGGTTCAACAAAACTGCCCGTGTCGTTACCATCGGTTAATACAATCGCGACTTTTTCACGGTTTTGATCTTGTTCTAAAGCACCACGCGACTTATCGCTTTGCTCAAAAACTTTAATCGCTAAGCCAATCGCATCACCAAGATGGGTACTCTGCCCTGCCATTGCCACATCGGTTTGGTTAAGCAGTTCGAGCCACACTTTTTGGTCTGCGGTAAATGGCGTTTGCACGAAAGCAGCATCACCAAAAAGCACCAAGCCTAATCGGTCACCTTTACGAGACTGAACAAACTCCGACAGCACTTCTTTTGCCGCATCAAGACGAGAAATTTTTTCGCCTGTACGTGAGGTGAAATCTGGCTCGGCCATGGAGCCCGAAAGATCCACCACCACCATCACATCGCGCCCTAAACTCTCGCGAACTTGAGGCTCGCCTAATACGGTGGGTTTTGCCATCGCACACACCACCAAAAGCCATGAGAGAATTAACGTTGCTCGTTGCCACCAACTCGGGATCAACTGGCTTGCACCTTCTGATGGCGTCTCGCCAATCGCTTCCACCAGCTGACTAAAAAACGGCACTTTGATCGCCATTTGCTTAGTGCGATATGCAGGCACCAAGTAGTACACCACCAACGGCAAGGGCAAAACCAGAAACCACATTGGGTGAGCAAATTCAAAACCAGACAAACCAGTTATCGATGCAAGAAGATCATTCATGTTGACCTCCCTGATGTGCTTTGCGTTTCAATCGTGGTGATTTATTTGCCGCGCTTTTTTGAGCATCACAACGGTGCTCACTCACCCAGTTTTTCGCACGAGCAATAAGCGTTACTCGCTCTTCGTTGGTTAGCGTAACGCTTGGGTCAACAATACTTTGTAGCCAGCACTTTGAAAGCTCATCGTTAAAAACCATTTGCGAGTTTGCTTGAGAGTCTCTGGTTTGCGGATACAGCGCATCGAGCTTGCGCAGAAAGGCGGTATCAAACAATTTCGCGTTGCGGCTATCAATATGAATCAGCACTATTTTAAGCACAGAGAACAATACTTTTGGCATGTCTTTGTCGCTCGGGTTGATTTGCGAAATCGCCAGTAGAGCTTCTTTTCGGTAACGATTATGCCACCATTGCCGAGCCAAGCGATATGCGAAATATACCAATGCAATGAACGCAACCGCCGCTAAAATTTTCCAGCCAATAGTTTGCGGGTACCAACTCACGCTAGATGGTACGGCCACATCATGCAGCTCTCTGAGTATGTAGGTACTTGGAGGTGTAGGAAGATCACTCATTTAACGCCCTCCTACCAGTTTTTGGAATTGTTTAATGTGCTCACCTGTCGTATCGAGTTCGATGTGCGGAAGGTGTTTCATCGCCATAAGTTGAGAGAGTGATTGACGCTGTAAGCTAGTTCGAGCCTCAAGCTTTGCGCTCGCAGCTTCTACCTTTGCTTTGCTGTCTAAATTGAGTTGATACTGCCCGTCACCAACCACCCATTTCGATTTTGCCAAATCGTCTGGTAGCGCTTGTTCTAATGGGTCACTGACCATCACTGCAAGAACATCGTTGTGCTGTTGTAGCTGTTTAAGGTGATCAAGGTGGTGCTCCTCGCAGTCGCTCCAGTCGCTGATAAAAATCAAAGTGGATTGCTTGAGCTTCATGCGTTTAATAAGCTCAATCCATTGACTGAACGTTACTTTTTCGGAATTGCAGGAGTCCACATTGAGCGATTGATTGGCTTTAGCGAGACGTTTAAGTTGCGCCAGAAGATCGTTTTGCGAACGCTGTGCCTTGCTGTGAAACAACGCCTGCGGGGATGCGATGACAAAACCGACTCGGTCGCCATCTTTTAATACTCGCCACCCACACATCGCTGCGATCTCTGCCGCGACAACTGATTTCATTACTTGCGTCGAAGCAAAAAACATTGTGCTTCTCTGGTCGACACACACGATTACGTTGCGATCTTTTTCTTCTGTATAGCTGCGCACGTGCGGCTTACCTGTACGCATCGTAACTTTCCAATCAAGGTTACGAATATCGTCACCCAATTGGTAATGGCGCAGCTCTTCGAAGTTCAATCCACGACCGCGAAACAACGAATTGTGTCGGCCAGAGAGTACGCTACCCGCTTTTAGATGAGGAAGTAAACTGAATGATTCTGCTTGTGCTTGCAGACGTACTAAACGAGCATAATCGCAGTACAAACGGGGATCCATCCCCTGTGATTTTGGCGCAAGAGTTGGCTTAGCCATAATGCCTCCCACTTACCCAATTTCTACACAGTCTAGCAGCTCTTGTACGACTCGTTGATGATCGACCCCATCTGCCAGTGCATCGTAGGTCAAAGAAAAACGGTGGCCCAATACAGACGGAACCATGGCACGCACATCGTCAGGAGTAACGTGGTCACGTCCTTGCATCCACGCATACGCACGAGCGCATTTGTCGAGTGCGATAGAAGCACGAGGACTAGAGCCAATCTCAATCCATTTTGCTAAGTTTGAATCGGCATAACGCTCTGGCTTACGAGTCGCCATCACTAACGCAACGATGTAGTTTTCCACTAGGTCTGATACCACGATGTTTGGTAACTGACGACGCGCTTCTAGCACCACGTCTGGCTCGATGTGTTTTGGCGTAATAATTTCGCTGCTGGTTTCCGCACCCAATTCTTCACTGCGCACCAAACGAATGATGTCACGTTCTGCGTCATCTTCTGGATAATCGACGGTAACCTTCATGATAAAGCGGTCCATTTGCGCTTCTGGCAGTGGGTACGTGCCCTCTTGCTCTACTGGGTTTTGCGTTGCAAGCACCATAAATAAGTCTGGCAATACGTGAGTTTTATCGCCTACTGTGATTGTGCCTTCGGCCATGGCTTCAAGCAGTGCCGCTTGTACTTTGGCAGGTGCACGGTTGACCTCATCAGCAAGTACAATGCTGTTAAAAATGGGCCCAGGTTGAAAGTGGAGTTGCGGCTTACCATCCAGCTCTTGATAAACCTCAGTACCCGTCACGTCAGATGGTAAAAGATCCGGCGTAAACTGGATTCGACCAAAACTGGTGTTTAACAAGTTCGCCAACGATCTTACGGAACGTGTTTTTGCCGTTCCCGGTAAACCTTCTAGCAGAATATGCCCATTTGTTAATAACCCGACGACTAAAGCTCGAACCACGTGGCTTTGTCCAATGACGCTTTTTTCTGTTTGTTCGATGAGTTCTTTTATCGCTTGTTGTGCGTGGTTCATAGGATACCTTTTCAATGGTTTAAGCCGTCTTTTCGATAGTTAAGTATAAGAACAAATGAAATAACTTAAGGTTATATTCACTATGTTATCTTTGCGGTTCTTGAGATTGGAGAAGTTGTGCAAGACCAACCAACATCGGTAACGCATAATCAAAGAACATTTTGATTCCCGAACACAAATAGTTTAGACCACTCTCACCATTCGGCGTTTTGATCAAACGGTTTTTTGGGCACTCACCCCAACAATAAGGCAAGTAAGGGCATTGCTTACAATACGTCGGCAATGAATCGCGTTTTGCCATGCCAAAAGTATATTGTCTTGTAGAGAAGGCCATTTCATTCAGTGAGTGTTCATGAATGTTGGCGAGTTTGTATTCTGGATACACATAGTGGTCGCAACTGAACACGTCGCCATTGTGCTCAATCGCCAACCCTTTGCCACAAAACTCCGCCGTCACGCAAAGCTGAGACGGTTTCCCCATTACTTGCGCCACCGCGGTTTCAAACAGATTAACCAGCACACGGCCAAGATCGTTATTCACCCACTCTTCAAAGGTCGCCATTAAAAAGCGTCCCCAGTCTTCAGGATCGACTGACCAATCCGTTACAATCGACATTGGATGCCCCGGTTTAGCCAGATCACTGCCTTTGGTTGGGATCATCTGTTCGTTCCAAAACTGCGGCGCGGTTGTTTGGAAGTTGTTGGCTTCTACCACCGGCGCAAACTGAATATAAGTCACACCCAATTCTTGGGTTAAAAATCGATATACTTCGAGCGGGTATTTCGCGTTGTGACGATTCACCGTGACCAACGCGTTGAATTTCACGCCATGCGCTTGGAGCTTATCTACCGCTTTCATCACCAGATCAAACGTCGGCTTACCGCTGCGGGTTTTGCGATATTTGTCGTGCAGCTCTCGTGGCCCATCAATCGACAAGCCAACTAGGAAGTTGTGTTCTTTTAAAAACGCACACCACTCATCGTTTAGCAAAATGCCGTTGGTCTGAAGGTCGTTTTCAATGCGAACGCCTTTCGGCTGATGTTTCTTTTGCAGAGCTACGACATTACGGAAATAGTCCAGCCCAAGCAGCGTTGGCTCCCCACCCTGCCATGAGAAAACAATTTCTTCGCCATCCTGACTTTCGATGTAGCTTTTCACGAACGCTTCCAATGTTGCGTCGTCCATTTTTGGCTGCTTTTCTTGGTGCAGTAGATTTTCTTTATGCAGATAAAAGCAGTACTGACAATCGATGTTGCATTTTGCTCCGCCCGGCTTTGCCATCACATGGAATCGACGGTCATACGCCTCCGGAACCGGTGATTTAGACGCCGTTTTAAGAGGAACAATAGGCATGGTAGTAGAATGGCGAGGGGAAATCTTACTCATACGTTTCTCACTATTAAATATACCCAAATAACCTCGTGAGCTTTGTACCACAAGAGTGAAGCTATTTGGGTATATAGCGCTCCGAAAAGCGCTATGGATTATCGATGTTCTTTATTACTTAGAAGACTTAGGTACGAATGAACCTGCTTCCATGCGAGGTGGGAACTCTTTAAACGTACCCATTACCTCTTTCACTTTCTCTACCGCTGGCATCATTAGGAATGAACGCTCGTACATCCAACGAGAGTAACCCATACCTTGGTCACCACGTTCGAATGGGTCGATACTCAAGTCGAAGATCAATGGAACACGAAGTTTAGTAAACGGCTTGCGCCATACATCCATGCCCGTTTCATTCTCTTGAATCATAAAGTGGAACTTGTACTTTCCTTGGCGTAATGCCACAAGATCGCCGTCATCGCTCCAGTAAACGAACTCATTACGAGCAGATTTGTCTGATTTACCCGTTAGATATGGCAGTTGGTTATAACCATCTAGGTGAACTTTATAGTCCATATCACCAACTTTCTTGCCTTTTAGTAATTCATCTTTAACTTTGGTGTCACCCGCTGCAGCAACCAATGTCGGGAAGAAGTCCTCTAATGACATCATGCCGTTGAACGTTTTACCTGCTTCGATGTTTCCTGGCCATTTAATCAACATCGGCACACGGAAACTGCCTTCCCAGCCAGTGTTTTTCTCAGAGCGGAATGGTGTCATCCCTGCATCAGGCCACAAATCAACCATAGGACCGTTGTCAGTGGTGTAAACAATGATTGTATTGTCATCCACACCCAACTCTTTGATCTTATTAAGTAGCTGACCGATTTGATCATCGTGCTGCTTAACACCATCCGCGTAGAAACCAGCACCTGTTTTACCTTTGTATTCTTCAGGAACATGCGTGAAGTTGTGCATGCGAGTGGTGTTAAACCAAGTAAAGAACGGCTTATCCGCTTTTACTTGTTTTTCTATGAAGGTTTCCGCAGCATCAAGGAATTCACCGTCAACATTTTCCATACGCTTACGCGTAAGTGGACCGGTATCTTCAATTTTGCCGTCAGCGTAAGAGTGGATTACGCCACGAGGGCCAAATTTCTTCTTGAACTCTGGATCTTTAGGATAATCCACGTTCTCTGGCTCTTCTTCCGCGTTCAAGTGATATAGGTTGCCGAAAAACTCATCAAAACCGTGGTTGGTAGGAAGGTGTTCGTCTCGGTCGCCTAAATGGTTCTTACCAAATTGTCCGGTTGCATAACCCATTTGCTTAAGCACGGTTGCAATCGTTGGATCTTTTTCCGAGATACCTTGCGGAGCGCCTGGTAAGCCCACTTTTGATAGACCAGTACGTTTTGGCATTTGACCGGTAATGAATGCAGAACGGCCTGCTGTCGAACTTTGCTGTGCGTAGAAGTTAGTGAACTTCGCACCTTCTTTAGCAATGCTATCGATGTTCGGCGTGTTGTACGCCATCATGCCTTGGTTGTAGGTACTAAGGTTCCAGTAACCAACATCATCACCAAAGATGACAAGAATGTTGGGTTTGTCCGCTGCGTGTGCAACTGCAGATGCAGCGCCTAATGCTAACGTACATGCGTTAAGTACGAGTTTTTTACTGCTCGTTTTGGTCGCATTTTTCATATTATCTCCAAGAGTTCGCTAGTGCGTAAAAATGGTATTCGCTTTTCAATACCATTGTTGATATAAGATAAAGCACTAATTTCAGGCGATAAATGCAGTCAGAATTAGTTAACCTATAAATTAAATTTATGAGTAACGTTATGGACTTGAATTTGATCCAAACTTTTCTTGTTGTCGCGGAGTTCCAATCTTATACGAAAGCCGCGGAACAATTGGGGCTTACACAACCCGCTGTGAGCGCTGCAATAAAGCGTTTAGAACAAGTGGTCGATAAGCAATTATTTGTCAAAAAAGGGCGAGGTATTGCACTAACATCCACCGCTTATCAACTGCTACCGCAATTCCAGCAAGCGGTTAATATCATTGATAATGCGATATCCGATAAGAATCATTTTGAAGTGTGTTGTTCCGAAATTTTATTGCACATTATGGACCCGATAAAGAACACTATTTTTTATGAATCACCACCCGAAAAGTTCTTATTATTTGAGCTGTTAAGACAACAAAAAGTCGATCTAGTAATCGATACGGTGATCACGAAAGATGCAGCGTTTATTATTGAAGATGCTTATGAGGAAGAAGCCGTGGTTATCTGTAGTGAGAACCATCCCCGTGTACACGGCACGCTCACAAAAGAGCAATTTTATGAGGAAACTCACTGTTTATTTTCAGGAAAATGGAACAACATGTCGGGGTTCGAGCAACTAGCAAAGGAAACAATTCAAGAAAGAAAAGTCGACTTGATCACATCTTCGCTAGCGGGCATGGCGCTGTATGTCGCCCAAAGAGACAGTTTAGGGATCGTGTCTCAATCTTTTGCAAACAAGTGGAGCAAAGCGCTCAAACTTCAAATTTTGCCCTGCCCCATTTCGATACGCTCTATCCCTTACAAGTTCGTTTACCATAAGCGAGAGGTAAACAACCCAGCCCACATCGCTCTACGTGAAAAAATCAAAGCCAACTTAACGGCAGCCCACTACGAACCAATTTGTTTATAACTCTTGTCAATTGAAGCGTTAGGCGTTTTCGTCATCAAGCTTTCTACAAACCTTAATAGATAGAATTTTACAGATAAAAAAGAGGCTCACGTTAATGAGCCTCTTTCTATATGTGATACTTCACTTAGCTTTTCCTACTTATTTGGGTTCTCTTTTAGTTTCTCCATCACTTGATCGAGCGAGAAGCTTGCTGCTTTTTGCCTTGGTGGGAACTCTTTAAACGTTTCAAGGAATCTGCCTACGTAAGCTTGCGCAGGAACAAGCATGTAAGCACGGTCTAGCATCCAATCGTAGTAAGTGTTAGAAGTGATATCAGCCACTTCGTAAGGATCCATACGCAAGTTGAAGATCTTAGGAACACGAAGTGTGGTGAATGGTTCAGCCCAAATACGCAACGTGCCTTTTGCTCGTTGCTCCATAAAGACCAGCTTCCATTTGTTATAGCGAAGTGCAGTTAAGTCTCCATCATCTGAGAAGTAAAAAATTTCTTCTCGTGGGGCCTTATCCTCTTTACCAGTCAAATATGGTAGGAAGTTATAGCCGTCTAGGTGAACTTTGAATTTCTTACCATTCGCACTATAACCTTTGAGCAATTTCTCTTTGATATTGTCATCACCCGCGGCAGCAACAAACGTTGGCATCCAGTCCATGTGATGCATGATATCATTCGAAACAGAGCCAGCTTTAATTTTACCCGGCCAACGTACCATCGCAGGAACTCGGTACGCACCTTCCCAGTTGGTATTTTTCTCTCCACGGAATGGCGTTGTACCTGCATCTGGCCACGAGTTCATGTGTGGGCCATTATCGGTGGAGTAAAAGACGATTGTGTTGTCTTTAATACCCAAATCATCCACTTTTTTCAGTAGCTGACCTACATGGTTATCATGCTCGACCATACCATCTGCATACTCGCTGATACCTGTTTTTCCAGAGTTCTCTTCTTTCACATGAGTACGGAAGTGCATACGAGTTGCGTTCCACCAGACAAAGAAAGGTTTTTCAGCCTTGACTGCACGATCCATAAAGTCGAGTGCCGCATCTAACGTCTCTTCATCCACGGTTTCCATGCGCTTGCGAGTTAGAGGTCCTGTATCCTCAATTTTGCCATCAGCGTACGAACGGATAACGCCGCGCGGACCGAACTTTTTACGAAACTCAGGATCTTTAGGATAATCGACGTTTTCTGGCTCCTCCTCGGCGTTCAAGTGATAAAGGTTGCCAAAAAATTCATCGAAGCCGTGATTAGTAGGAAGGTGCTCATCTTTATCACCTAAGTGGTTTTTACCAAATTGCCCTGTCATATAGCCCATCGGCTTCAGCATTTCGGCAATGGTTGCGTCCTCTTCCTTCAAGCCAAGATCAGCACCTGGAAGCCCCACTTTACTCAAACCTGTTCTAAGAACGGTTTGGCCCGTAATGAAAGTAGAACGGCCCGCTGTACAAGATTGCTCACCGTAATAGTCAGTGAACATCATGCCTTCTTTGGCGATACTGTCTATATTTGGTGTTTTGTACCCCATCAAGCCAAACGTGTAAGCACTGAGATTGGACTGGCCAATATCATCACCCCAAATGACGAGAATATTTGGTTTCTCTGCTGCGATACTGCTACTTGTCGCACCGATTAAAGCGGCGGCAAGAATCGCTAATCGGCGTTTAACGCCATATTTCGCTGTCATATAAACCTCTGTGTGTATTAGAAAAGTGCTTCCTGCAACAGAATGTATAGTTCACAAATAGCGGATAAGCGAATTTACTAAATGAGAATTCTTTCTATCTTCGCCTAACATTACACCGTTATTTGTAGCTAATACGCACTCCAATAGCACTTTAGTTCAGAGCGCCATCGCACCATTCATCACTACTGTTAATCTCAAATATTAAGATTGTCTACGCATATCACAGTGCCCATAAAGTACCTGATTGCTTTTATATAAATATTAATGATAATACGTTTTACTACCATTAATAATTAAGGTGCCCGCGTGCTTGACTCCAAGGTTTCAAATGGAAAAACTTACCAATGCCAACACAACGGCGTTCACCATAATGATGAGGAGCTATTACTAGATAAGCGCACTCACTCTGTGGTACTCAATTACTTGCCAAACAAGAAATCTGTTCAGTTAACAAGCATTCAATTTAAGCTGCTGCAAACTCTCACTCACCATCAAGATCAAGTACTTAGTAAGCATTTTCTTTACGAAACAGTACTAAAACGTGAATTTACTGAACATGATCGAGCACTCGATATGCACATGAGCAGAATGAGAAAGCGTCTAGTTCACGAAGGCGTTCCAACAGACAGAATTCAGACAGTCCACCGCCAGGGTTACATTTTCAAGCGCTCAGACAATCAACAGAAAAATTAACGCTAATTGGCCCAACTTTTGGTAATTGACCGCTTATTTTGCTTTAATTAATGCAAATTCGAATCACGTAAAATAACTCAATGAATTTGCGCTTAATTTTTACACTTTGCATTGCTACTTTGTTTGCCGGCTGTGCAACCTATGCTGGTCTTAACTATGACCAACTGTTTGGTCCACAGCTCGTGCGTGAACGCACAGTTGACGTGGAAACCCCTCAAGCAAACTTCTTCCAAAGCGAAGTTAAACCCATTATGGATAACCGCTGTGTCGTCTGCCACGCGTGCTACGATGCACCATGTCAACTTAAGCTCTCTTCTGTTGAGGGCATTGACCGTGGTGCGAGTAAAGCACTGGTATATGAAGGAACAAGACTCACAGCCGCAGCACCAACACGCTTATTCGAAGATGCAGAAACAACCCAAGAGTGGCGCGATGCGGGTTTTCATCCGGTTCTCAACGAACGTGATCAAAGCATGGCAGCCAACATTGATGCAGGCCTTATCGCACGTTTGCTACAACAAAAAGAGCGCCACCCATTGCCTGACCAAGTCCAGTTAGAAGGCTTTGACTTTTCGATAGACCGAGAGCAAACCTGTCCGACGATTGAAGAATACGAGCAATACGAGAAGGATAACCCAACCTGGGGCATGCCTTTTGGTATGCCAAATCTATCAAACAGTGAATACCACACACTCATGACTTGGTTGGAAAACGGCGCAATAATGAACGTTCACCAACCTGTTAGTGAGAATGAGCAAGCGCAAATAGATAAGTACGAAACATTACTTAACCACTCTGATTTGAAAAATCAGCTGATGGCTAGGTATATATATGAGCATTTGTTTTTATCTCATATCTACTTTTCAGAACTCGATGAAGATCCCCGATTCTTCACGCTCGTCCGCTCTGCTACACCACCAGGACAGCCCGTCAAACGTATTTCAACGCGTCGCCCGTACGATGATCCAGGGGTTGAACGTGTGTTTTATCGAATTATTCCAGAGCAAGGGACCATAGTAGATAAAACTCACATGCCATTCGCGTTAAACAAGCAACGCATAGAGAACTGGAAAACTTGGTTTATTGATGCTGATTACACGGTTAGCCAGCTCCCGAGTTATGCACCAGAAGTTGCTGCAAACCCGATGACATCATTCATCGACCTTCCAGTGAAATCGCGCTTTAAGTTCATGCTAGATAATGCACAAAATACAATAATGGCATACATCAAAGGCCCAGTTTGTCGTGGCCAACTGGCATTGAATGTTATCAATGATCGCTTTTGGGTGTTTTTCCTTGATCCAGATAAAGCAGACATCCCAGAAGTAAATGAGTTTTACCGATCTCAGGCTGATAACCTAAAACTACCGGCAGAACAAGAAAGTAACACGCTACCTGTTACCAACTGGGTCAAGTACGCGCGCCAGCAAGCTCGCTACCTAGAGGCTAAATCTGAGTTCACTAATAACTGGTTTAAAGAAGGTGAAAACCTATCCACCGATGTAATTTGGGACGGTAATGGCACCAACCATAATGCGGCATTAACGATATTCCGCCATTTTGATAGTGCTTCTGTTGTTCAAGGGTTAGTTGGTGAGCAGCCTAAAACAGTGTGGATTCTTGACTACGCGTTACTAGAGCGTATCCACTATTTGCTTGTTGCTGGGTTTGACGTTTACGGTAACTTCGGCCATCAGCTCATGACACGAATGTTTATGGACTTCTTGCGTCTAGAAGGCGAAAGTAACTTTATCTCGTTGTTACCCGCCGATATGCGCCATGAACTGCAATCTAGCTGGTATAAAGATCAAAGCCCGCAGTTGAGTGACTTTTTACAACGAAATGTGAAGCCGTTTAACCAACCAACCAGCGTTCAGTATAAGAGTGACGATCCAAAAACGGAGTTGGTGGAGTTGTTGAGCGAACATGTTTCAGATGTGCTTCTGCCTCGCTACGAAATTCAAGACACAGCTCTTTCTGCGAGTAGTGAAAAGCAACTAAAACGTATTGACCACGTTCGTGGTGAAGGCCTAAAAACCGTTCCGCAAATCACTATGCTTATGGTGAGAAGTCAATCAGGGGAAGATGAACTGTTCACCTTACTTCACAACAATGCACACACAAACATCTCTAGCTTGTTTGATGAAGAAAGTAACCGTGACTTTGCTAACGATGATATGACCATTGTACGCGGCGTTGTGGGAAGCTACCCTGCGGCATTTTTCTCGATCAACGAAAACCAAGTAAAAGATTTTGTCGATCAATTTAGTGCCATCCAAAACGAGTCCGATTACGTTAAGTTATTGGATAATTTTGCGATTCGTAGAAGCTCAGAAAAATTCTGGTCATTTAGCGATCGTTTACACAATTGGTACCGTACAAAACAACCGATCGAATTTGGATTACTTGACTATAATCGTTTTGAGAATCGATGATGATTTAAGGGGGTTCTCATGGGTATCCGAGATAACATTGCCGCTCTTGAACAACAGATTTACGTTGCTTGTTCTGAGGGAGACTACGAAACGGTCAATATGCTTGAGCATCAACTCGAATACTTACGTGGCAAAGTGGAACATCCTTTTGATGATGACCCTTATGCCCTAGACACTCGATTCGAGTGGGAAGATGACATGACCGAATAGAAAAAACCTCCGGAAAGCCGGAGGTTTTTTTATTTTCAATGCTCGATGGATTACTTCGCCATTAACTCATCCAGAGCTTGAATTGATGCAGACACTTGAGAAACTAAATCATCTTTAGTCGCATTATAGGTATCTAGAGGTTGAGGCGCGGCTTCAATTGCTTGGCAAGCGTTCATTAGCGCAGTTAGTCCTAAACTTCCTGCACTGCCCTTTAATTTATGGGCAAGGTTCTTTACTTCTTTACTATCATTGTCCTCAGCAGACGCTTGCAGCTTGCTTAATACATCGGTGCTGGTGGCTCTAAACAGATTAATAATGTGCAACATCTTATCTCTGCCCAAGATTTTCATATCGGACTCAATCACGCTCGGATTAATGATAACCACATCGGGTTCCTTTGTTTTAGGTGCTTGAACGACCTTTAATTGTAGCTCTTGTTCTTGAGGCGAAATTTGATCAAACGGGGTACAGTCGGCATTTTGTGGCAACAACAACGGCTTTCCGTCTAGCGCATCCTGAATCAATGCCGCGAGTGCCTCTTTTGCCAATGGCTTAGGCAAGTATCCGTCAAAACCAGCGGCTAGATAGCGCTCAACTTCTTCCGCAAAAACGTGCGCAGACACTGCAATCATTGGCGTGACGGCAAGCGCTTTATTGGCCGGCTTATCACACTCAATCCGCTTTAAGCGTTGGATCAACTCAGTTCCATCACAATCAGGGAGGTTGATGTCGACCAAAGCGATATCAAAATCTTGTGTGCTGATCAGTTGCTCTGCTTGTGAGCCGTTTTCTGCCATCACGACTTGGTGCCCCATGCTTTCTAGAAAACCTTCCGCGACCACTCGGTTGACTTCATTATCTTCTACTAGCAAGACCTTTGCTTTCACTTTGCAACGTGCGGTTGCCACGGTTCCTGTTTCAACAGGTTCGCTTTCCTCTAACGGAATAGAGAACCAGAATCGGCTACCATTTCCCTCTTCGGAATCGACTTCTAAAACACCGCCCATCGCTTCAATGATTCGCTTACTGATGGCAAGTCCAAGCCCCGTGCCTCCAGTTTGGCTCATCCCACCTTCAGCTTGCGTGAAGGCATCAAACAACGTTCTCTGGTATTTTTTGGCAATTCCTATTCCAGTGTCTGATACTTCAAACAGGACTTGCGACTCGTCCTCAGGGTTCAGGCTAACGTAGATATCAATTTCTCCTTCGTCAGTGAACTTAATCGCGTTACCAACGAGATTGTTCAGCACCTGACTGATTCTGGTGACATCCCCTTTCCAGTAGCGACTAACATCACTTTCAATATGGTAGGAGAACAGCAGCTTCTTCTCTTGTGCTCGACTGTTCATTAACTGGAAAGTGTCCTCCACCATTTGGTGTAAATCAAAGCCCATGTGACGAATTTCTAAATGCCCCGCTTCAATCTTGGAGTAATCCAGTACATCATTAAGGATCGCGAGCAACGTTTTACCACTACGATTAATGATTTCCGCATAACGCTTTTGAATTGGGTTGAGGCCTGAGTCAATCAACAAGCGTGCTGTCCCCAACACTCCGTTCATTGGCGTTCTTATCTCATGGCTCATCGTCGCCAAGAATGCCGATTTTGCTCGGCTCGCTTGCTCTGCTTGCTTGCGAGCTTTAGCGTGATTCAAAACCTCTTCATTCAAACGGCGGTTTGCTTGTTTTAACTGCGAAGTGCGCTGCTCAACGAGCTCTTCTAAATGCTCTTTATGCTCCTCAAGCTCTCGCTTGGCTTGAGCTTCACCCTCTGCTACCACTTTTAGTGCTTGCGCGGTATTACGAGCCGTGATGATGGCCTGCCCCATATGCGCCAACTCATCTTTGCCTTTCACTTCCAACTCAACCGCTAAGTTACCCTGCGCCACAGACAGCAACGCAGCGGAATATTCAGCTAACCGCTTCACAACAGAAAGGTACACCACACGCCATAAAATCAGCACCAATACAATCAAACCAACAATTGAAATAACGGTTAAAGACCACTGAGCGAATTTCAGTGTGCTGGTCAATTGGTCTACAGCGACGGTAGTGGTTTTGTTTGAATCATCAACCAATTTGTTGACCGTGCCATTAAGCTCTGAGAACAACTCTAATGTCTTTTGCATCAGTTGTTGTGACTGTTCGTTATTCTCGTATTGCTGCATCAGTATAGAAAATACGACCTGACGCTTACCAAGCTCTATGAGCAGTTGGCTCATTTGCTTAGAGCGCGTAGGATCTTCCACAGCGAGTACACGGCGTTGCATGATTTTGAGGTTGCTATCGAAATCACTTTGAACCTGTTGAATTCGCTCAATATTCGTTAATGTCCGAGCCTCTTCAATCTGATTCAACATTTTAAAGGCCAACAAGTGCAGTTCATGTAATCGCTCAGTCAGATCAAGATCGACCTCCACCAGTGCATCTAGCGCCTGATAAACTTGCGATTTTTTATTCGATTCTAATAAGTCATAAATATGCGTGACGTTAGCAACAGCAATGGTGCTTGTATTCTGAACTTGCGTACGAGTTAGTTGTTCTAGCTCTTCACTGAGCAGACGCATTTCTTCAACACGAGTATCTATCTCTTTTGCAAGCCACAGCTTTTTTTCAACCGAAACACCGAGTTCTGCCAAATTGTCGATAACGTTCTGGACGTTATTCTCTAAAGCTTCTAACAATTGAGAATCGAACGACTCACTCCCGAGCTCCTTGATGTGAGTGAGTAAAGACTCGAGCTGTTCGAACAGCACTCGCCCTGACTCCTTTCTTTCCTGCTCGTTTCTTGCGTTCGACAACATTTGTACAGACGAAATAATACGAGTACTCAACTCAGAGACTTGCCTCGCCTCAATCATGGCGGGAATCGCAGAATCCACGACATTTCTTTCGGTTTTGGCAACCAAAGAAAATCCAGACACACCAATAAGTGCCGATAACATGACCAGTATTGCCATCGCAATGAAAGACAACAAAAGTTTACGACCGATGCTTGCAGTTGCTAGCAGCATATTTTCATGACCTTAATGTTCGTGTTCAGCGACATATTACGTTATATTTTGCAGTGTTTACTTAATCTATGCCAACGAACTTCATTTCATGGTTAAAAATCAACACGCATTTCGCACATTTTTCAAACATTCTGCAGCTACTTTAACCCTCGTTGCTTCTTTGCCAGCGGTTGCCGCAGAGAAAATATGTGCAATATACCCTCACCTAAAGGATTCATACTGGTTGTCAGTAAACTATGGAATGGTGTCCGAAGCGAAAAGAGAAGGTGTCGAGCTACGAGTTCTTGAAGCGGGCGGCTACCCAAACAAAACCCGTCAAGAACAACAACTCGCACTGTGTAACCAATGGGGAGCAGATGCAGTTATCCTTGGGACCGTGGACCCACAGGCTTACGAGCATTCACTTAAAAATTGGGTAGGGAATACTCCCGTTTTTGCTACTGTGAACCAACTCGACTTGGATGAAGAACAAAGTGAGTTGCTAAAAGGGACTGTCGGTGTTGACTGGCATTGGATGGGATACGAAGCGGGTCAATATTTGGCAGCTCGCCATCCAAAGGGGTCAGGAAAAACCAACATTGCCTTACTTTTGGGGCCGCGAACTCGTGGTGGTACGAAACCCGTTACTGCCGGATTCTATGAAGCGATACAAGGAAGTGATATCAACATTGTTGACTCATTTTGGGCAGACAACGACAAGGAGTTACAACGTAACCTAGTTCAACGTGTGATCGATATGGGAAATATAGATTACATTGTTGGCAGTGCAGTGGCGATTGAAGCGGCCATCAGTGAGCTGCGCAGTGCCGGCAAAGCTGAGGAGATCGGTCTAGTTTCTGTGTACTTAAGTCATGGTGTATATCGAGGCCTGTTACGTAACAAAGTGCTCTTCGCACCAACAGATAAAATGGTGCAGCAAGGTCGGCTTTCCATGATGCAAGCAACGCATTACTTAAGAGGTAAAACGTATGACAAACATGCCTCACCAACCATCAAACCACTGACTCCGAAGACGCTTCATGACGACACGATCGAAGAATCGTTATCTCCGTCAGAATATAGGCCGACATTCCGTGTTAAGGCTGTTGATTGAAAGACCAAAAACGTGTTCTATTGAGTCACAACAATTTTAAAATCATACAAACGGAAACATCTTGATGCAAAAAACCATTCGTACCATGCCAACCCATAAACATGTGGCTTTGGTTGCTCACGACAACTGCAAACCTGAGCTACTTCGCTGGGTAAAAGAAAACAAAGAAAAGCTACAGAGTCACTTCCTTTACGCAACTGGCACGACAGGACACATGCTAAGTAAAGAAACTGGACTTGCGATCAAGAGCATGATCAGTGGTCCGATGGGCGGTGATCAACAACTAGGCGCTCTTATTTCAGAAGGCAAAATCGACGTTCTCGTTTTCTTTTGGGATCCACTGAATGCCGTACCTCACGACCCAGACGTTAAAGCGCTTCTTCGTATTGCTAGTGTTTGGAATATTCCTGTAGCAACGAACCGAGCCACCGCTAAGTTCCTGTTTAACTCCCCTCTTCTTGAGCAAGAAGTAGACATCGAAGTGCCGGATTACGAAGCCTATCTTGCTGAGCGCATGTAAGCTTTGATGCTAACCAAATAAAGCAAAGGCGATACCAAGTATCGCCTTTACTGTTTTTAACATTCTAAACGTTGCATTTAACGAGAAGTCACGATGGGATAGTCACCATTAACGAGCTCTTGAACGAATGCAGATCCCGCACCAGTATGCGTAATCCAAACCTTCTCTTTCGCACGTGTAATCGCCACGTAAAATAGCCTGCGCTCTTCTGCGTAAGGGAATTTGTCTTTGGACTCCGTCAACGCACCATCAATGTGAATTTGCTTCTTCTTAGCGGGGAATTGCCCCTCATCCACAGAAAGAATAATCACAAAGTCAGCTTCGCGTCCTTTACTCGCATGGCAAGTCATAAAGCGAATATCGAGATTAGGGAAACGTCGCAACCAATCGTCGAACAAATCGGGCTTATGATAATGGTTACGTCCTAGCAATAAAACTGACTTGGTTTGCTTGGCTTGTTGATTCAAGTGGTCCAAGATCTTTTCCACTTGATTGCTCGGCGCGGTATGTACGCTCTTCTGCTTGCGTTGTTTGTGGCTGTTTAATGTTTTCGGCAACTGCGATGGGTTTTGCTGCACGAATGTATTCGCTACATCACCAATCTGATTGTTGAAACGATAAGTTGTATCTAAGTGATGGACGGTTGAGTGAGCAAAGCGTTCTTTAAAACCAGTGATAAGATCGACATCCGCTCCTGCAAACTGATAGATCGCTTGCCAATCGTCGCCAACAGCAAATAACGTGGCACCTGCTTGTTTCTGAGTGGATTCACACAGTGCTTCAATCAATGCCAGACGATCTGGAGAGATATCTTGATACTCATCGACCATAATAAAGCGCCATGGCGAGACAAACTTCCCTTTATTCACATAATCTGTCGCACGACTGATCATGGTTGGGAAATCCACTTGGTTGCTTTCTTTAAGCATTTTCTGCCACGCTGTAAAACATGGCCAGCATAAGGCGAGTTCACTATTTAAACGCGTATAGTCTTGGTGGTTTACGAGCTTTTCTTGTACTTGCTTTTTGGTCAAGCCCACCGCCGCTAAATGAGACAGCTGCGAATCTAGCCAAGCGATCAGTTTTGGATTTTCTGAATGGCTTCCTAACTCATCATCCCCTTTTAGGTACGCAATCGGCCATTTGTCTAAATGTTTTTGCCAACGTTTAAAGTTGGTGGGTGTCATCCAATGTTTTTTCAACCAGTCTACACACCATGCTGTTCGTTGATTTTCGTCCAACGCTAAAGGACTAATTTCGACAGGTTGCTGTTCGACTTGTTTAAGAATATACAAACCCAACTGATGGAATGTGTTTACGCGCACACCGTCTGCCGCCATGCCCACTTTATCTACTAAGCGTTCTTTCATTTCAGTCGCCGCATCACGACCGAACGCTAACATGAGAAGCTCTTCTGCTTGAGCTTGATGGCTTTGCAACAAATAGGCAACTCGTGCGGTTAAAACGCTGGTTTTGCCCGAGCCGGCCCCAGCAAGAACTAAGTTGTGGTCGTCGTTGAGTAATACCGCATATTGCTGGGATAAATTCAAAGGAGAGGATTCAATTTGATTAAACAGCACTTCCCAATTTGGACGTTCTGCTTCTAGCCAATCGCGATTACGCTCACCAAGCGCCTCAGAGGTATCAATGAGCCAAGGCTCTATTTGCGACATACGATTCGGCATTCGCATTTTGGCTTCTTCTAGGGTGGTTTTCATCTCGCTTAACTCTTGGTTAAGACTTTCAACCCAGGAGACCACTTGAGAATGCGATAAGTAAGCAGGCAAGTGCTTTAGTTTGTAAAGCTCTTCTTCCCACTTAGGTAGATACTCAGCCAGTTTTCGGCACTGAGTGTTGTGCCACTCTTGATATTGACGAACGGCCTCAAGCGCGAACTTTCGGCATTGTGGCCACGGTAAACCTTGGACTAGCCAGCTTTGTTGTTTGCCTTCGTGTTCATGAGCAAAAAACTGTAAAGAGCTCCATAATAACCCACGCTTTACGCTAACTTTGCCATTCCAGATCGTAAAAGGAATATGTTCTTCACTGCCTATCGAGCTTAATAAAACACTGTTCTCTTTTATTTCGACCTGATGGTACTCATTTTGAATAAAAAACTGTGCTTTGCTAGTGGCAGTAAGCTGCATGAAACGTGCGCCTTTTAGTTTAGAAGTTGTCGATTTATATCATTTTAAGGCGCTAAATTGTAGCAACTGCGAGCACCTAAGTAAGCTTCTTCTTCTATTCTTTAATAAAATTCACATTACTGTCGATTTAATAACCTAAAGCTGAGGTTATTTGAAGCTGGCTTTACAATCCTCAACACATGACCTGGCAGCTTTAATATAAGTCAATGACATCTCTGCTGATTTTATCAGCAACCACGAATTTTTCTTAAAGTAAATCATAAACGCGCTATAGTGGGTCTGGTAGTATTCCCCCTGTTCTTCATCGGAAACATAAGGCGCACTGTGCAAGCAACTTCTAAATTTCGGCTATATTGGGCAAACAAGACGATAAATTACAGCGTTCTTATCCTCATTACCTTACTGGGTGTGGTTATCCCAACTTGGTACTTCGAGCAAAACACGCTGATAACGCCATTAATATTAGGCGTTATTGCTGCTGCTTTGGCTGAAAGTGATGACAGTTTCACTGGACGCATCAAGGCTCTGATTCTCACCTTTCTCTGTTTTGCGCTTGCTGCTTTTTCAATTGAAATCTTGTTCGATACCCCTTGGGCTTTTGCGTTGGGATTATTTATCTCAACCTTCGGCTTCATCATTCTTGGGGCGATAGGTCCTAAGTACGCGAGTATTGCTTTTGGTTCGTTGCTGATCGCTATTTATACTATGCTTGGCGCACATGAAAGCACCAACATTTGGTTTCAGCCACTACTGCTTTTAACTGGTGCCGCCTGGTATTACTTCATGTCCATGATTTGGCAGATATTTTGGCCTCTTCAACCGGTGCAACAAAGCTTAGCCAATGTGTTCTTCCAAATGGCGAATTATCTTGATGCGAAAGCCAAGCTTTTTCACCCTGTGACCAACTTGACGCCACAACCGCTACGGATTGAAGCTGCAAAATGCAATGCTGCCACGGTTACGGCACTAAACGCTTGTAAAACCACATTACTTAACCGATCGAAACGGGGTCACATTGATGGGCCTAGTGACCGATTTTTAAATATTTATTTCATCGCTCAAGACATTCACGAACGCGTCAGTTCTAGCCATTATCGCTATCAGGATTTAGCGACCGAATTTGAACGTTCTGATGTGCTGTTTCGTTTTAAATATCTTTTGGAGTCTCAAGCCCAAGCGTGTCGTGATATTGCACTAGCCATTCAGCTAGGAAATGAATACTCCCATACCGATCAATCTATTCTGGCATTAGCTGAAGTACAGAACTCTCTTGCTTATCTAGAAGAACAAAAGCAAGGGCACTGGAAACGTCTTCTGATGCAGTTAACATATTTATTCAACAACTTAGCGACGGTAGAAAAACAACTTAATAACATTAACAACCCAGATGTCGAAGGCCTAGAAGAAGATACCCTCGCCGATACCAACCCACACACGCTAAAAGCGATGTGGCAGCGTATATCAGCAAATTTACACAAAGATTCGATGCTGTTTCGGCATGCATTACGTATGTCAATTGCCTTAACGATTGGCTATGGAATCATTCAAATATTCAACATCGACCGAGGTTACTGGATACTCTTAACCACTTTATTCGTATGCCAACCGAACTACAGTGCCACTCGCCAAAAATTGACGGCGCGAGTAATAGGTACATTAGCTGGTTTGTTGATTGGTGTACCATTGCTGACTTTTTTCCCTTCTCAAGAAAGCCAGTTAGTATTTATCGTTATCTCTGGTGTGATGTTTTTCGCCTTCCGGATGAACAACTATGGGTACGCGACTGGTTTTATTACACTGCTCGTCCTCTTCTTATTTAATCAACTAGGTGAAGGTTACGCAGTTGTCCTTCCTCGACTAGCAGATACCCTCATCGGGTGTGTACTTGCAGTAGGAGCTGTATTAGTTATTTTGCCCGACTGGCAGTCGAGAAGGCTTCACAAAGTTATGTCGGATGCGATAGAGGCAAACAAGCAGTATCTCGATCAGATCATTGGTCAGTATAGAATCGGCAAGAAAGACAATTTGAGTTACCGTATCGCTCGCCGCCAGGCCCACAATAATGATGCCTCACTCTCTTCTGCGATTAGTACGATGCTGGCGGAGCCTGGCAAATATCGCGCAGCTGTTGATGAAAGTTTTCGCTTCCTAACGTTAAATCACGCAATGTTGAACTATATTTCTGCATTAGGCGCGCACAGAACTCGCATCGAAGATGAGTCAATTCATAAACTCGTTTTAGATGCTCACCGTTGTATTCATCAACATCTGGATGTACTTCATAAACAGCTTCACCAGCATTGTGAGGAGTGTGACCTATCTAATATTGATGATGCTGGACTCGAGCAACGCTTAAATGAATGGCGCGATGAAGACGACAGCTCTGCCCGCATGGTATTGCAACAACTCCATCTTATCTATCGCATGCTCCCAGAGCTTCATTCACTTGCTAGCAAGTTTGCCGTCAGAGTAAGTTAGTAACATTCAAACCATATGTAAGAGGGAAGCGCTATATCGCTTCCCTTTTTATTTTTACGTTTCCACCTACCCCAAAGTGGGTAATTATGTACCTTCTTAGGAAAAATCTGACGTATCACTTAACACACCTTGACAATATTCGGACAAAAAGCAATCGATCAAATTCTAATCTATTTTGGTTGAATAAATATGTTGTATCCAAAGGATGAAGAATTTCGGGCAACGACGGATAAACCGAATCACGACGAAGGTATTGAGATGAACGCACAACAATTTAATGAACTTAAACAAAAGCTCAGTGATTTAACGGCAAGTCAGTTAAAGTCATTACAAGGTGAGATCAGCGTGAAACTAAATAAAGCGCAAAAACCGGTTCTATCTGGTGAAGAAAGAGAAATGCTTGCCAAACTGTTTGCCTAATCAAGTCATTGATATAAAACACTTGAACGTTTTATAAACTCCACCTATGCTCTCACTATCATAATGTTGGGAGTAGTGATATGCCTGTATCGGGAATTCAATCTGGATACCACATCGTTCAGATGTCACAACAAATGGCCGAGAAAGCTGCACATGGCATTAGCAATAATGTAAGTAAGGTAAAAGAAGAGCTTTCTGATCACAACATCGATTTAGCTGCGGTTGCGGATGTCGCAATAACAGCCTCAACACCTAGCCTTCCCTCTCAAAAAGTTGAATTTCTCATCAACCTAGCTCAAGCCGCTGGTTATAACCGAGTTGGCGCGTCTGTCATAGAGAAAAACAATGAAATCATTGGCAGCTTGCTAGACATCCACGTTTAGGCGATTTAACGTCAAATTATCGCTATTTTAATTTCCAACTATCACTATAACGTTGTAACAAGATAACCCCTTTGCTTCGTTCTTGCTTTCTATTTCGATTCAAATATCTCCTGTTTAAAATCAAGCTTTCCCGAAAAAAATGGGCGGCTTATCAGAGCCGCCCATTCTTATGTTGTATACAGGTTTATCCGTTATCAATAACACCGTTGTTCAGCAATGACTCTACAATCTCGTTGGAGCTGAGACCGTTGAAGTCGATTGAAGTACCTAAGTTTTCCACGACAATAGTCTGTTGAACATTTGCATCCGTCGTAATGTTCAGAGAAACACTTTCCGTCGATGCATCGTAGTCTGCCGAAATGTGACCAAGCAGATCATCCATGTCGATCATTGAGTTATTGAGATCAGAGATAACTTCACGTAAATCGATACTGTCTTCGTTAACAGTGAAGTCAGTAATGGTATCCACTGCCCCTTCATCAACGGAATCTACCGTCCACTTGAAGATATCGCTGCCGTCTCCACCCGTTAAGATATCTGAGCCTAAGCCACCGATAAGCACGTCATCACCATCACCACCCAGAATAACGTCGTCACCGTCTCCACCAATCAAGTTGGTACCTGTGTCTCCGCCGACTAAATAGCTGTCGTCCACTGCGGTTGACTGGTCAATATCGTCGCTATCACTACTCACATCCAAACTAATTTGGACAGGTGAAGACTGCGCTTCATCGCCATTAGATTCCGTTGATATCGCCGTAAGCGAAATATCGTAAGAACCGACATCAATACCACTGTTAGTATCTGTTGCGACAATTTCTAGCGTATCAATTTCATCGCTTGGTACTGTCCAAGTGGTACCATCGAAGCTAATGCCTGATGGAGAAACGCCACTTGTTACCTCAGCACTAGCTGGTACGCCCGTTAGCTCCAAAGACAGCACCTCGTCAACATCAGTAAGCGCCGCCATGATTCCGACAATCGCTAAACCTTGACTGCTCGCGGTTTGGCTAGCCGCAATTTGACGAATGTAATTAAACTGAGGATTGATACTCAATGTAGGTGCATCAGCTACAGGTGTCACATTGATAGTGAAGTCTTGATTCGCCTCCAATGCGGTACCCGATGCATTTTCGAAGTACACGCCGTTGTCTTCGACTTTCACCGATAAAGTGATTGAAGCTGCGTTGACATCTCCTGCATCCACAAATACACCCTCAGAAGCGTCTGTTGCTCCAAGAACGGAGTTAATATTATCTGGTGTGCCCATTAGGGTTATTTCACCAGCCATCCCCGCCCCAACAGTCACACCACTACCTGCTGGCGGCTCGACACGAAGGTCGCCCTCGGTAACTGTAAGAGTCACGGTCATGCTTTCATTTGCTTGTGCGCCCGCAAAGTCGACGTCACTCACACTAATACCCGTTACTTTCTGGCCATCAGCTTCATTGATCGTATCCGTTACCGACGCTGCAGTGATTTCAGGTGCGTCATTGGTCGCTTCAACATTCAACACTGCTGTGCCCGCGATTGTAATTGGGTCTGGAGCGCCGTTAGTGGTTCCGTCATCTGTGATTTCATAAGTGAAATTAACGTCACCAAAGAAATCTGCTGCGGGTTCAAACGTCCACTCTGTCGCACTCACTTGAGTCAACGTGCCGGAAGTTGGGTCCACTAACGCAACATTATCGACGGTCAAGTTGTCTGACTCAGGATCACTTGCGTTGCTCAGCAACTCAGTAGCCATAATAGTTACCAAACCACCATCTTCTTCGGTACTACTCAACGTTACCTCTGATGTTACCGGTGCATCGTTCACCTCAGTGACTTCGAAGGTCGCCGTTCCTGACACCGTTTGAGGATCTGAAACACCGTTCGTTGTACCGTTGTCGGTAATGTCGTAGGTCAGATCGACCTTGCCGTTGTAGCCAGGCGCAGGAGTAAATGACCATGTACCTGTTACGTTGTCGAAATCCAATGTGCCGCTGCTTGGATCAACCAACTGGACATTGCTCACCATCAAGGTGTCGTTTTCAATATCAGACGCATTCGCCAACAAATCAGCTTGGGTAATATCAACCGCCGTACTGTCTTCTGCGATATCAGAAAGTGTCACTTCAGACGTCGTTGGAGCATCATTGACTTCCGTTACGTTGAACGATGCGCTGCCGTTAACCGATTTAGGATCGGATGCACCATTTGTCGTGCCATCATCTGTAATGGTGTACGTGATTTCAACTGGACCGTTGTAATCTGGTGCAGGGGTAAATTCCCACTCTCCCGTGCCACTGTTGAAAATAATGCTGCCCGAATTCGGATCCGTTAACTGAACATTGCTAACCGTGAGATTATCGTTCTCTACGTCTGTCGCATTCGCAATAAGATCCGCTTCAGAGATGGAGAACACACCACTATCTTCTTCAATATCCGGTAGCGTCACTGGCGTAGTTTCTGGGGTATCATTCACCGCTGTCACTTCAATATTGAAGCTGCTGCTGTTGGTATTTAGGGTGTCATCTACCCCACCAATTACGATACCTTCATTACCTTGGTCATCGACTGTCACGTCCACCTGAACGTCACCAAAGAAGTTCAGGTCTGGATTAAACTCAATCAGACCGTCTGCAATGGCATTGTTTAGATCGGCCACTGTACCTTTCAGTTCAACGGAGTCCGTACCATCACCGCTCACGGTTAGGTTGTAAGTAGCGATGAGCGTTGGATTAAGCTCCAAGATACCGCTGTCGACGTTCACATTGAGTACATATTCAGCATTCGGATCATCGAGTACGGCATCAATATCGGTAATGCTGAAACCATCAAGCAGCATTGGCGTATCTTCTGGTGTTTCCACATCCACGGTATTGACGAACTCTGGACGATCGTTCACTGCTTCAACATCAACAGTGACATCAAACTCCTCTGCGGAGCCCAAGCTTTGACTGCCATCGAGCCCAGTATCAACGGCTTGCACTTTGAAATGCAGCGAACCATCCCATGAGTTATCGTTGCGATCCCCAGAATTAAACACCACTTGATCCAAGTCTTGAGCATTGATTTCTAAGACAAAAATGCCGCCACCTTGGTCAGTAAACACTGTCCCATCAGGTAATGAAACACTCGCCCCATCAGGGACATTGGAGACCTCAACTCTCAGCGTCTCTGGATCATTTTCCTGGTAGTTTGCACCATCTCCGATGGACTCTTTGTTATCAACCACTAACGCATTTACATTAATAACAATGTCTTCGCCCTCATTACCTGCAGCCGAAGTGTCGGGGTTCACATCAACATCATCACCAATAGGATTGACAATAAGCGTAAAGTTGTTGTTTCGTTCCGTTGGAACTTGTAGCAACTCCTCTTGAATGAAGACCGTAATACCTATCTCAGCCTCGCCACTAAAGTGTTTTGGCGGTTTAATTTGGATGTCACTCAGGTCAATGGACGTCTGAGTGAGATCTTTTAGTTGAATACTCCATTCGCCCCCACCGTTGTTCTTAACAACATAATCAGAGGAATTGGATTTAACGATAAAGTCATCAGGAAGCCCCGTTAACTTGAGTGAAACGAAACTCTCAGAACCGTCATTATCGTTCAGGCTGATCGAAACACCAGAGCCCGATTGATTCAGCGAAATTAAAGTATCTTCGTCACCAATCACCGTGATTGGCTGCGTCGGATCGGCACCTGTAATGGTAATGTCATCAACGACTGGCGTAACTTCAAATGTGACATCGTCAGTGAAGGTTCTCACATCTATATTATCGCCAGAGTTATTCAAGATAGACTGATCAAACACAGCTTCATCAGTAATTTCTCCCTCGATATTAATCTTGACGGTATTTTGGCCACCACCTACGGGGTAATTTTCTTTTGGCTTAAACAGAACATTGTCAAGCGCACCAGCTAAAATCTCAGCTTCATTAAACTCAATACTGGTTCCTAAGCTGTTACCATTGGCATCAACAAACTCACCTAATGTTGTGTCATCAAGCTCTAACTTGATGTTCGTTAGTGTTTCTCGACCACCTTGAGTGTTGTTAAATTGATCGGCAAAATCAACACTCAAGTTAAGTTGGATTAAGCCATCTTCGTAACCAACACCATCCGCCGTGGGAACGTCGTTATTTAGATCAGTTACAGGTTGTTTGTTTGCATCCAAGCCGAAAGTACCAACGATATCTACTTTTACATTCGGTGTGACATCGCTATCCAACGGCTGATCCCCGGCTGAACTCGGAACGTCTGCAACCGGTAAAACCTGAACTGGAAACTGGACATTATTTTCTTTTTCATCACCGGACTCAGTGTCTTTAGTGACAAACCGAATTGGTAATTCGAAATCACCTGCGTAATCTTCTGCCAAGTGCATCGTCAAGCCATCAAGGCCAGTAATATTTCCACTCGCATCGATATGGGCTTGGAACACGTATTTACCATTGACAAAATCAACATCCGTCCCCGTGATCACCAAACCAGGAGGAATGCCAGGAGCTGTCGGGTCGACGATAATAGTTAAGACATCTTCCACACCATCTGCATTAATCGCATCGACTTTCGACGTCAACTGAGCACCAAGGTTAATAGAATTGTCTTCCAACGCTTGAATTTGGACATCATCAGCCACCTGAATCTCTGCCGCTACACTCATTTTCGGTGTGAGGACGGTTGGAAACTCTAGTGTCACATCCGTTTGACGCACGACCGTCGCATCTTTTTCGTTGCCCAAATCTTCGCCCAAATCATTTACTTCTGCGTAAATGGTTAAGCCAATTTGAGAGAGACCACCGTTATCGCCATCGTCACTGTCATCGTTTGGTGTTAAATCAAGTCCAGACGGCGCTTTAATTGAGAAGTTGTCTTCATTGGTTACTGTCCAACGACCTCCACCTTCATTTAGTGCACCGACGATAACCAATTGGTTGAGGATCTCAGGGTCCACATTGTGAAATTGAACAACAAGTTGAGTCACCACTTCATCTGAAGACGCATCAAACTCTTGGTATTTAATGATATGAGCGCCAGATTCGCCCCCCATAGAAGTGTTGATCGTAAAGTCAATGTTACCTTGATCATCTGACTTCACGATATCGGTAGCACCACCACCACTTTCAGTGACAAGCAGACGGGTTTGGTCATCTATTGCCCCCGTATTATCCTCTGGCTCAACGATTGGATTAACTTGGACATTCACCGTACCATTGATGGTTTTCTCAGCGATACCTTCACCGGGATTCGAAGCGTCAACATATTCATGGTCAATCTCTTTCACAGTGACGGTCGTGGTCAAGTCAAAGTCAGTACTTGAATCCTGCTCCAACTGGACTTGAACATAGCCACTTTGAGAGATTTTAGCGGAAAAATCTTGCTCTGATTCACCAGCTTGCGGTGAAAGCGTTAGTGTTCCAGAAACAAGCGCTTGTGCCACACCATCTACATAGACCGTGCTGCCTGGAGGAAATCCAGAGATGGTTACATCACTAAAGAATTCATCGGTATCAGGGCTTTGTACGAGCGTCGGTTTCCAATCGATGTCAAAGCGCGTATCTTCATCTCCCTCCGATCGAACAACGTAGTTATCTTGAGCGTCAATAACGGGTTCGACCTTGATCCTTACCTCTCTTTCAATCACACGACTATGACCATCATTTTCGGTAACAATGATCGTCCCTGTAATCGCAATGTTTTCGGTTGAAGAGGCTTCTGGAATAATTTGAATACCGGAATTAAAATTCAGCCCAGTGATGTTTGCTTCGTAAATCGGTTGACCGTTACCATCATAGCCAACAAAGGTGAGGTCAACGCTTGAACCGTCTGAATCTACGACACGAACACCGTCGGGGATGTTGGACAGGATAACAGTAATGGCTTCTGAATCATCCAGAGGTCTATCGGCAACTTCACCTGATACAACCGAGAAGTTGAGGTTTACAACACCATTCTCTTCAATAGTCGTCTCTATCCCGGCCACATCTCCGTCTACGAATCGGTTCCAAACGTTCCCCGCGTCAATTAATACCGTGTCTGGTATGTCAGCAACACCTTTTACACCAACGATGACAGTCTTACTGCCCAGTGACAACACATCTTCTGTCGTACCGGTAGACAATGATGCTGTGTCTTTCACAATGCCTTCGACATTGAAAGTAAAGTCATCATTGCTGTGCAACGGAGGAAGAACTTCGACGTTCGCTAATTCAGACTCTGGCACTTCGTAATAGAGTACATTGCCGCCTGAGTCGGTCACTTCTACTATCTGACTTGGGTTTGCTGAGTCCAACCACACCAAAGTAACCCCATCAATTGAGAAGTTAGAAATGCGTACAAATAACGCTTCAGAACCATCTAAGTCCGCTGATGGTTTCATGGTGATCACTTCACTTAATTGGAGTGGGTCGTGATCAGTGACAGGGTCTACCGTATTTTGAGTTCGAGCATTATCCTCAAACACATTAATTCGGTTTACAGTAAAACTACCTTTATCCGCAACTGGGTTTACATCAATAATGATGGTTTCGGTTTCTGAGCGAGCGGTATCTTTCCCAAGCAGTGGATTGTTGTTTTCCGTCGTAATAGCGGTGACATCAATTCTGATTTCGCCCGAGAAGTTATCTATCGGATCAACTTGAACTTCATCAATTCGGCTTGCATCCACCAGATAAACACCACTGGATTTTGGTATCGCACTACCATCTGAATAGACTAACTCTGCGTTACCTTCTCCTTGTGTAAAGACAAGCTCGTACACAATGCCTTCAGGGTTACTAGTGTCTTGGGTTTCAGCCGTGATGTTAAGTGCGACATTGTTTCCATCTTCATCAACCGAGTAGTTAAATTCACTGTTTGCCGTCCACGTTGCAATATCTGCAACGGCAGCAACTTCAATGTCTAAACGACCATTAATCGTATGATCTGGCGTACCATTGTTAAGAATTTCCACGCGGATACGAGGATCGATACCAGAAGCATCGGTTGATGTATGACGATCTGGTACGAAGTACAAGTTATCTAGCGAGACAAGCTCACCATTGAATGACTGCTCAACATTTGATGCGTCGAGAACAACCGTATTGCCCACAGATGTTAATTCAATGTAGTTGCCACTGCCGTCTCTGTAGTAGAACGTACCGTTGTGAGTATCAGCATCTCGAATAGTGATGTCACCTAAGCTCTCGTTACGGTCGATATCATGTAAATTGATAACCAAGTCGACTTTCGCAGGGCTAACATCCAGCGTCGACAAGTTGTCCTGAGTATTTGCAGAGTCAACGCCCACAACGACACCATCACGCCCTTGGTCTTCGAACGCAGTAACGGTAGACGTGTCAATTTGCGCATTGCGGTCTCTTATCGAGATATCCACATCGGCATCTGCGATATCGCCATCACCATCGGTTGCCACAACGTTGATGGTGAAATCAATCGAGTCGGTTTCGGTATGGTCAAGATCGTCATTCGGACGGAATGACACACTGCCATCGGTTCGAACAACCAAACGACCGATTTCAGTATCCACTCCGTCAAGAACCTTGTGAACAAATACGACTTGGTCGCTGCCGTTCAAATCGACAGAATCAGAATCAACACCGTTTTGCTTAAAGTAAATGCCTGAATCATCAGCCGAGAATGAAGTCACTTGTGCGCCGTCAGCACCAAGGTCATCATCCCCCTCTACAGGGTCTCGGAATAAACGAACCGTGCGACTGCCTTGTCCCTCAACACGCGAAATAGATGCATCGTGCAAGGTTGGAACATCATCGGTAATCGTCACTGGTAAGTTAATACCTGCCATATCACCATCGACATCGGTCGCAAAGACTGGGAGATCAAGTATGAGTGTATCTTCGCCTTGAGTTGAGTGATCTAGCGCACCCTCAAGCGTAAACTTGTAAGAGCCGTCAGCGTTCAAAACTAGCGTGAACACTGAGTTACCATCAGGTGTTTGACCTTGATAAGTAAAGTTGTTGTTGCTTACCGCGGTTTGAACTAACGTCACCGCAAGACCACCTGAAGTGACTCCTGGTATCGGGTTAGAAGTAAGATCCAGCTGATAAGAGACAACGGTATCTGCCCCTTCCACCGTATCGAAATTGCCCGTTGCTTCTAGGCTGTCTTTGTTGGTTGCCTGAGAGCCGTTGGCAAGGTCATCCTCATCAACCGCCAAAGCATCTGCTGATTTAATTTCGGGAATGTCATCAACTACGGTAATTGGAAGATTCAGTGATGATGACGTGTCACCATCAAAGTCTGTTACTGTAATTGGAATATCAATGACAAGGTTGTTTTCACCTTGAACAGCGTCATGGTCGATTGGTCCCAACAGCTCAAATTGGTAGCTGTCATTATTCGCATCAAGAGACAGCGTGAAGATCTTAGTTGATGTGCCAGTAATAACCGCTTCGTAACTGGTTACTCCACCATTCGTGCCTACTAGATTCAACTCGATGCTGCTGCCGTTCGACGTTAAACCAGACACGACTGCATCGAGGTCTGAAACTTGGTAGCTGACAATCTTGTCTGCACCAGCAACGACCTCAAATCCGCCGTTCAATACCGTAGAATCATTACTTGTCGTGTCAGAGCCACCGGAAAGATCATCTTCATCAACGGTTTGTTGGCTAGAGTCTGTCACTTTCACAATAGCTGGAACATCGTCCACCACGGTGATCGGCAAGGTGATGTTATTGGACACATCGCCATCAAAATCAGTCGCGTTGACTGGGAAGTTGATGACTAACGAGTTTTCATCGTTACCCGCAGGATGATCAAGTGCACCTAATAGTTCAAACTCATAACTGTCAGCTGAGCCATTTAGCGTCAGTTTAAAGACGGTATCCGTCGTACCTTGTACGTAAGCCCGGTACTCAATCACACCATTTGAATTTGAAAACTCAACCAACTCAAGCGGTTGACCACCTGAGGTAAGTCCAGAAACAGGCGACGTTAAGCTATCCAACTGGAAGCTAACGATAGAGTCGGCACCATCAGTAACTTCAAAGTTGCCACCAATGATATTGGATTCTGGCGTGTCGTCCGAACCTTGGCTTGGAATATCATCCTCATCCACAGACAAGGTACTACCAGAGCTAATAGCATCAATGGTTGGTTTGTCATCTACGATCGTAACTGGCAAGGTCGCAGTGATGGTATCGTTGTCGCCATCCGTGATCTTCACAGGTAGATTCAACAAAATCTCATCAGAGTTAACCGCGTGATCTAACTGACCAGATAACTCAAAGTCGTATTTACCATCTTGATGAAGTGTCAACGTGAAGACCGTCACTCCACCCGGAGTTTGTCCCACGTAAACAAGCGCGTCAGCAGTTGAAGCGCCAACGTCTTGAGAAAGTGTTACCTCTTCTCCACCCGATTTCAGGTTCGGAATAGGATTTGAGCTCAGATCCAATTCGAAAGCATCAATACCATCTGCGCTAGTGACTTCGAATTCACCTGATACCGTTAACGGCTCTTTAGTGCCATCAGAACCAAGAGGTAAGTCATCTTCGTCGACACGTAGACTTTCAATATTGGTAACAACTGGAACATCGTCCACAACGGTAATTGGCAATGTGAAGGCTGGTGAAGTATCACCATCATTATCTGTCGCAGTCACAGGGAGGTTAATAACAATCTCGTTTTGCTGATTACCATCTGGATGATCAAGCGGCTTCTGTAAATCGAACTCGTAGGTGTTGTTCGTTGCATCCAACGTCAGTTCGAAAACCACTTCAGCAGGATTGCCAGCGACACCTTGGTATACGTTCACGCCGTTTGCGCTAGAAGACAGAACTAAGGTGATAGCGTCACCATCTGAAGTCAGTGACGCAACTGGCGTGGTCAGGTCACTCAGCTGAATAGAAGCAACTTGGTCAGCACCTTCGGTGATATCAAAAGTACCTGAAATAACAGTATCTTCTGCACTTGCAGCATCCGTACCTGCTGGTAGGTCATCTTCATCAACGGTTTGTTCGCTGCCTGCTAGCAAACCATCAATGGTCGGAACATCATCCACAACCGTAATTGGTAAGGTGATGTTGTTCGACACGTCTCCATCAAAGTCAGTCGCGTTTATCGGTAAATTTATGATCAGTTCATTCTGGCCATCAGCATTTGGATGATCGAGACGAGCGAGCAAATCGAACGTGTAGCTGTCATCAGAGGCATCGAGGGTTACACGGAATACTGGTGTCGTCGTGCCATCAATACGAGCTTCGTAAACTGAAACGCCACCTGCGTTTGATACTTCAACCATAACCAGAGATTGACCACCAGAGGTCAGGCCTTGTACTGGCGTCGTTAGGTCAGAAACGCTGTACTCGACAATGCCATCAGAACCATCAGTCGCGATGAAGTTACCGGCAATGCTGTTCGACTGTGTACCATCAGATCCGATTGTTGGGATATCGTCCTCATCAACCGTTTGCACACTTGTTGCTTCGATTCCACCAAGTGTCGGCTTGTCATCAACGATCTTGACAGGAATTGTCTCAGCAGAGGTATCGCCATCAAAGTCTGTTGCGATGATTGGGAAGTTGAGCGTTAACTCATCACTATCAACAGCATGATCGATTGGGCCTTCAAGCGTGAAGTTATAAGAGCCATCAGTGTTCACTGTCAGTGTAAAGACCGACTCGGTGCCTGCTGTTGCTTGATAGGTAAAGCTGCCGTCGCCATTTGCGGTTTCAGCCAATGTGACTGCCACGCCTTGTGATGTGAGTCCAGCCACTGGTGTTGCTGAAGCATCAAGCTGATAGCTCACTACTCGGTCAGAGCCTTGTGTGGTGGTGAAGTTGCCATCGATTGAAATCGGGCCAGTCTGATCCGAACCAATCGTGCCTAAGTCATCTTCGTCAACGGTAATTGCATCGACATCGGTAATGGTTGGCTTATCATCCACGATGGTGACTGGGATCGTTTCTGTGGTGGTATCACCATCAAAGTCCGTCGCGATGATTGGGAAGTTCAGTGTCAGCTCATCACTACCCGTCGCATGGTCGATTGGACCTTGCAGCGTGAAGTTGTATGAACCATCCGTATTAACGGTCAGCGTAAATACTGCTTCAGTTCCTGCTGTCGCTTCATAAGTGTAGCTACCGTCGCCGTTTGCAGTTTCCGTCAGCGTGACGGCCACACCTTGTGATGTCAGACCATCAACTGGTGTTGCAGCAGTATCTAATTGGTAGCTCACTACCCCATCAGAGCCTTGCGTTGTAGTGAAGTTGCCATCGATTGAAATTGGATCTGAGCCATCAGAGCCAATCGTCGCTAGGTCATCTTCATCCACACGGATTGCGTCTACATCAGTGATGGTTGGTTTATCATCAACGATGGTGACAGGTAGTGTTTCCGTCGACGTGTCGCCATCAAAATCTGTTGCGATAATCGGGAAGTCGATTTGTAGACTGTCACTATTCACCGCATGGTCTAGTGGGCCTTGCAGAGTAAAGGTGTAGCTGCCATCTGGCTTCACAACCAATTCAAATACGGCATTGCCATCTGCTGTGGCAGTGTAAGTAAAGCTGCCATCACCATTTGTTGTCTCAGTAAGCACGACAGGCTCACCATGAGAGGTCAACCCTGCTACTGGATCTGCGGTTGCATCAAGCTGGTATTTAACAACACTGTCCGAGCCTTCAGTTGTGGTGAAAGAGCCCGACATAAACGCATCATCGTTTTGGTCTGAGCCAATTGAGGCAAGGTCATCTTCGTCTACTGTTAGTGGGACAACGTTATCGATGGTTGGAACGTCATCAGTAATCGTGACTGGAATAGTCGCGGTTGTCGTATCGCCATCAAAGTCTGTTGCAATGATTGGGAAGTTCAGAACCAATTCATCGCTGTTTAACGCGTGATCGACCGGCCCTTCCAGACGGAAATTGTATGTGCCATCAGCATTAACATTCATGGTGAAGACCGGATTGCCATCCGCGGTAGCCACGTAAGTGAAGCTGCCATCAGCATTCGCATTCTCTACCAAAGTAACAGGCTCACCGTGAGAAGTTAAACCTGCGACAGGATCAGCCGTTGAATCAAGTTGGTAGCTCACTACACGGTCTGAACCTTGGGTAGTGGTGAACGCGCCTTCAACAAACACAGCGTCACTTTGGTCTGAGCCAATACCTGATAAATCATCTTCGTCTACAGCCAGAGGCACAACATTATCGATGATTGGCGCATCATCCGTAATGGTGACTGGAATGGTTGCCGTGGTCGTATCACCATCAAAATCGGTGGCAATAATTGGGAAATCAATCGTCAGGCTGTCGCTGTTAGCGGCATGGTCAATCGGGCCTTGCAGCGTAAAGTCGTACGTACCATCTGTTGCGACATTCAACGTGAAGACAGGATTACC
>NZ_JAWPOJ010000049.1:0-20442 GCF_033344235.1 Vibrio sp. Vb1554 | reverse complement strand
TGTTTTACCGTGGTCAACGTGGCCGATAGTACCAACGTTAACGTGCGGTTTCGTACGTTCAAATTTTTCTTTAGACACGATCGTGTTCCTTCCTAGTTATGATTCGTCGTGATCATTATTGATCGACGACGCGCCAGAAATTGTTATTTTATGCGCCAACGCCCGTTAGCGCAATATTTGGACGCCCTGATCTCGCAAAAAGTCGTAAACTTTTTGCAGTTCAATCGTCAATTAGTAACCACGCTCTGCAATAATTTTATCTGCGAAGTTTTTCGGCACTTCAGCGTACTCGTGAAACTCCATAGAGTAAGACGCACGGCCTTGAGTTGCAGAACGTAGATCAGTTGCGTAACCGAACATTTCGGATAGTGGTACTTGAGCACGGATGATCTTAAGACCAGCCACACCTTCGTCCATGCCTTCAATGATACCGCGACGACGGTTTAGGTCACCAACAACGTCACCCATCCAGTCTTCCGGAGTGGTTACTTCGACATTCATCATAGGTTCTAGAATCACAGGTTGTGCTTCTAGTGCACCTTTCTTGAATGCCATCGAGCCAGCGATCTTAAACGCCATCTCGCTTGAGTCTACATCGTGGTAAGAACCATCAAATAGTGTAGCTTTAATATCTAGTACAGGGTAACCCGCTAGAACACCACTATTCATTTGCTCTTCGATACCTTTCGATACCGAACTGATGTATTCCTTAGGAATCACACCGCCCACGATTTCGTCTACGAATACGAAACCTTCACCAGGCTCAGAAGGCTCAAGTTTGACCCAAACATGACCGTATTGACCACGACCACCTGATTGACGAACAAACTTGCCTTCAACTTCCGCTTTACCACGAATGGTTTCACGGTAAGCAACCTGAGGTTTACCAACGTTACAATCAACGCTGAATTCACGCTTCATACGATCAACGATAATGTCTAGGTGAAGTTCACCCATACCTGAGATCAGAGTCTGACCTGATTCGTCGTCCGTTTCCACGCGGAATGATGGATCTTCCGCTGCTAGTTTACCTAGCGCGATAGCCATTTTCTCTTGGTCTGCCTTAGAACGAGGCTCTACAGCAATCTGAATAACTGGTTCAGGGAACTCCATGCGCTCTAGAATCACTTTGTGGTTCTGATCACACAGTGTGTCACCTGTTGTTACGTCTTTCAGACCGATAGCAGCTGCAATATCACCAGCGCGAACTTCTTTCACTTCTTCACGCTTATTCGCATGCATCTGAACGATACGACCGAAACGCTCTTTCTTCTCTTTTACTGAGTTGTAAACAGCGTCACCCGAGTTTACAACACCGGAGTAAACACGCATGAAAGTTAGCGTGCCCACGAATGGGTCAGTCGCAATCTTAAACGCTAGCGCTGAGAAAGGTTCGTTGTCGTCAGCATGACGCTCAACTTCATTTTCTCTTTCGTCGACACCTTTAATTGCAGGTACGTCAACAGGCGATGGCAAGAACTCAACTACTGCATCCAGTACCGCTTGAACACCTTTGTTCTTAAACGCACTACCACAAGTAGCCAGTACGATTTCGTTATTTAGTGTGCGAGTACGTAGAGCTTGTTTGAGCTCAGCTTCAGTCAATTCACCTTCTTCAAGGTACTTGTCCATCAGCTCTTCGCTAGCTTCAGCAGCGGATTCAACCATGTGGTTGCGCCACTCTTCAGCAAGTTCAATCATGTCAGCTGGGATGTCTTCGTAAGTAAACGAAGTGCCTTGATCGGCATCATTCCAGTTGATCATTTTCATCTTGATAAGGTCGATGACACCTCTGAACTCATCTTCCGCACCAACGTTCAGCTGGATTGGAACAGGAGTCGCACCAAGACGATTCTTAATTTGGTTCACAACGCGTAGGAAGTCTGCGCCCGCACGGTCCATCTTGTTTACAAATACCAAACGTGGAACGTGGTATTTGTCTGCTTGACGCCATACAGTTTCAGACTGAGGTTCAACACCAGATGAGCCACAGAACACAACCACAGCACCATCAAGTACACGAAGAGAACGCTCTACTTCGATAGTAAAGTCAACGTGTCCAGGGGTATCAATGATGTTTACGCGATGCTCAGGGAACTGTGCTTCCATACCACGCCAGAATGTAGTAGTCGCAGCGGATGTGATAGTGATACCACGCTCCTGCTCCTGCTCCATCCAGTCCATGGTTGCTGCACCATCGTGAACTTCGCCGATTTTGTGAGAAAGGCCAGTGTAGAACAGAATACGCTCAGTTGTGGTTGTTTTTCCTGCATCTACGTGAGCACAGATACCGATATTACGGTATAGCTCAATAGGAGTTTTACGAGCCACGATTGTATCCTCTTACTAAGGTGTACCTTAGAGTATAGAAAAGTGCTGCGAGAGAACCTCGCAGCACAGAAGGTATTACCAACGGTAATGAGCGAACGCTTTGTTTGCGTCAGCCATGCGGTGAACGTCTTCACGTTTCTTAACCGCAGTACCTTTGTTCTCAGACGCGTCTAGCATTTCAGCAGCTAGGCGTTGAGCCATAGATTTTTCACCACGCTTGCGCGCAGCTTCAACCAACCAACGCATAGCAAGTGCGTTACGGCGAACCGGACGTACTTCTACAGGTACTTGGTAAGTTGAACCACCAACACGGCGAGATTTAACCTCTACCGCTGGGCGAACGTTTTCAAGAGCTTCTTCAAAAATAGCTAAGTGGTCTTTACCAGACTTTTCAGCCATAGCATCTAGTGCAGTGTAAACGATTTTCTCTGCAGTAGATTTTTTACCGTCAACCATTAGGATGTTAACGAATTTTGCCAGCAATTCAGATTTGAATTTTGGATCTGGAAGGATCTTACGCTGACCAATGACGCGACGACGTGGCATGGATTTATCTCCGTTGTCTTCTTCAGGTTTTATCCAAAACTTTTCAGTTTTTTCAAAAAATTAAAAATAATTTAGTGTTTGGCCTTACTTAACGGAATCCATTAAGACTTAGGACGCTTCACACCGTACTTAGAACGACCTTGTTTACGGTCATTTACGCCAGCACAGTCTAGTGCGCCGCGAACAGTGTGGTAACGCACACCTGGAAGGTCTTTAACACGACCACCACGGATTAGAACAACTGAGTGCTCTTGAAGGTTGTGACCTTCACCGCCGATGTACGATGTAACTTCGAAGCCGTTTGTCAGACGTACACGACAAACTTTACGAAGTGCTGAGTTAGGTTTTTTAGGTGTAGTAGTGTAAACACGAGTACATACACCACGTTTTTGTGGGCACGCTTCTAGTGCAGGCACGTTGCTTTTAACAACTTGCTTTGCACGTGGCTTACGTACCAACTGGTTAATAGTTGCCATTAACTAGCTCCTGATTTACTTGAAAGTAAGCTTTGTGAAAAATCTATCCCCAACTGCCAATGCAGTTAGGGACGCAAAATTCTATGCAGCAGTGAGAGGTGTGTCAAGAAATATACGGATCTTTTTTGTTCAATTAGAACAATTCATCCGTAAAGCTTTGTCGACAGCAAATCTTGTTCAATCCCAAGTTAGGGATTTATCCTGTTTTGCTGTTAGTTCAACGAAGCCTGAGTAATTCACAATCGTCAGCGATGGACTGATACGATTTGCAATACCGCGAGCTTGCGCATCGCTCTCTAACACAAATACGCTGAGGTTTTTTAGATGGGAAAATGCTTTATGTTGCGAGTTAGCAGCGTACACTGCATCTTCTATAAGTAAGATGTCATCCTGTTCACTGCATAAGGGCATGGCGTCTTCTAGAGCAGAGACTGTTTTTATGATGTGTAACATACCTTCCTCAAAAAGACAGTAGCTTGCCAGCGTGTTGTAACTTATCTTTGAGCTGTTCTGAGCTTAACGCTTGGGCTTCAATGACTAAATCCGCTTGCGCCAAACCTCGCTGGGTTAACGACTCTGAACACACAAAGACTTGTTCGATGTCGTATAAATCGAAAAGCTTTAACATCGGCGCGTAATCTTTACTCAAAATATTGTTGGGGTTTTGTCCGAGTAGAAGCTGGTATACCCCGTCACCCATGAAAATGACGCTGATATCTTCACAGTAAGCCGACGCGGCTAACAGTGCATCCACACCTTCACGACCAGCTGCACTGCCATGTGGCGCACTACGAAATAGATAAGTTAACTGACTCAAAACTGTACCACTCTGTCTTGGGTTAACATCGCTTCAGCTAGGCTACCTAAGCCTGCTTGTTCAAAACCATCGGCTAGATTGTTCTGAACCAAACCATGTTGATTCGCTTCTTCTTCACTTACAATCCCGCGACGCAAAGCGGCCGCGACACAAGTTTCTAGGCGAACACCATGCTCTTTAGCCAAAGACTGCCACGCCTTATTGAGATCAAATTCATCGTTGGCTGGCACACTCAAAGCAGTACCATTAGTCACACCATCTTGATAAAAGAAGACGCTCACTAGCTGATGGCCTTGCTCTATCACCGCTTTGGCGAACTGATAAGCACTGCGCGCTGACTGGCTGCCATAAACGGGACCATTCACCACTAACGTGTAAGTCAGTTTACTCACCTTTCATCATCCTCGGTTTTACGTTGACGAATGTACAAGTAAACGGTGTGTTTTGAAATATTAAGGCGATCCGCGACACGGTTGATGGCATCTTTAATATCGAAGATACCTTTGTCGTACAACTCCATCACGATCTGGCGATTTTTGGTGTTGTTAGACACGGATTTATCCGCATTGATCTCTTCGATGGTGCGTTCAACAGTTTGGTCCACCAGCTCTTCTACGTCACTAGCAAAGTTGACCGAGGAAGCCGCTTCTTTCGCTTCTTGCGTCGGCATGAAAGACTGAAGAACTTGCGAGAAAGGCGCATCCAAGTTGACGTTGATACACAACAAACCAATCACGCGATTTTCGCCATTACGAATGGCGACAGTAATCGACTTCATCAACACGCCACCTTTTGCACGGGTAAAGTACGAACGTGAGAAGTTGCGCTCCGAGCCTTCGATGTCTTTTAGCATCTTAAGCGCTAAATCAGTGATTGGTGAGCCGACTTGGCGCCCCGTGTTTTCACCGTTAGCGATTTTAATTGCAGAGGTATTTAAGTCTTCTAGAGAGTGAAGAACGATTTCACAAAATGGACCTATCAGGCTGGCGATACCATCCACGACCGCCTCATAAGATCTTAAAATGATTTTGTCGTGCTCGGTAAACGGCATCACGTTAACGGATTCCATTTCGAGCAACATCTCCGCGTTTATTGTTTCTGTAGTTGTCATAAGCCTTCGAGCGAAAAATCAACAAATTGGTGTAAGTTTATCAGAAAATTTGAAAAGCAACCTAGCAAACTCACCAACTAGTGACCTAGAACAAAAAAGGCCCGTTAAACGGACCTTTTTCAATAACTTATCGCAGCTTATTGTTATTGCTCTGCGTTGTCGTTCTCAACTTTTAGCAGCTCAACTTCAAATACTAGCGTTGAGTTAGCAGGAATGCTTGGTGTGTCTTGGTCACCGTATGCTAGCTCTGGCGGGATAACGAATTTGAATTTAGAACCCACAGGCATTAGCTGAACACCTTCTGTCCAACCTGGGATTACACGGTTAAGTGGGAACGTTGCAGGTTCACCACGATCGTAGGAGCTGTCGAACTGAGTACCGTCGATCAGAGTACCTTTGTAGTGTACTTGAACCGTATCAGTGTCTTTTGGCTTCTCACCTTCAGCTGGTGTCATTACTTGGTATAGAAGACCTGTATCTGTCTTCACTACGCCTTCTTGCTTCTCAAACTCAGCACGGAAATCATCGCCAGCTTTTTTCGCTTCAGCTGCTTTCTCAGCCGCTTGTGCTTGCATCTTTTCTGCAACACGCTTGTCTAGAGATTCTAGTGCTGCACGTGTTTCTTCTTCATTCAATTCAGCATTGCCTTTGAAGACGTCTTCGATACCTTTTAGTACCAAATCTTTGTTAAGATTAATGCCGATTTCGCTTGGCTTGTCGATGCTTGTGCTTAGGTAGTTAGCAAATGAAACACCGATTGCGTATGCCGCTTTGTCGTCGTCGGTTTTAAAGTGAACCGCTTTACCGGTTTCTGCTTGAACTTGTTCTGCTTGAGGTGCGGTTTCTGTTTTAGTTTCTTCTTTCTGACAACCTACCGCTAGCATAACTGTTGCAGCAAGTAGCGACACTTTTAAAACTGATTTCATTAAATTCTCCCAATAATGGCTCTGCCATTGGTTGTTGTGCACAAATCTTCTATGAGACTAGTGAAGACAATCGTTATACCAATATACTAGCTATATGTCTTAAGACACAAACCGGATTATTAGATGTGATGCAAAGAATTTCTCATTTATTCCTATATTTAATTGTCATCACCACGTTAAATGGTTGCTTTTTCGCCGAGCGTGAAGTGCAGCGTTGGCCGATAGAACCTCAAGGTGCGACGAGCTTCGCACTTAGCAGAGATGGACGGTTTGCTCTGCTCTATTCTCAACAACGTCATTTGATGTTGTGGGACCTAGAGCAAAATGAACAACTAGCCAACCTGGGTGAACTCGATGCCGATGCCAATGTGGTTTCCCATATCCGCATATCTGACAATGGTCGCTACGCAATTACAGCAAGCCAAATGAACTTCGCAGTTTGGGACCTAGGCTGGACGCAATCCGAAGGCCTTTGGTCTATCTCTGATGCGCTCATTCGCGACGTTGATATCACCAGTAATGGTGAACAAGTTCTGCTTGGGTTATCCAACGGTAAAGCAATTTATGTCAACTTAGTCACCGGGCGTCGCATGGAGTTCCTTGCGCATCGTGAAAAAGTCAATTCCGTGGCCATTTCTCCTAATGGGCGCTTCGCCCTAACCGGAGGTAATGACTATAAAGCGTATCTGTGGGATACCGAAACCGGACAAGTACTACGAACCTTCGAACATGAACAACGAATTGTTCGCGTGGCCCTGCAAAGAGATGGAAAATTAGCAATGACATCTGATGGCGGAAACCAAGCGATTGTTTGGAATTTAAAAACTGGACAAGAAGTCACACAGTTGAGCAGTTGGTCACGCCAATTAATTTTCTCTACCGCACGATTTTCTGACGACGGGACTCAACTAGTCACAGGAAGCCCTTCTGGCCGTGTGTCGATATGGGATACTCAAACCGGAAAACGAATGAGTGGATTTGAAGTGGAGCCCAAAAAAGACACTCGCCCTCCCCGTGCGGTCGTGTATGATGCAGCCTTTGATTCAAAACAACGCGTAATTACTGCTACTTCAGCAGGTATTGCCCAAGCTTGGCAGTTAGAGAACGGATCATGACAGAAAAAATCATTCAGCAATTGGAAGCACGCATTAATGACTTAGAATGTCAGCTTGCGTTCCAAGAACAGACTATTGAAGATCTGAACGGAGCTTTATCGCAGCAACAACTGCAAATTACCAAGATGCTCGATCAGATGAAATATGTGGTAGGTAAAGTAAAAAATATGGACTCGTCGAATTTAGCCGATCCGTCAGAAGAAACCCCACCACCGCATTATTAAAATGCAGGCTCAAATAGCATAAAGCCCAGAACATGTTCTGGGCTTTGTTGTATTAATTACTTAAGAAGGTACTCAAGAGGAAGCTATTCGTCGGCGTAGATTTTAACGCTCAGCTCGCCTTGCGTATTAATGCCTGCTCGGTACATGCCAGAACTGTTCATCGCAAAGTGCATCTCACCTTTAGCATCAATGGCAATCAAACCGCCCTCTCCGCCCATCTGTTTGAGAGCACCTTGGATAATGTGTTCACAAGCCGTATGAATATCTTCTTGTAAGTAACGCATACGTGCTGCAACGTCTTCCGCAACACGTTTACGAATAAAGAACTCTCCGACACCCATAGTGGAAACTGCCACAACGCCATTTTCGGCCACCGTACCACAACCAATCAGAGCCGAATCTCCGACTCGGTTGTATTTCTTATTCGTCACGCCACCCGTACTGGTGGCAGCGGCTAAGTTACCTTGTTGATCTAACGCTACCGCACCAACCGTACCGTGCTTACGGTCATCTGGGTAACGAGATTCCGACAAAGCAAACAGTCCTTTCTCACGCATAGACAGCAACTGCTCATAACGGCGATCAGTAAAGAAGTAATCTTGCTCGGTATACTCATGTCCTCGCTCAAAAGCAAACTTCTCTGCGCCCTCACCCACCAACAACACATGATTGCTGTTTCGCATCACATCACGAGCGAGCTCAATTGGGTTTCTGATATGACGAACCCCAGCGACCGCACCTGCTGCAAGGTTTCGCCCATCCATCACAGAAGCGTCCATTTCTACCATTTCGTTGTTGGTCAGCACTGAGCCTTTACCCGCATTAAAGTTAGGAGAGTCTTCCAATACTTTCACTGCCGCTACGACGGCATCTAAGGCTTCACCGCCCGTTTCTAGAATTTGATGTCCCGCTTTTACCGCAGCTTCTAAATCCGCCAAGATGGATTGTTGCAGCTCATCGCTCATCTGTTCACGCAAGATGGTGCCTGCACCGCCATGAATGGCAATCGAGAAAGGTTTCGTCATCGCTTTGTCCAACTGTTATTCCTTGTATGGTTGGCACTACACCTTAGATAAACAAAAAGCGCAAGTTGAAAACTCAACTTGCGCTTTTCAAAGCTTTGCTAGATAAGATTATCTAGTGAAGGCGCTTATGATTAGTGAGAACCACAGCTACCGCCGCCACAGCAGCCGCCTTCTTCTTCGTGATCGTGGTCATGATCGTGACCACCACAACAGCCACCACCTTGATGGATGTGACCGTGTTCGATCTCTTCTGCTGTTGCTTCACGTGTAGACATAACTTCTACTTCGAAAGTTAGTGTTTGACCAGCTAACATATGGTTACCGTCAACAACCACTTCGTTGCCGTCAACTTCTGTTACTTCAACAGGGATTGGACCTTGGTCAGTGTCAGCTAGGAAGCGCATGCCCACTTCGATTTGCTCAACGCCTTGGAACACGTCCGCAGGAACGCGCTGTACTAGCGCATCGTTGTGCTCACCGTAAGCTTCTTCAGGAGCTACCGTTACTGAGAACTTGTCGCCAGCCACTTTACCTTCAAGTTCTTTTTCAAGACCTGTGATTAGGTTGTTGTGACCGTGAAGGTAATCTAGAGGTGCTTCTGCTGTTGATTGATCAACAACGACACCGTCTTCCATCATTACTTTGTATGCAAGGCTTGCAACAACGTTCTTTTCAATTTTCATACTAACTCCAGGGAGATTAATTGACTTAACCTGAATGGGGTTAAGTACTGAGATATCTGGGTGTATTATGGGGATCAATTATCGAAGTTCAATTACTCCGGCTTAAAAATTCCGATCATTTCCTGATCCGAGTGTTTATTTTTCTCTACAGATTGTGGTTTGCGCTGCTCTGTAAACTCACACTCGACACACTCAACTAATTCGATGTTATTTTCAATCCACCAGCGCAGGGTATCTTGCTGGCTGCAATTTGGGCAGCTAGCGCCGGCAATAAAACGTTTCTTGATTTTCACGCTATTTCCTTAGCTTGAGTCTTGGCTCAAGTACTACTTCCAATGATTAGGTGACTGATGGTCGCTCTCCATTTCACGACCAAATATTTCTTCTAGCTCTTTGCGAGCCTCTTTCGCTCTTTGAGCTAATTTCTTATCTTCATTGTGTTGAGGCAATAAGTCCTTAAGCATAGCATTATCTAACTTGCGAAAATGTGCTTCTGCCCGCTTTGCTTGATAAGGATGCATACCCAGTTCTACGAGCGCTTGGCGACCGAGATCTAGTGCCCCTAGAAATGTTTCACGAGAGTAATTCTCTACACCATGACTCATTAACTGGTAAGCCTCGACACGGCTTCTTGCTCGGGCTAACAACTTAAGTTTCGGGAAGTGCACGCGACAAATGTCCACGATGGCCATCACCTCATCAGGTGAATCAGTACAAATAATCAATGCTTCCGCTTTATCAGCGCCAGCAGCCCTCAATAGGTCAATTTGTGTAGCATCGCCATAAAACACTTTGTAACCATACTTACGTAATAGGTGGATTTGGCTGGCATCACTTTCTAATACTGTCACTTTGATTTTATTGGCATACATTAAACGTCCGACGATCTGACCGAAACGTCCAAAGCCTGCAATGATAACGCGTGGTCGGCGATCCACGACTTTCGTGGTCATGCCCTCTTCTTCTTGATTCAGGGTATGAGCAAACCACTTCTTTTGTCCCATCAGCAAAAGAGGAGTCGTCACCATGGATAGACTGACCACCACCAACAGAAACGCCACTTGCTCTTTGGACAAAATGCCCTCTTGGCTCGCCGCGGTAAATATGACAAAGGCAAACTCACCGCCTTGGCTCAAAATTGCAGCCATACGGCTTCTCGCTTTGGCTCCGACACGGGCAGCTCTCGCCAATGCATACAAAACCAAACCCTTAACCACGACCAAAGCCACCACCGCACCGAGAATCTCTAAAGGATGTAATGCCAATAACCCCAAGTTTACCGCCATGCCCACCGCAATAAAGAATAACCCCAACAACAGACCTTTAAATGGCTCGATAGCGATTTCCAACTCATGGCGATACTCACTCTCTGCCAGCAAAACGCCTGCTAAAAAAGTCCCCAATGCCATCGAAAGACCGAGCTTTTGCATCACGACCGAAATGCCAAGCACAACTAAAAGTGCAGCAACGGTAAAGAGTTCACGAACGCCGCTCATCACGACAAAACGAAATAGCGGACGTAGTAAAAAGTGACCACCAATCAACAGTGCTACCACATTGCCTAAAATAGTGAAGACATCCAACCAACTTCCACCACTATGCCCGCCTGCTAGCAAGGGCAACATCGCCAGCATCGGGATCACTGCAATATCTTGAAAGAGCAGCACCGCAAAACCAGATTGCCCCGTTTCGGTACCATTAAGCCCTTGCTCTTCAATGACTTTAAGCGCAATCGCCGTCGAGGACAGCGCCAACCCCATCCCGATCACTAAACTCACTTGCATGCTTACGCCAAACATACTGACGACACTACCAATCACGGCGGTCGTGACCACAACCTGCGCACCGCCTAAACCTAAAATCGGCCCTCGCATCTGCCACAATTTTTTAGGGTTTAATTCCAGCCCTATCAAAAACAGTAACAACACAACCCCAAGCTCGGCAAAATGCAAAATGGCATCAACGTCGCTAATTAAGCCAAGCCCCCATGGGCCAATCAACACACCAGCAAGTAAATAACCTAAAACCGAGCCAAGCCCAAGGCGCTGAGCAATCGGCACCGCAATAACCGCAGCCGAAAGAAAGACCACACTGCTTTGAAGAAACTCACTAGTGATCGCCATACTGACCTCCTCGATCTGCCGCTTGCCAGTTTTCAAGTGGGTTACTCAGCCATCCACGGTATAACTCGGCATGTTCGTAGCGTTCAATATCCGAAACATTTCTTGACCAATACAACACCAGAGGTTCAATCCAGTGCATTTGGCATAGGGCTGCCGTCAGTTCAAACGGTTGCAAGATTTGCTCAAGTGGGTATTTGTTGTACCCCTTCGCGCTGAAGGCTTCTTCTTTACCACCTGTTGTAATGACACTGCGCCAGTATTTTCCTTCTAGAGCCGCACCTCCGCCAAACGCAAAGCCTTTACCTAACACTCGGTCTAGCCACTCTTTTAATAGGGCTGGACATGAATACATATAAAGTGGGTGGTGAAATACGATCACATCGTGAGCGAGCAACAACTCATGTTCGTAATTCACATCAATAAAGAAATCGGGGTAAACACCGTAAAGATCGTGCACAGTGACATGATCAAGCGACTGAGCTTTTTTTATCATCACTTGATTGGCAATCGAGTTATGTAGCTCTGGATGAGCATAAATGACCAGAACTTTTGGGAGAATAGACGGTGCAACAGCCAAATGGTCGTCCTTGTGGTTATTTTTATCCGTTATCAAATTGTTATACTTTTTTGTACAGCATAATGCAATTAAAGCGAATCAATCGACTTTTCCGGTCAATACCCCTACTATTCACCGCTAGATATATACCCAAGTGGCTTTAAAAACGATTGAAACCACTTCGCTATGTAACCAAGCAACGCGCACTGCGCAAAGTGAATGAAAACTTTATGATTACCTTCTCTGATATTCAGTTACTGCGTGGCGGTAAACCTCTTTTAGACCAAGCTTCTGCGACTATTCACCCTGGCGATAAAGTCGGTCTTGTGGGCAAAAACGGCTGCGGTAAATCAACGCTGTTTGCCCTACTGAAAGATGAACTGTCAATTGATGCAGGCTCATTTAGCCAACCTCAACATTGGGAGTTGGCCTGGGTCGCACAGGAAACGCCTGCGCTAGAGCGCACTGCACTGGAATACGTCATTGATGGTGATCGCGAATACCGCGCTCTCGAAAAGCAGTTAGCTGAAGCAGAAACACAAGACAACGGAACCCTAGTTGCCGAGATACACGGTAAAATTGAAACCATTGGTGGTTACAGCATTCGCGCTCGCGCGGCAGAACTGCTCGATGGTTTAGGGTTCAGCCAAGAGCAAATGAGTTGGAGTTTGACCCAATTCTCGGGTGGTTGGCGTATGCGTCTTAACTTGGCTCAAGCGCTATTGTGTCGTTCTGACTTATTGCTACTCGATGAGCCAACCAACCACTTGGATTTGGACGCGGTAATGTGGTTAGAGCGTTGGCTACAAAACTACCCTGGCACGCTGATTCTGATCTCGCACGACCGAGACTTCCTTGATCCAATTGTTGGTCGCATCATTCACATCGAGAATCAGCAGCTGAACGAATACACGGGTAACTACTCGTCATTCGAAAACCAACGCGCACAAAAGATGGTGTTACAACAAGCGATGTTTGAAAAGCAACAGAAGCAGATGTCGCACATGCAAAGCTACATCGACCGCTTCCGTTACAAAGCATCAAAAGCACGCCAGGCTCAAAGCCGTATTAAAGCTTTGGAGCGCATGGAGAAAGTGTTACCAGCTCAATTCGATAACCCATTTAGCTTCCAATTCCGTGAGCCAGCTGCGCTGCCAAACCCAATCATGATGATGGATGAAGTATCTGCAGGTTACGGTGACAACCTCATCTTAGAGAAGATCCGCTTGAACTTGGTTCCTGGCAGTCGTATTGGTCTACTCGGCCGTAATGGTGCGGGTAAATCGACCTTAATCAAGCTGCTCTCTGGTGAACTTAACGCGCAAGGTGGTGACCTAACTTACTCACAAGGCGTGAAAATTGGTTACTTCGCTCAGCACCAGTTAGAAACGCTTCATCCTGAAGAAACGCCGCTGCAACACATGATGCAAATCGCACCCGATCAAACCGAACAGCAGCTACGTGATTACCTAGGTAGCTTTGGCTTCCAAGGTGACAAAGCACTAGAAAAAGTTGCGCCGTTTTCTGGTGGCGAAAAAGCCCGTTTGGTATTGGCTTTAATTGTGTGGCAAAAGCCAAACCTGTTGCTACTTGATGAACCGACCAACCACTTAGACTTGGACATGCGCCAAGCACTTACGATGGCACTGCAAACGTTCGAAGGTGCGATGGTGATTGTTTCGCACGACCGCTATTTACTGCGCGCTACGACCGATGACTTGTATTTAGTGCATGATAGACAAGTTGCTCCGTTCGACGGTGACTTAAATGACTATTACAAGTGGTTAACCGAACAACAAAGAGCGGAACGCAAAGAAGCACAAGCCGCACAGCCAGCCAAAGATAGCGCCAACAGCGCGGCAGCGAAAAAAGAGCAAAAACGTCGCGATGCAGAGTTTCGAAAACAGACAGCGCCAATTCGCAAAACGCTGACACAACTAGAAAATAAAATGGATAAGTTAGGTGCTGCACTGGCCGAAGCTGAAGAACAATTGGCGGACAACTCACTGTATGCGGCCGAAAATAAAGCTAAACTTAACCAAGTGCTGGCACTTCAAGCTTCTAGTAAGGCTGAGCTCGAAGAAATTGAAATGGAATGGATGTCTGCTCAAGAAACGTTGGAGCAGATGGAGCTAGAGTTTAATCAATGAGTAATCAACACGCTGAATACACACTCACCCTAGAACACCTTTGGCAGTTTAGTCTGCAGTTTTATGGTGTGCGAGAAGTGAAAGAGGCGTGCTTATCATTGCAAAACAACTACCACGGTAACGTGAACCTACTCCTGCTGCTCAGATGGCTCGATGAGCAGCAACTCATTTTCCAAGAAAAAGACTGGCCCTTGGTGCAAGACTGTCTAGGTAGAAGCGAAACTTTACTTCACTCCTTTCGCGACCTTCGTCGCCACCTTAAGTCTCAAGTCAATGACGCTTTGTATCGTGAGACCTTGCAGTTTGAGCTGCAACTAGAAAAGCAGCAACAAGCGGATTTGGTGAACTGCATTAACTCACTTGCACTACTCAAAAATGATGGTGACCCACTGACGTTGAGATACTGTCGTCAACTCGGTGGGGAGCATTTGCAGCAAGCCTTTGCTATTCCGGTGCCAAACATTCAACCACCAAAACGCCCATAAATCTGTAGAATACCTATAATCTTTATAAAGGATTATATTAATAAGTTCTTCAACGGACACCGAAGGACCGCATAAGAGCAGTTAGGTATGACACAATTTTTCGCAGCCGCCGGGATCAAAAACCCGCATCTCCAAACGCTTTTGCCGCGTTTTATTCGCAAAAAAGCGTTATTTACGCCGATTTGGCAAACCCTCGATACATCCGATGGCGACTTTCTCGATCTCGCGTGGAGCGAGGACCCAACCCAAGAGCCTGCACAAAAAAAGCCGATTTTTGTTTTATTTCATGGATTAGAGGGGTGCTTCTATAGCCCTTATGCCAATGGGTTAATGAATGCATTTGCTCAATCTGGATGGCTGTCGGTGATGATGCATTTTCGTGGCTGCAGCGGTAAACCAAACAAAAAAGCACGAGCTTACCACTCGGGTGAAGTGACGGATGCTCGTTACTTCCTAGAGCACCTTGAACAACGTTTTCCTGATAATCCCAAAGTTGCAGTTGGTATTTCTCTTGGCGGTAACATGTTGGCAAATTATTTAGCCCAATATAAAGACCACCCTATTTTGAATGCAGCGACTATTATCTCAGCGCCTTTAGACCTAGCGGCGTGTGCAAACCGTATAGAACAAGGCTTTTCGAAAGTGTATCGCCGTTATCTGCTTTCTTCACTGAAACGTAACGCGTTACAAAAGCATCATCTACTGCATGGCGAGCTTGCGCTGTCCTACAACTCAATAAAACGTGTCACACGATTGTATGAATTCGATGATTTGATTACGGCACCATTGCATGGCTTCAAAGACGCACAAGATTATTACGACCAATGCTCTGGCTTAAGTAAACTACAGCAAATCACGCTACCCACACTGATCATCCATGCCAAAGACGATCCGTTCATGACCGACGATGTGATCCCGAAGTTTGTTCTGCCAGATAACATTGATTACCGTCTCTTTGAACACGGTGGCCATGTTGGCTTCCTGACAGGAACGGCGTTAAAACCTAAGTTTTGGTTGGAGGAAGCGCTGCCCGCGTATTACGAAAGTATCGCCGCAGATTACCTTTCTGCTGTATCCAAGCAACGAACGCAGTAAACTAGCCGCTCATCATAAAAGTTAGAGGTATTTATGATCATTCCATGGCAAGACATTGCGCCGGAAACATTGGAAAACTTAATTCGTGAATTCGTCTTACGCGAAGGAACGGATTACGGAACCGTCGAGGTTTCTTTGCAAGACAAAATTGATCAAGTTAAAGCTCAATTGGAAAAAGGTGAAGCGGTTATCGTGTTCTCTGAGCTACACGAAACCGTCGATATTCAACATAAAACAAAATTTTAGACCCTTCACATTTTACCGTATCCCACTCGATGACAAGGTATTGTTACGTGCTATAGTGGGATATCGACCGTGCAGTAGTAACTCTACTGCACATTACAGGTAAGTAATTTTCGACAAGGTTTGTCATGTCAGCTAAACACCCAATTATTGCGGTTACTGGTTCGTCCGGTGCCGGCACGACCACTACATCTGAAGCCTTCCGTAAAATGTTCAATATGATGAACGTTAAACCCGCATGGGTTGAAGGCGATAGCTTCCATCGCTTTACTCGCCCAGAAATGGACATCGAAATTCGCAAAGCCCGCGAGCAAGGTCGACACATTAGCTACTTTGGCCCACAAGCTAATGACTTCCCGGGACTAGAAGAGTTTTTCCGTAAGTTCGGGCATGATGGCACTGGCAGCGTGCGCCGTTATCTGCACACGTTTGACGAAGCGGTTCCCTACAATCAAATGCCAGGCACGTTTACACCGTGGCAAGACTTACCCGAAAACAGCGACGTGCTGTTTTATGAAGGGTTACATGGTGGCGTGGTGGATGGTGATGTTAATGTTGCTCAACATGTGGATTTCTTAATTGGCATGGTGCCGATTGTGAACTTAGAGTGGATACAAAAATTCGTACGCGACACTCGCGATCGCGGCCATTCGCGTGAAGCGGTAATGGACTCAATCGTGCGATCCATGGACGATTACCTCAACTATATCACTCCTCAGTTTTCTCGTACTCACATCAACTTCCAGCGCGTACCGACCGTTGATACTTCCAACCCACTTAATGCAAAAGGCATCCCTAGTTTGGATGAGAGTTTTGTGGTGATTCGCCTACGCGGTATCAAGAATGTCGACTTCCCATATCTGCTGGCCATGATTGATGGCTCATTCATGTCACGCCACAACACGATTGTCGTACCCGGCGGTAAGATGAGCTTTGCAATGGAGCTCATAGTTCGGCCTATCCTACAACAGCTCATCGAAACAGGGAAAATTGGCTAAAAACCTGCCTGCGAAGATGTTTACTTTTCATACCGTGATCATGTGCACAGTTTTGCTTACAAAATCTCAATCATGGCACGATTAAAATCAAGAAATCGTTTTCGAAAAAGGATACTATTTCTTACCGAAACACAAGAGAGCTTGCAGCATATAAAAAGTGCTCTTATTCTAGTAGGCCTAATTCAGGCTTAGCTAAAATATGGATAGCGCAAGCGTACCCTGCAGAGGAAGTGAGATATTATGGTTCTAGGTAAACCTCAAACCGACCCAACATTAGAGTGGTTTCTTTCACACTGTCATATTCATAAGTACCCTTCAAAGAGCACGCTAATTCACGCGGGCGAAAAGGCAGAAACTTTGTACTACATCGTTAAAGGTTCTGTTGCGGTTCTTATCAAAGACGAAGAAGGTAAGGAGATGATCCTTTCTTACCTAAACCAAGGAGACTTTATTGGTGAACTTGGTCTATTCGAGGAAGACCAAGAGCGCACAGCTTGGGTTCGTGCTAAATCTCCTTGTGAAGTTGCTGAAATTTCTTTCAAGAAGTTCCGTCAGCTTATCCAAGTAAACCCAGACATCCTAATGCGTCTTTCTGCGCAGATGGCTCGTCGTCTTCAAGTAACTAGCCAAAAAGTGGGTGACCTGGCGTTCCTAGACGTAACTGGTCGTATCGCTCAGACGCTTCTGAACCTTGCAAAACAACCAGACGCAATGACTCACCCAGACGGCATGCAAATCAAGATCACTCGTCAAGAAATCGGTCAAATTGTTGGCTGTTCTCGTGAGACAGTAGGTCGTATTTTGAAGATGCTAGAAGAGCAGAACCTAATCTCTGCTCACGGTAAAACCATCGTGGTTTACGGTACTCGTTAATCTCAAACTAGAGTGACACGAACAAAATTATAAAAGCCACCAATGGCAACATTGGTGGCTTTTTATTTGCTCATGACCAAATGAGATAGGGTGCAGCGAACACTAATGAGTAAGCTTAACAGGTTAACCCTAAAACTTAGCCATTCGTACTTTCAAAGATTTTGTCAGCTGAAGCGGCCACGAAACCTGGGTACAAATCACCATTTTCCATCGGATAGCGCTTAGCAAATTCATAAAACCCGCCAGGGATAATTTCAGTGCCTTCGCTAAAACGAACCGCTACTTTATCAGCCATGGTCGATGACTGCTCTAGCAACACCTCAGGAGTGCCCTTCACTTCACCACCATTTTCATTAATGGTAAACCCAGCGGTACGCAGATGATCGTTTACCTGCTTCACTTCTTCATATTCATTGAGTTGGTTAACGCTCACCGTGAAGTGGTTTGCTCCGTAACCATGCGCCGCAAGCCAAGATGCGTACTCACTTTCTTTAGCCAACGTTTGGTAATCAGCAAAGCTTAAATCCCACAAGCGTCCACCATGTAAGAATGCGCTATCGTTCAGCTTGTCAGCATCGACTTGTGCCACCAAATTTTTCACAATCTCTTGTAGCTCAGGCGAGCACTCTTCAACTTTTAGCTCACTAATAAATACTTTAGGTTGCTTCGGATCTGGGTGCTCATAGTGCTTAGCAACCAGCTTTTTGCTTTCGAAAACGTAATCACCACACGCCTTGTAACCAATAGCTACAAATGGCTTAGCTAGAGTTTCAATACCAAGAGGCGCGATATTGAAGGTACGTAAAGCTATATGATCATTAATCAGAGGCTCATCTTCTTGAAGCAGCTGATGCACTTTAGCCGCCGAAGGGCAAAGACGTTGAATGTAATCTTGCCATAGCGATTCAAATAACACATCGGGCGTCATAACGACTCCTTGTTACGAGATGTAGAGTTTAAAGGTAAGCGGAAGTTGGCTGCTCGTTCACAACAAAAGTTGTCCAGAATAATGAACGAGCAACCATCAACCTGTGACGGTAAATGCCAGTCAGTCAACACGCTTTTCCGAGTCTTTGCTCACTTTTCGTGTTCTGCCAACGATCACTACAACCCATACCTAAATGATGCGCCGGCAAGGTGAGCCGCAATGCATAGTTGCGACTCTATTATTAAAACTTATAGCGCTACACCTGGACTCAATGTTGCAGGCAAGACAGTCTCTTGACCTTCCATTGATGCCATTGGGTACGCACAGTAATCTGCTGCGTAGTAAGCGCTTGGGCGCAAGTTACCCGACGCCCCCGGACCACCAAATGGCGCATCACCGCTTGCACCAGTGAGCTGGCGGTTACGGTTCACGATACCTGCACGAATGTGGTCAACGAAGTATTCCCATTCTTGGTCGTCGGTTGAGACCAAACCAGCAGATAAGCCAAAGCGCGTATCGTTTGCCAGCGCCACGGCTTTGTCTAACCCTTCGTAACGCACCACTTGCAGAAGTGGGCCGAAGTATTCTTCATCTGGTAACTCAGCAATGTTCGTTACATCAATGATGCCAGGAGAAACAAACGCCGCCTCTCCTGCTTTCGCTTCAATCAAGCTTTCACCGCCAAGAGACTGTAGATTAGCTTGTGCATCAAGAATAAACTTGGCTGCCGCGACCGAAATTTGCGGTCCCATAAATGGCGCAGGTTCTGCAAATGGTTGGTCTACGCGAATATTGCGTGTCGCTTCAACGAGTTTGGTGATAAGCGCATCGCCTTTTTCACCCAATGGCACATACAAACGACGAGCACACGTACAACGCTGCCCAGCACTGATAAACGCTGACTGGATGATGGTGTAAACCGTGGCATCCAAATCACCATATTTATCAGAGATCACCATCGGGTTATTACCACCCATTTCTAGTGCGAGCATCTTGCCCGGTTGACCCGCAAATTGACGGTGTAATACATGCCCCGTATTTGCGCTACCCGTAAACAGTACGCCATCGATGCCTTTTGCGTCAGCTAGGGCGATACCAGTTTCTTTCGCGCCTTGAACAAGGTTAATCACGCCTTTCGGCAGACCGGCTTCTTCCCATAGCTTCATTGCCAATTCACCCGTCCATGGCGTTTGCTCAGACGGTTTGAAGACTACCGTGTTACCAGCCAGTAGCGCAGGCACAATGTGACCATTTGGTAGGTGGCCTGGGAAGTTGTAAGGACCAAACACCGCCATCACGCCCAATGGGCGGTGGCGCAATACGATTTGGTTGCCTGCTGCTTCACGGCTCGCCTCACCAGTGCGGTCATGATAAGCACGAATCGAAATGGCAATTTTACCTGCCATGGCTGCTGCTTCAGTGCGCGTTTCCCAAATCGGCTTACCGGTTTCTTTGGCAATCACTTCGGCGATTTTTTCGCTGTTCTCTTTTACTTTCTCCGCAAAAGCCAACACGATTGCCTCACGCTCTGAAAATGGACGCTTTTTCCAGTCAATAAACGCTTCACGCGCTGCAGATACCGCCTGGTTCACCTGCTCTGCCGTTGCACCTTTGCCTTGCCAGATCACTTCTTGGTTGTACGGCGACAGAGACGTAAATGCTTCACCCTGACCTTGTACCCATTCACCTGCAATCCAATGTGTCATTGTTTCTATCCTTAAATTCTGTCGTCTGTTA
>NZ_JAWPOJ010000496.1:0-1011 GCF_033344235.1 Vibrio sp. Vb1554 | reverse complement strand
AATGCGTGTGGTTCAGCCAACAAGCTCAAGCAGCACAGATGTTGGTATGGAGCTAAACCTAGGCGTTCGCCAATGGCTTGGTCCTCAACTTGAAGTGGGTGGTAAAGTTGGTTACGTTTCAATCGACAACGATGATGATTGGACAGGTTCTGCTTACGCGCGCTTCCATTCAACAGAGCTTTTCTCTCTTGGTGCTGAAGCTCGCATCAACGATTTCTACGGTGATCAAATCATGTTCACTACACGCTTCAAGTTCTAATTGGCGTGAAAAAAGCAAAACCGAGGCAATTGCCTCGGTTTTTTTATTCATAAAATGACTAACTCAAATGAAGTGGTCAAAAACATCAACATCCCTTTTCTGCTTTTAACACTTACTTTTCTGACTCGCTAACTCCATTAGAAACGAGTCAATCATTGTGTGGTTCAGTTGCCTTATTCACACAGTGCCAGTAACTGTTTTTTGCGCGGCTCTTGGATTAGTTTCCAGTGCACACCATCAATGGCACCAGCAAACTTCCACAGCAGTTTAACGTCAACATCATTGCCGTAAGCAACTCTTACTTTGTTGAACACTTCAACTGGACCAAGTTCCAAAAAGGTTTCAACATCATCAATACCCGCCTTTTTAACCATGCGCTCTAATGTAAGCTGCATGTTCGGTAGATCTCTCAAACGTTTACTTGCAGAAGACTTTTGGTATTTTCGCTCCTTAATTGAGCAATCAATAGATTTGCGTAACAAATCGTCAAGGCCAGTAAATCCGGACTCAAATAAATCGGTTACGTCATAATAGTTTACAGTAGCCGTCGTCTGTTTTTTGACGTGCTTGTATTTTTCACAATTAAGCAGAGTAAATTCTTCGTCTAAACCATTACCGCCGCGCAAATAACAGCAATCATTGCTGACAAGCGCAAACATGGCGTCATCGCTAAACAAGCCGATACCACCAAACATAGAACGTTTCTGATACTCATTAAAATTGCGTACATACTTAAAAAAAGCTTGGTCTGT
>NZ_JAWPOJ010000495.1:0-1011 GCF_033344235.1 Vibrio sp. Vb1554 | reverse complement strand
TAAATCGCGTTTTTGGCTCGTCAAACCAACCGCAAGTTTAACTGGTGTGTCGGGCTTGGATGCGCTTGTTTCTGGTAACTACATCTCTATCCAACCGGGGGACGGTCAAGAATTTGAGACCACATTCCACGCTCTCGATTCGGCGCCAACGGACCTACGTGTTTCACAAGGTTTGAACATCAAGCTTAAAAGCCGAGACTTAGGCGGCGTGTCGATTGGCTCTCAGATTGTCTATAAGAAAATTCCTATCGGTGCGGTCTACAGCTACCAACTGGATGAAGATGCAAAATCCATTACTATTCAAGCTAATATCCAAGAGCAATATCGACACATCATCAATGACCGCAGCCGCTTTTGGAACGTCAGCGGCATTGGCGCAAGTATAGGTTTTGAAGGCGTTGACGTACGCTTAGAAAGCATGAGTGCCCTACTTGGTGGCGCTATCGCCGTTGACTCCCCGGACGATGGCGAACCAGTGGAAGAAAATACCGAGTTCCGCTTATATAAAGATTTGAAAACAGCAGGTCGAGGCATTGCGATCAAAATTGCTCTACCTGACGACAATAAAGTCAGCAGCGAAGGCGCACCAATCATGTACCGTGGCATTGAAATTGGTCAGGTCACCGACTTAAGCCTTTCTGAAGGACGAGAAGTCATTTTGGCGTCAGCAGCAATTCAGCCTGCTTTCAGTGACATGCTTACCACAGGCACTCGCTTTGTTTTGGAAGAAGCGAAAGTGTCATTGTCTGGTGTCGAAAACATTGCAAACCTAGTTAGAGGAAACTTCCTCACTATCGTTCCTGGCGACGGCGAACGCTCTCGCCGCTTCACTGCAATTCGCAAAAACGTATTTAATCAACAGCAAGAAAAGTCTATCGCGATTCGCCTAATTTCTGACAATTCATTTGGTTTAGATAGCGGAGCGAACGTGCTCTATAAAGGTATTGTGGTCGGTTCCATCATCAACGTTGGTTTAGTTGATGAGAAAAAACAAGCGAAGCACGAAGTCTT
>NZ_JAWPOJ010000494.1:0-1012 GCF_033344235.1 Vibrio sp. Vb1554 | reverse complement strand
CGTGCCCAACTGGTCGCGCAACAAAGTCGAGATGTACTGGATCGCCTCATCAAAAATCAGGTGTCCGTACACTTCAGCGATTTGCTTGAGGCTCTTACTTGTGATGTAGATGAACGAGAAGTGATTCGGCTGGTGTTTCACCAACTCTTCAAGTGCACCTAAGATTACCGGGCGATTACAAAAGCCAGACACAGGATCAAAATCGGTCAGTTTTTGAATCATCTCAGCTTGTTGTTTGTTTTCACTCAAATCTTGCAACAGCAGCATCAAGGCGGTGTGCCCGTTGTGCTGAATCAGTGTTGCTTCTATTAAACAATCGATGGTTTCGCCGTGGCTGTCTAGCATCTGTGCTTCAAACTGATTGCGGCCATGTTGAAGCTCTCGATACATTGCATCAACACGACACTCATCCGCAGTCGTAGGGCAGAGCGTGTCTAATGACTGCTCAAGAAGGTCGGACTTTTTATAACTCAGTAGTTCAAGCGCTCGATGGTTGGCGTCGACGATTTCACGTTCAATAACGATCAGCATGCCTAACGATGAGCTGTGGTAAAGTGCGCCGAATTTCTCCATGGAGTCTTTCAGTTGTAACTGAGTCATAGACGTGTTTTCAGAGAGCTTTTGCACAAGCTTTGTCGCGAGTTCTAACTCATCGAACTTTACTGACTGCAAACCTTCAAGCTGATATTGGGAGGCGATTTCGTTAATGCCTTCTGCAAAGTGGCTAAAGCGTGTTGCCACCTTTCTTTTGAAGATGAAAAACGTGCTGGTAGCAATGACTGACGCTACCACCCCAACCGTCGCAAAGAGGTAAATAAAGAGCGTATTACCTTTTGAATAGTGTTCACGTTTGGTTTGTGTTTTCAACCACGCAATCGGCTCACCCGCGAGATCGCTGATTGGGGTCCATTTGATGATGGACTCTGAGGTTTTATCGATGCTTTTAGTTTTGGCATGATCGACAGGATTAAACGACTTGGTCACGAGCGTATTGCTGGCAGACATCATCGCT
>NZ_JAWPOJ010000493.1:0-1012 GCF_033344235.1 Vibrio sp. Vb1554 | reverse complement strand
GGTCGTGTATGATGCTGCCTTTGATTCTAAGCAACGTGTAATTACTGCCACATCGGCGGGCATCGCCCAAGCTTGGCAACTAGAGAACGGGTCATGACAGAAAAACTCATTGAGCAATTGGAAGCACGCATCAACGACTTAGAGTGTCAGGTGGCGTTCCAAGAGCAAACAATCGAAGATCTGAACAGTGCATTGTCACAACAACAATTGCAGATCACGAAGATGCAAGATCAAATGAAGTACGTAGTAGGCAAAGTGAAAAATATGGATTCTTCGAATATGGAAGATCCAGCCAACGAGCCACCGCCGCCGCATTACTGATCAATACGCGAAAGACAAAACAAAGCCCAGACTTATGCTGGGCTTTGTTGTAATTGCACGGTTGCTCGTCGTGAAATAATCGAACGGTTAGTCGTTAGCGTAGATTTTCACACTCAACTCACCACGAGTATTGATACCCGCACGATACATCCCCGAACTGTTCATAGCGAAATGCAACGCCCCATTCGCATCAATGGCAATCAGGCCACCTTCTCCGCCCATGGTTTTGAGATCTCCCTGAATAATGGCTTCACACGCGGTATGTACGTCCTCTTGCAAATAACGCATACGTGCTGCTACATCTTCCGCAACACGTTTACGAATAAAGAACTCACCAACACCCGTAGTTGAAACTGCCACCACGCCATTCTCAGCCACCGTGCCACAGCCTATCAGTGCAGAATCTCCAACACGACCATATTGCTTATTGGTTACCCCACCCGTACTGGTCGCCGCAGCTAAGTTGCCTTGCTGGTCTAGCGCCACTGCGCCTACGGTGCCGTGTTTACGATCATCCGGGTAACGAGACTCAGATAACGCAAACAAACCTTTCTCACGCATTGAGAGCAGCTGTTCATAACGGCGATTTGTGAAGAAGTAATCTTGTTCGGTGTAAACGTGGCCCTGTTCAAAAGCGAATTTCTCAGCCCCCTCACCAATTAGCAGCACATGTGGGCTGTTTCGCAACACG
>NZ_JAWPOJ010000492.1:0-1012 GCF_033344235.1 Vibrio sp. Vb1554 | reverse complement strand
GCTAACGGTGATGGATTTTGTGTTGCTGAACCAAACACGAATCCCATTATTCTGGCGCCGTAAAACCAAACAAACACAACGTGCGTTGGTGCAATTAGATCGCGTTGGCATGGCCGCTCGCTCAGATCGTCGTATGGGGCAACTTTCTGGTGGTGAGCAACAGCGTGTGTTGTTCGCTCAGGCTTTGTTAGATGACCCAAGCTTGTTGGTGTTGGATGAGCCTACAACAGGGATGGACGAGCAAGGTGTGCGTTACCTTGAAGTGTTGATACATGAAGTTGTCGCGCAGGGCAAAACGGTGTTAGCGGTTCATCATGATGTCACTGCGGTGCGTCGCTTGGATGCAGAAGTGCACGTTGTTAACCGTCAGATTGTGGCGTCCGGACACCACTCGGATGTTTTGAGTCCAGATCGTATTGAAACATTATTTAAGCACTACACAACCAAAGCGGAGGCGGCGTAATGGAGTGGTTACGAGCACTGGTGGTGAGTGGTGTAGACGCTGGATGGTTGAGCGACAGCTTTGCGTACGCTTTTATGGTGAACGCGATGGTCGCTGCGCTGATTTTGGGGCCGCTACTCGGCGGGCTGGGTACATTAGTGATTGCTAAGCGTTTGGCGTTTTTCTCCGAAGCAGTAGGCCACGCAGCACTGACGGGTATCGCTATTGGTGTTTTACTTGGTGAACCACCAGAAAACCCAATCATAGGGTTGTTTAGCTTTTGGATGATCTTTGCGTTGCAGCTGCACTACGTGAGAAATCGCACCAATGTACCTTATGACACGTTGGTCGGTGTATTTCTGGCGTTAGCTCTGGCGGTCGGGGCGGCGTTGCTGATGTACGTCGCACGTAAGATCAACATACACATGCTAGAAAACGTACTGTTTGGTTCGATTTTGACGGTGACCGATAGAGACATCACGTTGCTTGCAGTGAGCTGCTTGATCATCCTGCTGCTGCTGATTCCGACATTTAATCGCATTTTGCTCACGTGTATCAGCCCAGATATTG
>NZ_JAWPOJ010000491.1:0-1013 GCF_033344235.1 Vibrio sp. Vb1554 | reverse complement strand
TAGGTACTGGCCACGGCCAATGCGCGAACGTGTTGCACTTGGGGTTTGTAGAATACGTGCCACTTTGCTGTCTAGCTTGTCACTTGGTGCTTTGCGTACACGACCGAATGGCATAATCAGAACGCGAAGTGTGCGGCCAATGACTTTGTTCGGGAAGTTTGCTAGGAACTCATCAACGGCGATTTCTGCTTGTTTTAAGCTATCTTGTAGGCCCCAGTGAACCAAAGCCAAATCTTCAGCTGGACGACCATCTTGTTCAAAACGTTTTAGCGTCGCGGAGCTTAGGTATAGCTGACTGAGAATGTCACCTAAACGCGCAGATAAACGCTCTTTACGTTTCAACGAACCACCAAGTACCGCCATTGAGATATCAGACAGAAGCGCTAGGTTGGCACTGTAACGGTTTAGCTGTTGGTAGTAGCGTTTCGTTGCATCTTTAGTCGGTGCCGATGAACCGAGACCATCGCTCAAACCAAACCAAATACTGCGAACGAGGTTACTCATGGTAAAGCTCACATGGCCAGCTAACGCTTTGTCGAATTTCTCAACCGCGTCGCTCGCTTCTGAGTAAGCTGCGTTCATTTCTTCAAGTACATATGGGTGACAACGAATCGCACCTTGACCGAAGATGATCATCGAACGAGTCAGAATGTTTGCACCTTCTACCGTTACGGCGATTGGAGATCCTTGGTAGCCACGAGCGAGGAAGTTCGAAGGGCCTAAACAAATGCCTTTACCGCCGACAATGTCCATCGCGTCGATGATGCTTTGTTGACCGCGGTGGGTACAGTGGTACTTCACGATTGCAGAAATAACTGATGGCTTTTCACCTAGGTCGATACCTGCAACAGTTAGGTTGCTGGCCGCATCCATGACATATGCATTACCGCCTAGACGCGCCAATGGCTCTTCAACGCCTTCCATGTGACCGATTGGTTGTTTGAACTGACGACGAATGCGAGAGTATGCCCCCGTTGCCATCGCAGCCGATTTGATACCACCCGTCGAGTTAG
>NZ_JAWPOJ010000490.1:0-1015 GCF_033344235.1 Vibrio sp. Vb1554 | reverse complement strand
AAGTATTGATAAGAACAAGAAAGGCTCACCATTTGGTGAGCCTTTCTTGTTGGTATCGGTCTGATCTTCAAAAGATCCATTTGAGATCTCAGGTGTTTAGCCTTAACCTTTACCCCAGAAAAAATAAAACCCCGATGGTATGAATTCGACTTGGCGGAAGGAGTCATACGTATCAGGGTTAGGCATTAAGCTTGAGGAGAGTCTAACACATGACCCCATTTTATCAATATCAGCGCCGCCATCTGTGCGGTGATATCTGAACACCACAGCCTTACATTATGGCAACCGGTGCGGACACGATCCGTTAAATCCGGTCACCAAACTACGGTTTGAGATCGCCGAGAATACTCCGCAAATACTGCAAAATTTATCGACTCGTATCGAGAAGTTCGCATACTTGCGCTCAACTATCCCAATGCTTGCGAGAGCCAAGGATTCGAAACGTCAGCGTCGAAGCGAGAGCGCAGAAGCTGTCACGCTTGTGCTCAAGTGCATCGCCAAGTACATCGATCTCACTACGTTTAAAGTTGGGTTCTACCAGTACAACAGCAAGAAATGGTTCGACCTGTCTTACAAGAAAATTTGTGAGCACACGGGGCTGTCTTTGTCGCGCGTTCGTCGCGCACTGGCGGAGTTGCAGCGTGTTGGCCTGTTGGCTGTCCACCCGATTTCAGAGGCGGTGTTGGCGTCCAGTGGCGAGCTGCGGTACTACGCCAAACCCGCCATCAAAACCATCAACCTCGCGCTATTCGCTTTATTTGGGCTGACTGACCGCGTCCAGAAAGAGCGCCAGAAAGCCTACAAGCGCCAGAAACGCAAAGAAGAACAGTCTCGCACAGAAGAGGCTGAAAACACCGTTAAAACGCTTCTCAGTGGCTCGGAGGGACTTTCCGGTGTCGCGATGGCAAAAGCGGTACTTCAAGCTGCAAAATATGCCGAAGTGAAAGCTCAACGATCGAAAAAACCACCTCCAAATGCCCTAAACGGGGACGATATCCCTTACTAAAATCTGATT
>NZ_JAWPOJ010000489.1:0-1016 GCF_033344235.1 Vibrio sp. Vb1554 | reverse complement strand
CTAGAACCTAGAACCTAGAACCTAGAACCTCTAGTATTGATCTTCTGACCAGCCGTCACTGTCTGACATATCTGGGGCGCCAGCAATGGCATTTTCTTCATCTGCCCACTCACCAAAATCGATCATTTGGCATTTTTTACTACAGAAAGGGCGATGAGGACTTTGTTCTCCCCATTCAACGTCGGTACCACATTGAGGGCATTGAACGATAGTAATTTTAGACATGGTTGAATCGTCCCATTGTAATCTTGGTATTAAAGCGAAGTATTTAGAATAATAGCCTGATGTTTTGATTAGCTACAAACGGCTAATTCAAACTCGACATCTTGTGTGCATGCCTGACCATTTTCAAAAGCCATAAATTTAATCGCAAAACGATTTTTATGACCTGAAATCATAGGGTAGACGCCATACTTCATAGGAATATGAAGTCGGAGGATATTTGCTTCATCTGCGTCACTTTGGAAGAATCCTGCGCGCGCGATTTGGGCTTTAAAATGACCGGTTTCACGAGCAAGTTTTAGCCACAAGGTGAGCGCATCGGAAAGCGGTTTCAAACTCTTTTGCCATTGGTTGGCATCATGCTTTTTACGTTCAATAGGCAGATGAAGCCAGTAATGTAATGCTGGTAAATCAAAGCAGCACGAGCCACCTGGTAGATTGAAACGTTGGCGAATAGAGCTAAGGAAGCGATCTTCTTTTAACGCTTGACCAAAACGCTCTGCACCCATTAATTGACTATGAACCACATCAATTTCATTGAGTAACGAATTGAGGGCTTCTTGATCAACACCTTCTACATTTAGCCAATGGCGATAGGAGAGGCGCTGTTTCTCAAGATCTTTAGCCAATTCACTTTTTAGTTGGATCTGCTCGAAGATCTCTACCATGTCAAAAAGAGCACGGAAAAAAAGTTGATACTGGTGATTATCGGCAAAACCAGAGGCCAAGTGAGCCTGACGCAGCAGAGACTCCACTCTTAGATAAATACGAGTTTTCTCATTTAACGGATGTTC
>NZ_JAWPOJ010000488.1:0-1016 GCF_033344235.1 Vibrio sp. Vb1554 | reverse complement strand
TTTAGTTCTGTTCGCCCTGCCCCAACTAAACCAAACAGACCCAGAATTTCACCTTGACGAATATCGAGTGAGACTGGTTGGGTTAACCCTTTTCCTTCAAGGTTTTCAATGCGTAGGCCACTTTCGCCGAGAGAACGCGAACGGTAGTTGTAGATATCGTTGATTTCACGACCGACCATCAGCTCAACCAATTTTTCATGGGTTAAGTCGGTCATGTCGTCAAATGTTTGTACATGTGTCCCATCTTTGAAGATGGTAATGGCATCGCACAAATCGAAGATCTCTTCCATACGATGGGAAACGTACAGAATGATTTTGCCGTCATCGCGCAATTCGCGAATAACTTTGAATAAGTTTTGAATCTCGCGTTGAGACAAACTGCTGGTTGGTTCATCAAACGCGATAATCTGAGCATTGCGGCTTAGTGCTTTGGCAATTTCCACCATTTGCCACTGGCCGATAGAAAACTCTTTAAGTGGGCGAGAAGGATCAAAATCCTCCCCCAAACGTTTTAGCTGTTCTCGCGCTCGAGCGTTCAATGTTTCCACATCTACACTGCCACCTTTTGTTGGCAACTGACCTAGGTAGATGTTTTCTGCCACACTAAGCTCAGGTACCAAGTTCAGCTCTTGGTAAATAATGGCGATACCTTGCTCAAGCGCATCAGTCGCTGAGTTGAACACCAAAGCTTTACCATCGACGACCAACTCGCCTTCAGTAGGTTGGTGTAAGCCACTGAGAGTTTTAAGCAACGTTGATTTACCTGCACCGTTTTCACCCATTAGCGCATGAATGCTGCCTTTGTTGGCGCGAAAACTAATGTTGCTCAATGCCTTAACTCCTGGGAAATGCTTCGATATGTTGCAAAACTCAAGGTAAGAAGGGGAATTTATCATGATCATTCTCTCCGTTTCCCGAAAGAGCGGCGGTCATTGCACCGCCGCAAATAGGCTTAAAGACCTTTTTTCTGTAGCTCTTCACGGAAGTTGTCGCGAGTGATCAGCACAACATCGGTG
>NZ_JAWPOJ010000487.1:0-1016 GCF_033344235.1 Vibrio sp. Vb1554 | reverse complement strand
TTTGTGACATGTTTGAAGGTCATGCGCCTTTTAAACCGCGTTATGTTTTACCTGACTATGTGAAGTTTTTATCTCAAGGCTCTGAGTATTTGGAGTTGTCACCTGCAGAAGATTTTGATGATGCGCTAAATATGCTTACCATCATCTACCATCATGTGCCGTCTGTTACTAATATTCCTGTATATTTAGGGCAGTTAGACGACGTCCTGATGCCTTATGTAGGCGACCAAACTGAAGCGCAGATTTACAAAAAACTTCGACATTTCTGGATCATGTTGGATCGCACGTTGCCGGATGCCTTCATGCACGTGAATATCGGGCCGACAGACAACATTATCTGTCGCACTATTTTGCGTGTGGACGCAGAGCTCAAGCAAATTGCACCAAATCTCACGTTTATGTACGACGAATCGATCACTCCAGATGATTTGTTACGTCAGGCGACGACAAACATTTGTGAGTGTAGCAAGCCTCATATTGCGAATTACCCAATTCACGCAAATGCTTATGACGGAGCGCAGTTTGGTATCGTCAGTTGCTACAACTCACTCCCGCTAGCTGGTGGTTCAAACACGCTTGTACGCATGAATCTAAAAGAAGTGGCGAAACGTGCAGCAAGTCGCGACGATTTTTTCAGTAATGTATTACCGACGTATCATCAACTAATGACGGAGTTGATGGACGCAAGAAGCTCGCACTTGCATGAACAATCACAGTTCTTCCAAGGCTTCTTAACCCAAGAAGGCTTGATTGAAGAGTCACGCTTTGCGCCAATGTACGGCATTTATGGCATGGCTGAAGCGGTCAACTTACTTCTTGAAAAAGAAGGGCAAACTTCCCGCTATGGACAAGATGAACGTGCAAATGCATTAGGCCATGAGATTTCAGCGACACTAGCGAAATTGGTTGATTCTACGCCTGTGAGATATGGCTTAGAGGGCAAAGCGTTGTTGCATGCTCAAGGTGGTATCAGTCTCGATCTGGATGTAACGCCAGGTGTGCGCCTGCCTTACGGT